>NZ_LDJJ01000026.1 GCF_001431465.1 Stenotrophomonas terrae | reverse complement strand
CAGAAGCCAGAGCAGAAGCAGAAGCCAAAGTCACAAGCGAAGCCGAAGCAAAGCCACAGAAATAGCAACAACCAAAACCAACATCAAAACAGCCGCTACTCAGCTACCACCACGTTGTTGCGCCCCTGGGCCTTGGCCGCATACAGCGCAGCATCGGCGCGCGCGAACCAGTCCTGCCAACGTTGCTCGCCTGCATACATCGCCGCGCCCGCCGAGATGGTGATGCGGCCACCGGGGCCGCGCAGCGATTGATAGACCATCTTGCGCAGGCGCTCGCTGAAGCGGGCCAGCGCTTCGCGGCTGCCGGTGTCAACCAGGATCACGAACTCCTCGCCACCAAAGCGGAATACCTGGTCGTTTTCGCGCAATTCAAAACGCAGGATCGCGGCCAGGTCGGACAGGGCGATGTCGCCCGCGCCGTGACCGTAGCGGTCGTTGACCTCTTTGAAATTATCAATATCGATCACCACCAGGCCTTGCCGGAAGCGCTCGGCACGCATGCCGTCTATATGCGCCTGCAAGGATTTCTCCAGCGCCCGCCGGTTGGGAACGCCGGTCAGCGCATCCAGCGATGCCAGCATTTCCAGGCGTGTGCGGTCGCCTTGCAGGCGATGCGAGAAGTGGTAGCCAAAGCCGAAAACCAACACCATCACGATCAGCGACTGCAGTTGTGCCGGTTGGCCCAGCAACAGGCCCGGCATCAGCAGCAGGCCGGCGACCAGCATCAGGTTGAGCGGGGTGGCGATCTGATTGCGGACGATGAAGAAATTCGACATCAGTACCAGGTAGGTCCACGGCAGGGCGTCGCTGCCCAGCTGCCAGGCAGAGAGCAGGCAGCCACTCACGGTGGCCACGCACAGCAACACGCCACCAAGCTCCAGGCGCGGTTGGCGCTGATGGATCCATACGCTGGCCAGCAGGGCCAGCACGGCCAACACGCCGCTGATGGCGGCAGCAAGGCGCTCGCCGTCAAACCACAGCCATAGCGCAAAACACAGCAAGGCCAGCGTGGTTACCGGGGCGATGGTGCGCAGTGGCACGCTGCGCAATGCCTGTGGCAAGGACGGATACGGTTTCATGGGGACTTTGGGGTCCATATGGCGCGAAAGATAGCAGCGGCACCGTGTTTTCCACATTCACCTGAATAGAGGCGCTTAGCCTCTGGCGGGCTTTGTGTAGATGGAGTACAAATGTACTCCATGACTGACCTCAGCCCCCGCCGTGCCGCCATCCTTGGCTATATCCGTGACCAGGTGAATGGGCACGGGCAATCGCCGTCCCTGGCCGAAATCGCCAGCGCCTGCGGCCTGGCCTCGCGTGGGGCGGCGCGCAAGCATGTGCTGGCCTTGAGCGAGGCCGGGCTGATCGAAGTGGCTGCCGGTCAGGCACGCGGGATCCGCCCTGCGGGCCAGTCGGCGCGTGCCGAGCTGCTGCAGGTGCCTATTCTGGGGCGGGTTGCCGCAGGTGCACCGATCGGTGCCGATGCCGGGCTGGTCGATACGCTGGCGCTGGATGAACGGCTGTTTGCGATGCGCCCGGACTACCTGCTGCGCGTGCAGGGCGATTCGATGATCGACGACGGTATTTTCGATGGTGATCTGGTCGGGGTCAGGCGCAGCAGTGATGCGCGCAACGGGCAGACCGTGGTTGCCCGGCTGGATGGCGAGTTGACCATCAAGCGGCTCGCGCGTAGCGGCGCATCGTTGCGTCTGCTGCCGCGCAATCCGGCCTATGCGCCGATTGAAGTGCAACCCGATCAGGACTTTGCCGTCGAAGGTGTTTTCTGTGGCCTGGTGCGGCGCGGCTGATGGGCGCGGTGGTTGCCCTTGATAGCCTGCTGCATGAGCGCCGGGTCTGGCGCGGCCGACCTGCGCCGTTGCCGGCCAGCCGCCAGCCCACCGGCTATGCGCAACTGGATGCAGCGTTGCCGACCGGCGGGTGGCCAGAATCGGCGCTGAGCGAAATCCTGCTGCCTGCCGAAGGTGTGGGTGAACTGCGCCTGCTGTGGCCAAGCCTGGCACGGCTGACCCAAGCCGGCGAGCGTGTGGTGCTGGTGGCACCGCCCCATATTCCGTATGCACCGGCCTGGCAGGCGGCGGGCATCGACCTGCGCCAGTTGCAGGTGGTGCAGGCGGCCGATCAGCGCGATGCGCTCTGGGCCACCGAACAATGCCTGCGTTCGGGTAGCTGCGGTGCCGTGCTGTGCTGGCCGCAGCTGGCCGAAGACAAGGCCTTGCGGCGGCTGCAGGTGGCGGCCGAATCCGGGCAGACCCTGGGCTTTGCCAGCCGGCCGTTGCAGGCGGCAAAAAATCCTTCGCCTGCGGCGCTGCGTATCGCCATCGATGCACAGCCGGCGCAGCTGCGGGTATTGAAGTGCCGCGGTGGCATGGTGCCTTCGCGGCCGCTGCCCTTTGCCCGGGGGCAGTAAGCCATGCGGTGGGCGTGCATTTTATTGCCACATCTGGCCATGGATGGCGTGTTGCGCGGCTGCGCCGAGCCGGCAGCGGCACGGGTGCTGATCAGCGGGCCGAGCCAGCGGCGGGTAGTGCATGCGGTCAATCCGGCAGCGGCAGCGCTGGGCTTGAAGGCAGGGCAATCGCTGGTGACGGCGCAGGCACTGGCAACCGGGTTCGAGATACATGCGCATGAGCCCGATGCGCAGTCGGAGTGGCATCGGTTTCTGGCGGCCTGGGCGTATCAGTTCAGCTCGCAGGTAAGTCTGCAGTATGCGCAGGCCTTGATCATCGAGATCGAACACAGCCTGGCGCTGTTTGGGCCATGGCCGAAGTTCGAAGCACGTCTACGGCAGGAACTGGGCGCACTGGGTTTCCGCCATCGGATCGCCTTGGCCCCCAATCCGGTCGCAGCCCGCGCCCTGGCCAATGCCGGTGATGGCATATGCGTGGATGAGGCTGGGTTGCTGGCATTGCTTGGCCAGTTGCCGGTGGCGCGCGCCGGCTTTGGTGCCAGCGCATCGGGGGCTTTCGCGCGCATGGGCATCCGCACCGTCAAACAGTTGCAGGCTTTGCCACGGGCCAGCATCAATCGGCGCTTTGCACCGGAGGTGCTGCGGCAGCTGGATGCCTTGCTGGGTGAGAGGCCTTTCGTATTGCAGCCGTACCAGCCGCCGGATGTTTTTGAGCTGCGTATCGAGCTGGGTTACGAGGTGGAGTCTTCGCAGGCGCTGCTGTTTCCGCTGCGGCGTTTGACCTCCGATCTGGCGGCGTTTCTGGCCGGACGTGATGGCAGCGTGCAGCGTTTTGCACTGTTGTTGGAACACGAGGACCGGCCAGCCACCACGGTGGAAATCGGTCTGCTTGCGGCCGAACGTGATGCCAGCCTGTTGTTCGAGATTGCCCGCAGCCGTCTGGAGCAGGCCAAGCTGCCGGCGCCGGTGCGCCAGTTCGGTTTGCGCGCCGATCAATTGCCGGCCTTCGTCCCCGAGCACCGTGAGTTGTTCGACACCCGCCCGCAGCAGAGCATGCCGTGGGAGCAGTTGCGCGAACGCTTGCGCGCGCGCTTGGGCGACCAATCCGTGCACGGGCTGCGCGTACATGCCGATCATCGGCCCGAACATGCCTGGCGCGGCGAGGCCGCCCCAGCTGCAGCTGCAACCGCCGATAGCCTACCGTCACCAGTGCGGCCTGGATGGTTGCTGCGCACGCCGCAACCCTGGCCGGGGGCAAGCCCGGAATTGTTGTCGGCCCCGGAGCGGATTGAAAGCGGCTGGTGGGATGGCGACGACGTGCGCCGTGACTACTACCGTGTCAGCACCCGCTTCGGCCAGCAGGCCTGGGCCTGGCGCGAGGTAGGCGGCGAGGGCGGTTTCATGCTGCAGGGCTGGTTCGCATGAGTGCCGGTTACGCCGAACTGCATTGCCTGTCCGCCTTCAGTTTCCAGCGCGGTGCATCGACTGCGGATGAGCTATTCGCACGGGCCAAGGCGCATGGCTACAAAGCGCTGGCCATCACCGACGAATGCACGCTGGCCGGCATCGTCCGGGCCTGGCGTGCGTCGAAGGAAACCGGATTGCCACTGATTGTTGGTAGCGAAATCCAGCTGGAGAACGGACCGAGGCTGGTCCTGCTGGTGGAAAATGCCGCCGGTTATCAGGCCTTGTGCTGGCTGATCACGCAGGGCCGCCGACGCGCGGAGAAAGGCGAATACCGCTTGCTGGCCGACGACCTGGCCGCGGTTGATCGCAGCGGCTTGTTGGCGCTGTGGTTGCCTGGCGTGCAACCGCAGTCTGCAGAAGCCATGCAGTTGCGGCAGTGGTTTCCACAGCGCTGCTGGATTGCTGTGGAGTTGCACCACGGTGCCGATGACGATGCACGCCTGCAGCAGCTGCGGCAACTGGGCGAAGAGCTGCAACTGCCGCTGGTGGCGGCCGGTGACGTGCATATGCATGCGCGCGGACGACGCGCGTTGCAGGATGTGATGACTGCCGTCCGCCATCGGGTCACCGTTGCCGAAGCCGGGCAGCGCCTGTTTGCCAATGGCGAGCGGCACCTGCGTACGCTGTCGGCGCTGCAGGCGATCTACCCCGCCGAACTGCTGCAGCACAGCCTGTGCATCGCCCGGCGTTGTGCCGGGTTTGATCTGAAAGAGGCGGTGAACTACCAGTATCCGAGCGAGGTGGTGCCTGCCGGTTATACGGCGCAGTGCTGGTTGGCGGAGCTGGTGGCACGCGGCGCGCGCAAGCGCTGGCCGGAAGGCGCGACGCCTGCAGCACAGGCGCTGATCGAAAAAGAACTGGGCCTGATCGCCAAGAAGAAATACGCCTCCTACTTCCTCACCGTGCATGATCTGGTGGCCCATGCACGCAGCATCGGCATCCTTTGCCAGGGCCGTGGCTCGGCGGCCAATTCGGTGGTGTGCTTCGTGCTGGGCATCACCGAGCTGGATCCCTCGCACAGCTATCTTTTGTTCGAACGTTTCATCTCGGATGACCGCGATGAGCCGCCGGATATCGACGTTGACTTCGAGCATGAGCGGCGCGAGGAAGTCATCCAGTACGTGTTTTCGCGCTATGGCCGCGAACGTGCCGCCCTGGCGGCGGTGGCCACCCAGTACGGTGGGCGCGGTGCACTGCGCGACGTGGCGCGGGTATTGGGCATGCCGGGCGATGTGATCACCCAGCTCACTTCCTGCATCGGCCACTGGTCGGACAGCATCCCCGATGCCGAGCGGCTGCGCGAACACGGCTTTGACCCGGACAGCCCGCTGCTGCGGCGCATCCTGATACTGGCCAACGAGCTGGTCGATTTCCCGCATTATCTATCCCAGCATCCGGGTGGCTTTGTCATTTCCGAGCGCGCCCTGCACAGCATGGTGCCGGTGGAGAACGCGGCGATGGACGCTCGCACGGTGATCCAGTGGGACAAGGATGACTTGGAAACCCTGGGGCTGATGAAGGTCGATGTGCTGGCGCTGGGCATGCTCACCGCAGTGCGGCGCTGCTTCGACCTGATCGAGCGTTATCGCGGCCGGCACTACACCCTGGCGACGATTCCGCAGGAAGACAAACCCACCTACGACATGATCAGCCGCGCCGATACGGTGGGCGTATTCCAGATTGAATCGCGTGCGCAGATGGCGATGCTGCCGCGGCTGCGGCCGCAGACCTTCTACGATCTGGTGGTTGAAGTGGCCATTGTCCGCCCCGGCCCGATCCAGGGCGACATGGTGCATCCCTACCTGCGCCGGCGTACCGGTGAGGAGCTGGTCAGCTATCCATCCGAAGCCCTGAAGGAGGTGCTCAAACGCACCTTGGGCGTGCCGCTGTTCCAGGAGCAGGTGATGCAGATCGCAATGGTCGCCGCCGGTTACAACGCCAGCGAAGCCGATGGCCTGCGCCGTTCAATGGCGGCATGGAAGCGCCACGGCGGCCTGGAACCACATCGGGTAAAGCTGACTGAGGGCATGCTGGATCGCGGCTATCCGCTGGACTTTGCCGAACGCATCTTCGAACAGATAAAGGGCTTCGGCAGCTACGGTTTTCCGGAAAGCCACGCTGCCAGTTTCGCGCTGATCGCCTATGCCAGCAGCTGGTTGAAATGCCACCATCCAGCCGAGTTCACCTGTGCGCTGCTCAACAGCCAGCCTATGGGCTTCTACAGTGCGGACCAGTTGCTGCAGGACGTGCGCCGGCATGGCGTGGCGACGCGGCCACTGGATGTACGTTACAGCGGCTGGGAGTGTTCGCTGGAATGGGAGCGCGACAACCAGCGTCTGGCGATCCGGCTGGGCTTCTGCCTGGTGCGCGGCTTCAATGCCGAAGACGCATTGCGTATCGAGCAGGCCAGGGCGCAGGACGCGTTCACCGATATCGCCGACTTGTGCCGGCGTGCGGATCTGGATGCGCGCGCACGTGCCTTGTTGGCCGATGCCGGTGCCTTGCGCGGCATGGCCGGCAACCGCCATCGCGCACGTTGGGCGATTGCCGGCGTGGAAGACCAGCGGCCGCTGTTCGACGATCAGCCGGCGACGGCGGAGGCCGATGTTGCCTTGCCGATGCCCAGCGTCGGCGAGGATCTCAACGCGGACTACGCCTTGCTGGGAACCACCTTGGAGCTGCATCCGCTTGCCCGCCTGCGCAGCCAGCTGCGCGCGCGGCGCTGCCGCAGTTCCCGGGATCTGGAAAGCATGCGCAGTACCGGCAATGTGCTGGTGGCCGGCTTGGTGCGCGGCCGGCAGCGGCCGGCGACCGCCAGCGGGGTTACCTTCATCACGTTGGAGGACGAGTTTGGCCAGATCAATGTGGTGGTCTGGCGGCAGCTGGCTGAACGCCAACGGCAGATATTCCTGGAATCACGGCTGATGCAGGTCAGTGGTCGTCTGGAAGCCGAAAACGGCGTGCGTCATCTGATCGCACGCCGCCTGGATGATCTGTCCTCGCTGCTGGGCAGCCTGGACGTGCGCAGCCGCGATTTCCACTGAGGCCGGGCCTGTTTGTTCCCAGGCCCGGGGTGCGCTCAGACGGCGTTGAAACTTGCCGCCAAGGTGCCCACCACCAGCACCCAACCGTCGACCAGCACGAACAGCAATATCTTGAACGGGGCCGAGACCAGCATCGGTGACAGCATCATCATGCCCATCGACATCAGCACGCTGGACACCACCAGGTCGATGATGACGAACGGGATGAAGATCAGGAAGCCGATTTCGAAGGCGGTCTTCAGCTCGCTGGTGACGAAGGAGGCAACCAGCACCGGGAAGGGGATGGCATCCGGGCTGGCGTAAGGGCCTTGCCCGGCCAGGCCGGCGAAGGTCATCAGGTCGGTCTCACGTACCTGCGCCAGCATGAAGGCGCGAAGCGGCGCGGTGGTCAGCTGCCAGGCAGTCTGGAAATCGATCTTGCCATCCAGATACGGCGCCATGCCGGTGGACCACGACTTGTCCCAGACCGGCATCATGATCATCGCGGTCAGGAACAGCGCCAACCCGAGCAGGATCTGGTTGGAAGGCGTCTGCCCGGTGCCCAGCGCCTGGCGCAGAAGGCCAAGCACGATGATGATGCGGGTGAAGGCGGTGAGCACCAGCAGCATCGATGGCAGCAGGGTGATCGCCGTCATCAACAGCAGGGTCTGCAGCGGCAGGCTGACCGGCGCGCCGCCGATCTTGCCGACATTCACGTCCGGCAGCGCCGGCATCTGCGGGCCGGGCGCGGCCCATGCAAACAACGGCAATGCCAGCATCGCCAGCAGTAGCAGCAGCTGCCAGCAGGTGCGTGAGTTCAAACCGCTTGAATTGAAGCGTTGGCCCGACATGATCAGGAGTCCTTGCGCAGTTTCTGTGCCAGCAACTGGGCGAAATTCGGTAATTGTTTGAGATTGGGCAGGGCCGGCGCAGGTGTCTGCGGCAACGGCTCAGGCAGCTGGTGCAGGGTGCTGATGCCGCCGGCGGTGATGCCCAGCAGCAGCTGCTGGCCATTGACGTCGACCACCACCACACGCTCCTTGGCACCGACGTTGATGCTGGCCACCACCTTCAAGCCCTCGGCCGGCCGGAAGGCGCCGCCCGGCATGCGCTTGAGCAGCCAGCCCAGGCCGATGATCAGGCCCAGCACCAGCAGCAGGGTGAAGAACGCACCGAACAGGCCGGGTGCACTGGCCGCATGCTGGCCAACCGGCGTGGCCGCCTTGGCGGCCGGCGCGGCATAGGCGAGCAATGCGATCAACGCAGTCTCCGGATGCGCTCGCTGGGGCTGACCACATCGGTCAGTCGCACGCCGAAGCGATCATTGATGACCACCACTTCGCCATGCGCGATCAAGGTGCCGTTGACGAACACGTCCAGCGATTCACCGGCGCCGCGTTCCAGTTCCACCACCGAGCCCTGGTTGAGCTGCAGCAGGTTGCGGATCGGCAGGCGCGCGCGGCCGACTTCCAGCGACAGGGTCACCGGGACGTCGAGGATGACGTCCAGGTCCAGATCGGTACTGATGCCGTTGTCGGCCTGCAGGTTGGCGAACTGCGCCGGCGCTGCGACGGTTTCGGTTTCGGGGGATTGGTTGTCATTCATCGGTGTTTTCCTGAATCACGGGGACGCTCGGGCGCTTTCCCGGAGGATGGGTAGCAGTGATCTTGATGGCGTTGCGGTCGTTGGAGACGCCAAACTCGCCGGTGAATACCGGGATGCCTTCCACGCACAGCGGCACCTGCTTGGGCATCTCGATCGGCAGCACATCGCCGATCTTCAGCTTGGTCAGCTCGCGCAGGCTCATGCGGCGCTTGGCCAGCACGCTGGACAGCTCGACTTCGGCGGTATCCAGCTGCTCGCGCAGCATGATGGCCCAACTTTCGTCGCGGTCGTTGCGATCGCTCTGGATGCCGGCATCCAGCAGTTCGCGGATGGGCTCCAGCATCGAGTACGGCAGGGTGATGTGGATGTCGCCGCCGCCGCTGTCCAGCTCGACATGGAAGCGACTGACCACCACGTATTCGCGCGGGCTGACGATGTTGGCGAAGTGCGGGTTGATCTCGGAGTTGATGTAGTCGAAATCGACGTTCATCACCGGGCCCCAGGCTTCGCGCAGATCGGTGAAGGTCTGCTTGAGCATCAGCTGGATCACGCGCATTTCGGTGGCGGTGAACTCGCGGCCTTCGATGCGGGTGGGGTAGCGGCCATCACCGCCGAAGAAGTTGTCGACGATGGCGAACACCAGGGTCGGCTCGAACACGATCAGGCCGGTGCCGCGCAGTGGCTTGAAGCGGATCAGGTTGAGGTTGGTCGGCACGTACAACGAGTGCAGGTAGTCGCCGAACTTGATCAGCTCGATACCGCGTACCGACAACTCGGCCGAGCGGCGGATCAGGTTGAACAGGCCGATGCGCCACAAGCGTGCGAAACGCTCATTGACCATTTCCAGGGTCGGCATGCGTCCACGGATGATGCGGTCCTGGCTGGCGAAGTCATAGGAACGCGCTTCGCCCGGTGCCGCCGCAGGCTCGGCGGTATTGACCGAGCCGGAATCCACGCCATGCAGCAGGGCGTCGATTTCGTCTTGGGACAGCAGGTCGTTGATGCTCATCGTGGCGCCTTACTGGGTCACAAAGCTGGTGAACAACAATTCGTCGGCGCTGTTCTGGCCGGTCTCGGTCTTCATCAGCTTCTGTACTTCGGCCAACGCGGCGGCCTGCAGTTTTTCCTTGCCGGCGCGGTCGGCGATCTGGGTCGGCTCGACCTGCGAGAACAGCATCAATAATTTGGCGCGGATGGCCGGCGCATGGGTCTGCAGCGCGGTCAGGGCCAGCGGGTCGCGGGTCATCAGCTGCACTTCGACCTGCAGGTAGCGCGGGCCGTCGATGGGACCACTGAGGTTGACCACGAACGCCGGGTCCAGCGCGAAGTACTGTGCCGGCGCCGGTGTTTTGGCAGCGGTGGCCTTGGTGGCCGCGGCATCGGCCTTGCCCTGGGTGAAATACCAGACGCCGCCGCCGGCAGCAGCGGCGGCAAATACGGCGACCAGGGCGGGGACCAACAACGAGCGCCGCGGTTTGCTTGCCGCTTCCTTGGTGGGTTCAGCTTTGCGGTTTTTATCAGCGGCAACGGCCACGTGGAGCTCCTCAGGATTGCTGCCCAAGCAGATGCAAGGGCCGTGCCGGAGGATGTGAATGGGCAGATGGCGGGAAATTGACGCGGGTGGGGAGGGGCGGGTTTGTGGGATGTGTGGTTTGTGGGAGCGGCGTCAGCCGCGAAGCTGAGCATCTGACAGATCACCAGCTTCGCGGCTGACGCCGCTCCCACAAAGGCAGGGCCTAGATCCACACCGCATTCCAGTAGGGGTATCCGCGAGGCGAACTCGCCAGCCCGGCGCGGACCGGATTCATGATGATGTAGCGGGCAGTCGCCTTTAGATCGTGATCCTCGCGTGCGGCGCGGTCATGAAAGCCAGGTGCCCAAATGGGGCGAGTAATCGAGGCGGGCAGGGTTCGCGCGGTATTGGCTTTGATACTTCGTACCAATGTACTGAGATGGGTGTGGGCACCCAGTTGAACCAGACCGTGCCAGTGATCCGGCATCAGTACCCAGGCCAATAAGCGTGCGTCGCGCCAAAGTAGTGGGTGATACAAGGCTTGGCAGATGTGTGATGCCAGCGAGAAATCCTGGAACAGTGGCTGGCGACCCAACGTGGTGAACGTGACCAGATATACGTGGCCGGGTACGGATACTCGGCCTGTGCGAAGGGTTTTGGAGCCTGGCTTTGGGTTGGTTGCTGGTAGCGCCATCAACGCAGAATTGCACTGCGATTTCTCAAATTCTGTCAGCGCAATGATCGTTTGTAGATGGGCGGATGGATTGCCAGCTTCGCGGTTTACACCGCTCCCACAGGAGTGCATCGGCGCTGTGGGAGCGGCGTCAGCTGCGAAGCTTGGAGTGTTTCAGATTCTCAGCTTCGCGGTTTACACCGTTCCCACAAGAAGTGAATCGGCGCTGTGGGAACGGCGTCAGCCGCGAAGCTCGGAGCGTTTCAGATTCTCAGCTTCGCGGTTTACACCGCTCCCACAAGAGTGCATCGGCGCTGTTGGAGCGGCGTCAGCCGCGAAGCTCGGAGTGTTTCAGATTTTCAGCTTCGCGGTTCACACCGCTCCCACAAAGTCACTTTCTTGCAGGGCTTCAGGCATAGGCATCGAGCAGGCCGCGCAGGCGTAGGTTCTGGCTGCTTGCCATTGGCAGGTCGGTGCCATCGTGTGGGCTGCCGGTGGCCAAGCCACTGCCGGCTTCGTTTTGGTCGTTCTGTTGCTGCGAGCTGGATTGCTGGCCTACATCGGCATGGCTCAACTGCAGGCCTTGTTCGCCCAGCATTTCGCGCAGGCGCGGCAGGCTGCTTTCCAGGGCGTGGCGGACGTCGGCGTGGGCGCTGCTGAAACTGGCGTGGACGCGGTCGCCGTCCAGTTGCAGCTTCACGTCGATCTGGCCCATGTTTTCCGGGTTGATGCGGATATGCGCATGGCCGATCTTCTGCTCGGCCAGCCAGCCGACACGCGCGCCGATGGCCTCGTCGAAGTCGCCGGCATTCAGATCCGGGGTCGGCGTGGGCGCGGTGATGCTGCTGGCCGGGGCAGTGCTGCGTACTTCCTGCAAGGCCTGGTTCTGTAGCAGCGACGCAAACGCGGCAGGTGCAGGTGCGTCGACATCGAGGTTGAGCTCGCCGCCATCATCGTTGGCAGCCGCTGTCATCGGCAACGTCAACTCCGCTGTGACGTCATCGCTGCTCGGGGCTGCCGCTGGCGTGGCGCCAGCAACTGCAGCTGCAGTGCCAGGCAGGGCCGGGGTTGCGCCCGTAGCGGGAGCTGCCGGTGCCGCCTGCTGGGTGGCGGCGGCCAGCGCTGCGGGCAATTGCGCTGCCGGTTCCGGAGCTGGCACAACGATTGCCGACAAGCCAAACGGCGGCCAGGGCGCATCGGTGTCCGTGCCTGCTGCCTCGGGCTTGTCGTCATCACCGGCACTGCTGGTGGTTGTGCTGGCCTGCTCGGTGCTGGCCTCGCTGGCGCTGTCGTCGGCGCGTGCTTCCTTGGCCGGCGCCGGGTCATTGCTGGCTGGCTTGCTGGCTGCGGGCTTCTGCGTGGCGGGCTTGCTGTTGAGCATTGCATCGAAGCCGCTGTCGGCGTTCTTGTCGGTGCTGCTGCGCGGCGCGCTGTTGCTGTCGACGTTGCCGGCAGAGGAGAGCGCTGAGGGGAGGATATTCATTGGCTTTCTCCTTCGCCCTCGGTCTTCTTCAGGCGTGCGCGGCGGGCGCCGATATCATCCATCTCGCGTTGATCGCGGCGGTCGGCCACCTGCTTTTCCTGCGCCCGGTAGCTGGCAGCGAGCTGTTCAAGCACGGCCTTGTCGCGGCTGGCCAGCAGCAGGCGCGCGCGCTCGGCTTCAACGCGTTCCTGGTTGCTGTCCACGGTCTTGCTTTGTGCTTCGACCGCGTTGTCGAGGCGGTCGAGGAAGGCACGGCGGTTGAGCAGCTGGGCGGCGCTGGTGGTGGCCAGCTGCGCGTTGGCGTATTCCTCGGCGTACTGGCGCAGCTCGGAGAGGCGCGACTGATGCATGTCCAAGGCCTGCTGGCGTTCGGCCAGGGCTTTGGCGACTTCATCTTCGCGGTCCTGCGCGCGGCGCAGCAGCGGATCCAGGCGGCGGCTAGGGCTCATGCGGGCGTCTCACTATCTACCAGTTGGTGCAATGCATTCAGGCTATGGCCCAGGTCGGCGGCGTTGTGCACGTCCTGACCAAGGAATTCCATGATCTCCGGCCAACGATCCAGCGCCTCGTCGGTGAGCGGATCATTGCCGCGCTGGTAGGCGCCGATCGCGATCAGGTCGCGGTTGGCCGTATAGGCCGACACCAGCTGTTTGAGCTTGCGGATGCGGGCGCGCCAGACGTCATCGGCGATGTCCTGGACCACGCGGCTGACCGAGGATTCGACGTCGATGGCCGGGTACAGGCCGCTGTCGGCAACGCGGCGCGACAGCAGGATGTGGCCATCGAGAATGGCACGCGCGGCATCGGCAATCGGGTCCTGCGGATCGTCACCTTCGGTGAGCACGGTATAGAACGCGGTGATCGAACCACGGCCTTTTGCGCCGTTGCCGGCGCGTTCCACCAATGCCGGCAGCTTGGCAAATACCGAGGGCGGATAGCCGCGGGTGGTAGGCGGTTCGCCCACCGACAGGCCGATTTCGCGCTGGGCCTGGGCAAAGCGGGTCAGCGAATCCATCAGCAACAATACGTTCAAGCCCTGGTCGCGGAACCACTCGGCGATGGCGGTCGCACGGTAGGCACCGTGCAGGCGTGCCAGCGGCGGCCGGTCGGCTGGACTGGCGACGACGACGGCACGGCGCAGGCCTTCTTCGCCCAGCGTGGATTCAACGAAGTCGCGGACTTCGCGGCCACGTTCACCGATCAGGCCAACCACGATCACGTCGGCGGCGGTGAAGCGGGTCATCATGCCCAGCAAGGTCGATTTGCCGACGCCAGAACCGGCGAACAGCCCCACACGCTGGCCGCGACCGATCGGCAGCAGCGCGTTGATCGCGCGCACACCGACGTCCAGTGGCTGGGTGATGGGTTCGCGTGCGAGCGGGTTGATGGACACGCCGGCCATGCCGACGACGCCTTCGGCGCGGATCGGGCCCTTGCCATCGAGCGGGATACCGTCGGAATCGATGACGCGGCCGAGCAGGCCTTCGCCGACTTCGACACCGCCGCGGCGGTAGGACGGCACCACGCGGGCATTGGGCAGCAGGCCATGCAGTTCGGCGCTGGGCATCAAATAGGTGCGGTCACCGGAAAAGCCGACGACCTCGGCATCGACCCAGCCGCCATCTATGATCTCGACCTTGCAGCTGGCACCCATCGGCGCTTCGCAGCCAACGGCTTCCAGGGTGAGGCCAACCGCGCGGCGCAGGATGCCTTCGCGGACCAGACCATGGCCACCGCCGGCATCGAGCGAGATGCCATCCAGACGCGCGGCCAGGCGAAGATTGCGGGCCGCTGCCCAATCGGCGGGGGCGGGCGAGGGCGTAGCGTTCATTGTGCGGCTCCGGCACGGCGCAGGACGGTGGCCAGGGCGGCACGCAGGCGTGCATCCAGGGTGCCGTCGACACGTACGGCTTCGGCGTGTACGCGCAGGTCGCCACGGCTGAGGCTGTGGTCGGGTACCAGGCGCTGGCCGGCTGGCAGCGTCAGCAGATTGCTGATGGCGGCGATATCGTCCGGATGCAGGCGGACTTCGACATCGCGGTTGGTGCCGCTGACAGTGTCCAGTGCTTCATCGATCAGATCCTTCAACAGCGACGGGTCCGCCTCGTAGGCGCGGCTGATCAGGGCGCCGGCGATGCGTACGGACAGTTCGCCGAGTGCGCCGACCACTTCATTTTCCAGACGTACCAGCGGGCGGCTGAAGTTGTCGAGGATGCCTTCGATCTGCGCGGTCAAACGGCGTACTTCGGCTTGACCCTGGGCGTAACCATCGGCGTGACCTTGCTGGAAACCTTCTTCCTGCGCGGCGTCGCGGATGGCCTGGATCTCCTCCAGTGTCGGCAGCTGCACCGGCGGCGGAGCGGGCTCGGCGACGATGGTTTCCAGCGCGTCCAGATCGATATCGTCCAGCACCGGCGTAACCGCCGGTGCATTGAGATCCGGTGCAAGCCAGCGCACGGCATTGTTCACAGCATGGCCTCCGCGGCACCGCCGAGGGTGATGGTGCCTTCATCGCCCATGCGCTTGACGATGGCGAGGATCTCGCGCTGTGCACCTTCCACATCGGACAGGCGCACCGGTCCGCGGGCTTCCATGTCTTCGAGCAGGATTTCGGCGGCACGCTGGGACATGTTGCGGGTGATCTTGTCGCGCACCTTGATGTCGGCACCGCGCAGGGCCAGGCCCAGGCGCTCGCCGCTGACTTCGCGCAGCACCAGCTGCATCTCGCGGTCGTCCAGATCCACCAGGTCGTCGAACACGAACATCAGGTCCTGGATGCGGCTGCCCAGCGGCGAATCGATACGGGCGATCTCGGTAAGGATGGCCTGGTCCTGGCCACCGTCCATGAAGTTGAGGATGTTGGCGGCACATTGCACGCCACCAATGTTCGACGACTTCAGGTTCTGGTTGCCGGCGAACTGGCGCTCCATGATCTCGTTGAGCTCGTTCAACGCGTTCGGCGGAATGCCGTCGAGAGTAGCGATACGCAGCAGCACGTCGACGCGGGTGCGCTCGGGCAGCAGCTTCAGCGCTTCGGCAGCCTGGTCGGTTTCCAGGTGGGCCATGACGATGGCGATGATCTGCGGGTGCTCGTTGCGCACCAGATCGGCGACCGCGCGCGGGTCCATCCACTTCAGCGCGTCCAGGCCGGTGGTATTGCGGCCGAGCAGGATGCGATCGATCAGATTGCTGGCTTTCTCATTGCCCAGCGCCTGCACCAGCATGTTGCGGATGTAGTCGTCCGAGCCAACGCTCAACGAGGTCTTGTTGCCCAGCTCGGCACCAAAATCATCCATCACTTTCTGCACCTGCTCACGGGTGACATCGGTGAGCGTGGCCATGGCGATGCCGATCTTCTGTACTTCCTTCGGTTCCATGTGGCGCAGCACTTCGGCCGCGTCGGTCTCGCCGAGCGACAGCAGCAGTACGGCGGCACGTTGCACGCCGGTCATCGGCATTGCATCAGTCATTTGACACCCATCCCTTCACTACCTGGGCAACCCGCTTGGAGTCGGTCTTCACTGCTTCACGGGCCATGCGCAGGCGTTCTTCATATGCATCCACTGGCAGGGCCAGCGCCGGCGTGCCGTCCAGGTGCAGGCGGTCGGCGGCAAGGGCCGGCATTTCGGTGCCGTCATCCAGTACCTGCACGTCGGCGCTGAGCGGATCTTCCGGGCCTGCAAGCGCCTTGGGCGTGCCGGTGATCTGGCGCAGGGCGGGGCGCAGCACGCCGAACAGCAGGGCCAGTACCACGATGGCGCCAAGAACCAGACGCAGGGCGTCACGGACCTGCGGGTTTTCCCACCACTTGGGCGCTTCCACCGGCAGGGCTTCACGCACGAAGGGCGCGTTCATCACCGACACGGTGTCGCCACGTTCGGCGTTGAAGCCCACAGCCTGCTTGACCAGTGCCTCGACGCGGGTCAGTTCGGCAGCACTGAGCGGCTGATCGGCGAGTTTGCCGTTGGCACCGGCACGCGGCACGTGGTCCACCAGCACCGCAACCGAGACGCGGTTGACCCGACCAGGCGGCTGGCGGGTGTGCTGCAGGGTGCGGTCCAGCTCGTAATTGCGGGTAGCGTTCTTGGAGGTTTCAGTCGGCGTGCTGGCCGTTGCCGGCGGCGCGGCGGCCGGGCCCGGCGGGGTGTTGCTGGTGGCGCCGGGAATGCCCTGCGGGCCAGCGGTGGTGCTGGTGTTCTCGCTGATCTGCTCGCTGCGCACCTTCTGCGGCTCGGCGTTGTAGAGCTCGCGGGCTTCCTCGGTGACGGAGAAATCCATGTCGACGCTGACTTCCGGGTTGACCCGGCCTGCGCCGGTCATCGGCTCCAGCAGTTCGCGGATGCGCTGGTTGTAGGAGCCTTCCAGGCGACGGACCTGGTCGAACTGGGCGGCGTTGAGCGCAGCGTCGCTGTTGGGATCGGCGATGGTGAGCATGCGCCCACTCTGGTCGACCACGGTGACGCGTTCGGGCGCCAGATCGGGAATGCTGGAGGCCACCATATGCACGATGGCATCGACCTGGTTGCGTTCCAGCTGCTGGCCGCCACGCAGTTCCAGAACCACCGAGGCGCTGGCGACATCACGCTGGCGGGTGAAGGCGCTGGGCTTGGGAATAGCCAGATGCACGCGGGCATCGCGCACCGGGCGCAGGCTGCTGATGGTGCGCACCAGCTCGGTTTCCAGCGCGTGCTGGTAGCGCGCGGTTTCAACGAACTGGCTGACGCCGAAACCGGGGTCGCGTTCCATCATTTCAAAGCCGAGGCGGCCACTTTCGGTCAGGCCGGAACCGGCCAGCTTCAGGCGCGCATCGTGCACGTTCTTTTCCGGCACGCTGATCGCGCCGGTAGCGGCGTCCAGCTCGAACGGGATCTGCGCAGAGCGCAGCAGGTCGGTGGCCTCGGCGGTGGCCTTCTGGTCCAGCCCGGTGTACAGCGGCATCATCTGCGGCTTCTGCGCCCAGAAGAACACGAACAGGCCGGCCGCCACGGCAACCGTGATCATTGCCATCAAGCCCAGGCGACGGGTGATCTGCAGGCTTTGCAGACGGTCGAACCAGGCCCCAGCCCGTTCCGGATTCAGTGATTCTCTGGACAGCGCGAGTGCCATGCGTGCGGATCCTTACAGCGGCATGTTCATCACGTCCTGGTAAGCCTGGACGAGACGGTTACGGACTTCCACGGTGGCGCGGAACGCCAGCGAGGACTGTTGGGAGGCGACCATGACCTTGGCCAGATCGGCATTGGCATCGCCACGCTCGAAGGCTGCGGCCAGTTGCCCGGACTTCTGCTGGGCTTCGTTGACGCCCTTGATGGCGCCTTCAAGGGTCTGGCTGAAGGACGGTGCGGCAACGGCATTGCCCTCGGCCAGCCCCTGGATCGCGTTGCTGCGCGGCAGATCGGCGATGGGCGCGGTTTGCCCCACCTGGTTCTGCAGCGTGCGGATCTGGGAGAGAACGGAGGTGATGGAGTGGGACATCGTGCGGGTTTCCGGGCAACGTGTGGGGAGCTGCTGGAGCAACTGCAAGTTGCGTGCCGGAACCGTGAAGGTCTTGATGTTCGTGAATACGTCGCGGCTGCGGTGATTGGGCGTCGGCTTTCCGACACGGGAGCTTCGGCTCACGCCGCTGGCGGTGGATTCGCAGCTGGCAGAACGAAGACGGCCGCCGGAGAACCGGCGGCCGTAATGACAATGGAGCAGAGCTTGGATCAGGGCAGCCAGGCGGCGCGCCACTCATCAAGCCCGGCACCTTCGAGCATCCAGTCGCGGTGAACCACCGATTTCAGCGCATCGCCTGCCAAGCGACGTACGTCGGCATCGGCCAGATGTTCGCGGATGGCACCCACCCATTCGCGGTGCCGGTTGCGTACGCGGGTAACCGGCAGGGCGGGGTCACGGTACGGGCCGACATCACTGCAGACCACCGGTACCGCGCAGGCACCGTACTCGAGCAGGCGCAGGTTGCTCTTGCATTCGTTGAAGCGGTTCTCTTCTAACGGCGCGATGGCCAGGTCGAGCTGCAGCTGCGCCAATGCACGCGGATACAGCGCGATATCCACGCCCGGATGGAACTCGGCCACATACGGACGCAGGCGGTCCGGGCACATGCCGAAGAACACCCAGTCCACCTCCTGCGCCAATTCGCTGACAACATCGGCAATCATTTCCAAGTCGCCGGTATGGCCCAGGCCACCGGCCCAGCCGACGCGTGGGCGCCGGTTGTCGTCGCGGCGCACTGCGGGCAGGTGCTTCCACCAGCTCAGCGGAAGACGGTTACGGGCAATGCGGATATCCGGATGCAGGCCTGCGAAGGCCTCGGCCATCGCCGGTGTGGACACCACGAACCGGTCGACCATGCCCATGGCCTTGCGCAGGCTGCGCAATACATCGCGCGGCATATGCTCGCGATGCGTGCTTTTGGCCGGCAGATTGGGCAGGTAGTCGTCGAGCTCATAGACCTTGATCGCACGCGAGAAGCGGGCACCGCGCTGGATCTTGTGCAGGTCATCCTCGCTGACGCGGCGCTGCAGGATCACTACATCCGGATCTATGCGCGCCTGCTCGACCGGGTCCAGCAAGGTCGAATAGAGCGCGCCTTCAACATGGCCTTCCAGCTTCAAGGCTTCAAACGGCTGGATTACCCGGTACTGGCCACTGCCCCAGGGATCGGCAGGCTGCGCCAATACGCGGGGAAGCGGCCGCCAGGGCAGTGGCTTCCACGAGAAATCCGATTCACCCAGGCGGAATCCACCGGCGACGTCCAGCCGCAGGCTGGGGTTGTAGGCCGGATCGTGGGCGAGGGCAGGGAGCCAGCGTTCGAGCAGGGCATCGGCTGTCGCTTCAATCATCCCGGACTGCTCGGTCGAATGCAGCAGCAAGGCATGCGGCGTCCACACGGTCAGATAGCCGCGCGCACGCGCGCGCAGGCACAGATCCACATCGGCACCTTCATCGGCGAACGTCGCGTGATCGAAACCATCCAGTTCGGCGAACAGCTCCGCGCCGATCAACAGGCAGCTGTCCGCTACCGCCGAATATTGCTGCGCCACCTGTAGACGGTTCATGTAGCCGGGCGCATCCATGGCAGCGCCGGCAAACGCGTGGCCGCCGCTGCAGAACAGGCCTGGCACCAGCCCGGCGTGGCTGAGCTTGCCATCGCCGGAGACGGTCTTGGCACCCACCACCCCGACCTCGGGGCGCAGGCCATGATTGAGCAGCTCATCCAGCCAATGAGGCTGCAACGCGGCTACCTCGGGGCGCAGGAACAGCAGGAACTCGCCGCTTGCCTGGGTCGCGGCAAGATTGCAGGCAGCGGCGTGCGGCAGCGGCGGATCGAAGGCGAATGCCTGCACCCGATCTGCGGCCAAGGACTCAACCTGCTGCATCCATTGACGCAGTTCATCCGTCGCGCCGTTGTCGACCAGCAGCAAGTGATAGTCGGCATAGCGGGTCTTTTCCAGTACCGATACCACGCAGCGCTCGAGGACTGCCAGCGTGGTGTCGGCCGATACCACGATCACCAGCGACACCACCGGCCGCCGTGCGTGCGCATGGTTGATGCGATACAAGCCCGAGCCAATCGCCTCCACTGTCGCATCGGGGTAACCGCGTGCGCGCAGATGGGCAAGGATGACCTGCTGCTGCGCCTGGCAGTCAAACCGCGCCGGCGCGCCAGTGATCACGGGTTCGTGCAGATGGGCAATGCCCTCAAAGCCACTGCGGTGAATGAGCCGCAGGATGAGATCAAGTTCGGTGGCACTGCCTGCGGCGGCATTGAAACCACCAGCATCGCGTGCCGACTGACATTGGAACACCCAATGTGATGCCAGCATCGCCGGGTTGCCGAGTAGCAGATCGAGATTGAAGTCGGGGCGCAGGATCGGCGCCAGCGTACCGTCAGCATTCCGGCACCAGCCGTCCGCAAACACAGCCCGCAGCTGCGGCTGCTCGGCCAGTTGCATGCGCAGTTGCAACAGACCGCCTGCAGCGAACTCGTCGCCGCCCTCAGCCGCCATCAGCCAGTCAGAGCCGATGTCTGCAAGAACGGCTTCGAGAATGGCTGCAGGCTGCTGCAGATCCCACTCAATTACCTGGACATCTTCGTCGGCAAGGGCAGCATGCATCCGCTCGGCCGGGCCAGCTGTCGCTACCACTATCTGCAAACCATCCGGCAGGCCGGTCTCGCCGCGGAGGCTGGCAATGCTGCGCAAGACAGCGACGGTGTCACCATCGGCGCAACGCAGCAGCACGCACAGTCGCGGTGGCGGCCCGAGGCTGCTGATGCGTTGTTCGCACAGCTGCCGCTGGAGCGGGCTTGGTGTGCGAACTGCACGCCAGTGGTCGATCGCGCTTTCCGCGGTTTGTGGCAGCAGACGGCCGAGTTGTTTCAGCCGCTCCGCGCGGCCGTTGCGAACGGTCTCCGCATCCAGATCGGAATGGCGTGCGTACAGTTTCTGGTAAAGCGCTGGGTAGTGCTCGAAGGCATGCACGGAGCGGCGCTCGTCGCCGTCAGCGCGCATCCGCACCTGCACGGTTTCCTGGTGGACGTGATGGAAGGCGACGCGCGCAGCCAGGCGCAGCAGGAAATCCCAGTCCTCCAATCCCGGCAGTCTTTCGTCGAAGCCGCCGACTTCCGCAGCGAGCGCACGTGGCCAAGAAAATGTGTTGATGGGGATGTAGTTGTCTACCGACAGCCGCTCGTGCGAGTAGCGGTCATGCGGATAGCGGCGCTCCTCGGCCAGCGGGTGCCGGCTGCTGCCTTCGATGCGCTCGGTGATAAACAACGCGTCGCTGTAGACCACCTCATCCGGGTGCGCCTGCAGCGCATCGGCCAGGGTCTGCAGGTGGTTGGGCAGGTACAGGTCGTCGTCGTCCAGATAGACCAGATAGCGTCCCCGCGCGAGCCGATGTGCCGCGTTGCGGGCGGCGGCGGGGCCGCCGTTGCGGCCAAGTTGCAGGTAGGTGAGTGGGAACCCTGGTTCGCCGAGCAGGTGTTCGACCGGGCCGCCGCAGTCATTGACCAGAATCACCTCGAAGTCGCGCAAGGTCTGTGCATGGATGCTGTTCAGAGCATCGGCAAGCAAGGCTGGGCGGTTCCAGGTGGTCAGGATGACGCTGAACAATGGCGCCGCATTGAACTCAGCCAGCTGCTCCAACTCGCTTACCAGTTTCTGCGCTCGTGCACCGAGTGCTGAGGTCCGCTCACCGGGGTAAAGCGAAAGACGGCGCTCGATGTGCTCGGCGACCGCATTTTCATGGCCGCGAAGATGTTTCTGGGCGCTACGTTTGAATACACCTTCAAGAATGGTCAGGTGATCTTCAAGCGGATTGGTGGAGGCATAGAACCGGCTGGAATGCTGCGAAGCATGCAGCCGGTAGCTGACGCCAGGCGCATCGATATATGCGAAGTCGGGGAACTTCTCGGCGATCTGGATTGACATCTCCCAGTCGCCGGCGCCATGCGTGTTTGACGGTTGCCAGGTGGTGCGTAGTTGGAGCGTGCGGTAGATTGCCGCCGAAGGTGCAATGTAGCAGTCGTGGACGAGCAGGTCGGCCACTTCGTTGCGACCGCCAACATAGTCGGCCGATCTGTAGCCAGGATGGCGCGGCTGGTTCACGGCGGCACCATTGTCGTCGACCCAACAGATGCTGGTATAGCCGGCAACCACCTGCGGGTTGCTGCATAGGGCAGGCATCAGTCGCAGCAGATGGCCGGGATTGTAGAAGTCATCGGCAGAGAGGAACGCGCAATAGGTGCCGCGCGCCAGGTTCAGGCCATTGAGCCAATTGAAGCCGGCACCATAGTTGTGTGGATTGCGCATGTAGCGGACCCGCGGCTCATCCGCAAAGCCATGCATGACCTCAGGGCTGTCATCGGTTGACGCATTGTCAAGTATCAGGATCTCGAGGTCGTCAATACCTTGATCCAGTACCGACTGCACACATTGGCGGAGAAAGCGCCCGTAGTTGTAGGCGGGCACGATGACGCTCAGCAGCGGTCCGTTGGCGCGCACTACAGCAGCGTCTCTGGCGATCGCAGTGGTTATCCAATTGATCCACGACGGTGCGGAGTGATAGTAGGCATGTACCCCTGTGTGGGCAGGCGGTATGTCGGCCAGTGCGAGTGCCTGGGCTGCAGCGTCACCGTGTAGACGGGAGTCAATATAGTGCGTTGTGGTGACGACGTTCCCTGCGCGGCCGGGGTGGTCGCCAGGAACGAAAATGGCCCCGAAGCTACCTTCATCTGCAAGCAGGGGCTGGTCCCGTGCAGTTGCCAGCACAAGGTACTTGCTGCTTGAGGCCTGCAATGTGAACGAAGCCTGGTCTGGGCGGGATTGGGCAAACAGCAGCACCGCGTCGGCATCCTGCACCAACGTCGCCAAATGCGGTGAACTGAAGCGCATGCCGTTGGCCAAGCCATACTCGCGCAGTCCGTTCAGTGGCAGCGATTGATTCAGGGCTTGCAGATCAGTGTCCGACAACGCATGGCAGGTCCCCGTACGGATGCAGAAGCCGAGCATGGCTACTTGCCATGGCGCACCGCTGACGCGTCCGCCGGGAATGGTTTTCCAATCAATCAAGATTCATCTCCAGCACTTTGTGCAGCTGCCATTGGTCAGAGTTGCTCCACCAACTGTTTCCACGAGACGATGGGTGTAACTGCATCGTGACGGCGAAGCATGTGGATGAGTTCGTCTTCATGGTCGCGTTCGGAACTCAGCACGATCGCATCAAGCGGCTTGTGGTTGTCTGCCAACCATGCTGGTTCGACGATCTGAACGCCCAACCAATCACGCCCCTGTCGGGTAACACTGGAGTCGAGGCAGCAGGCAATGTTGACACCGGCCTGGCGGGCCTCATGCACCAGCAGCGCCGACAACAGGACGCTACCGAGTATCACTACCTGCGAGCCCGGCGCGAACTTCTGAAAAAGGTTCCGCCCCTCACAGCGATGGCTGGCCCAGCGGTGCAGACGGTGTATGGAGGTCTGCAAGGTTTCGTCAGGCGTGGGCATGCTCAGGAGCAGGCGTTCAAGTTGGTCGTTCGCTCCTTGCTTTGCAATCTGGTCCAACAGAATGGCTAGCGGCAACAACTGGAATCCGGCGCGGGGATTCGCTGCAAGGTCTTTGCTGCCCTGAGCGAACATCTGCTGGAAGCGGCGGATTGCGGCTGTTGAAGTCGTCGCGCCGGGAATTTCGGTTACCTGTTTCTGCGCCTTGTAGCGCGCGATCAAGGCGTCATAGACCGGTGTGTACTGTTGTTTGTAACTGGTACGGACGACGAAACGGCGCAACGACACATAGCCGTGCAACACCGCGCCGGTCAGGTCGGCATGATTGGTTTCCTGGCCTCCATGCTGACGATAACGTAGCAACGGGGCGTTGAGAAAGGCCACTGGTGCCTTCAGATTCATCTTGGCAGGAATGATGTAGTCACCGCTGCCTTCAACGAGTGGACGCTTCCCGTTGCCAAGCGGTAGCCCGCGATATCCCTTGTGCAGGGTGGCAAGCGACAGCAGCCCGGGAGTAAATATCAGGCTGCTTGGTGGGTGCCAATGTCGCTCTTCGGCGGCCCTGGCGATGTATTCACCGCGGGCGTAGATCCGGTCCGGCCCGGGAGGCGCCAGGTGCTCCAGCAAGCGCTGGCCGTTCTCGTCGATCGTGCTCTGGTTGGTCCAGATGGCGGCGAGTTCGGGCTGGCGTTCAAACATGGACATCTGCCGCTGCAGCATGTCCGGCTCCATGATGTCGTCGTCATGGGTTATCAGCAGGCGCTTGCCGCGGGCGATAAGGACCGCGCTGGTGCCGTTGAAGCTGGCCGGATGACCTGGCGCATTGCGTACATAGCGCAACCGGTCGTCCTTGAAGCCGAGCACTACCTCAGGCGTGTCGTCAGTACTGCCGTTGTCCATCACCAGCAGTTCGAAGTCCGTGTACGTCTGCTCGATGATCGCGCGCAACGCCAGCCGCAAGTAATGCGGACGGTTGTAGGTAAGCAGGGCAACGGTGAGTGGAATTGTCATCGACGTACGGCTCAGGACACCAGCGATTCGGGAACGACGCGATTGTTGTACGCCCTGGCCCAGCTGGCCATTGCGTCAATGGAGTCTTCCAGGCTCGTCCATGGCGCCAGACCAAGCGCACGAGCCTCATCAATGGCGGGAACATAATAGGAGCGTGGGCCATCGGCTCGGCCGAGGATGCTCAGTTGGGCATCTGGTGCGAGCCGCTGCTGCACCAGAACCGCGAGCTCGGCGACACTCAACGCCTGGTCAGAGCCTACGTTGTAGGCATGCCCCGCAGTCCCTTCGGCCAGCAATATCAGCAGCCATACGGCCAGGTCGGCGCCGTGCAGGTAGCTACGCATGGCTTGGCCGGATGAGTTGAGCGTGATGCCATGGCCGCGCAGCGCATCGCGGACGAAGTTCCCAATGGCAAAGTGGCCGTCAAGCGCGAGGCCCGGACCAGAGAAAGCAAAACACCGGGTCATGACCACGTCAATGCCGGTCTGATGCATATATACCGCTGCCAGCGTCTCCTGCATGCGCTTGGACTCGCCGTAGATGTTCAGTGCGAGTCGGCTGTCGCAGGCCAATGCAGAGCTTTCTTTTGCGGGTTGCCCATCCGGAATCGCGCCGTACTGTGCTCCTGACCCGGTAAGCAGAAGTCGACTTGCGCCGTTGCGGTGTGCGTATTCAAGGACGCGACGCGTGCCGTCGATCACGCTGGCGAATATTTCCAGCGGCTGTTCATGCGCGCGGCTTGAGGTGTCTGTCGCGGCATGAAGAACCAGGTCCACTGGGCTGTCATGAACGGCAGCCAGAGCGCGGACATCGGATATGATCCAGCGCAGCCAGGGCTCTCCGGCATGCTCGGGATGTGCAACAAGGAAGCGGGCCGGATCGCGTGAAAGGGCAATGACCTGTATATGCGTGCCACCGGCATTGAGCCGTTGCAGCAATGCGAGTAGCCATTTTCCGAAGAAGCCGGTAGCTCCAGTCAGCAGCAGGTGCTTACCGTCCAGTGCAGCATTCAGGCGCGGCCAGATCGCTGCTGGCAGGCGGTCAAAACTGTCCGCTGCACAGCTGGCCATTGGCGAAGGAGGAGTCATCTGAGCTCGGCGATGAATGTTGATTGTTGGCGCTGCAGGTTCTGACGCGCGGCTGGTGTTACAGCCCGCGGTCAAGAATCAGGCTGTGCTGTTCGGTGCTGAAGGCGCTTGCAGCCACTGTTTCCAGGGTCAGGGCGGCGTCGCCGTCCAGCGGCTGTGCCAGTGTCAGGCCAGACAGTATTTCCCGGCACGAGAGCTGGCCCTTCAACAGCGGAACCGCCATATAGAAGTCTTTGTCGAAGGTCGCCGGTTCGACGACATAGCCGGCCGGCAACTCGCGCTTGGCGTAGACACCACGGACCAGATTGTCGAGATAGTTGATCTCGCGGCTCGGCAATTTGCGCCGTTGCGCGGTCGAGCCACCACACATCTCGCGCGCCTTGTGGTAGGCGGAGAACCATTCAGCGGCTTGATGGGGCAGCGTGCAGTACGAGGAGACCGGAATGCCATCAGCCTCGATGTCGATGTGGCGTTCCCAGGTGCGCGCGCCCTTGGCATATGACATCAGCATCGAGCTGGTCCAGTCGTGGTACTCGTGGGTGGACAGCCCAACCACATGCGTCGGGTATCGGCTACGGAGATAGTCGATCTGATTCAGTTCCAGCTCGTTGTCTTCGGAGGGATACAGCGACACACAATGATTGATGGCCAACGGAATTTCGCGTTCGCCGAACTGGCGAACGACCCGGTCAATGGTCTGCTCGCTTGCACCACCGGTGGAGATGATGGTGGGACGCCCGGTCCTGACGATGCGGTCGATCAGGGAATGGTCACCCAGGTCCGAGCTGGCGACCTTGATGATCGGGAAGTCCAGCGCTTCGCACAGTTCAACCGAGGGCTCATCAAATGGGGTTGCCATCGCGATGCATCCGCTGGCCTTGATGGCATCCACGAGAATCTTGAACTCCTCGATGGAGAGCTTGGTATCCATGGTTTTCTTGACGTAGCGGATATCGCTGCGCGCCTTGTAGTCCTTGTGGACGAAGGCATCGACGTCACGGAACTGCAGCTTTATCGCCGCGCGTACGTTCCCTGCGCGAACGACTTCGGAAAACTGCCTGACAATCTCAAGCCCACGCGCAAGATTGCCCCAATGGTTGTTTGCCAGTTCCAGGACAAACAGATCTTCGAAGAATTTATTGGTGGTTTGCATGATGCAGGTTCTGGTAGGAGAGAGGGGTTGCAGCAATGGTCAGGCGTTGTAGGCGTAGAACACCGCATCGAAGCTGTTGGCGCAGTGCAGCCGCAGCTTGATCGTATAGTCCGGGTTGATGGCATGAATCAGCGTCGGAATCTTCCACAGGTCATCCCAGCGGTGGTAACCGGCTATCGCCAGGAAAGGCTTGCGTGTGGAGATCAGCTGACGTGCGCCATGCAGTGCCTCCACCTCGCATCCTTCGATGTCCAGCTTCAGGAAATCAATGGGTAGTTTGGAGACAATGCTGTCCAGGTCGACCACCTGGATCTGGCTGTCGCCGGTTCCATCCACCGCACAGCCCGCACCGTTGTCGGAGCGGAAACGCAGGAAGCGCACTGCATCGGAGATGCCGAGTGGAAACAACGTTGCAGGCAGGTCGATGCTGGCGACATGCGTGACCAGCTTCCTGAAGTTGTCCGGATCCGGTTCGAACGCGAGAACCTGGGTAGGTGACAGTTTTTCCACTGCAAGACTGACGGTATCACCGTCATATGCACCGCCATCGAGGTAAACGTTTGTGCTGTGGGGGAGTGCAGGCAGCAGGTCGACCGGGAAGTACTGCGGACCCGCCGAGCGGGGCAGGGACTCGTCGAGTTTCGTACCGGTACGGAAATCGAGGATTGCGTCGAATACGGCGATGCTTTCCGCGTCAGCCAGCAACGCACGCGCTTGCGCGATGGAGGTCTGCTGCTGTTCGTAGGCGTGCAGCGGAGCCAGCCAGTAGCGCCAGCCCATCTGCGCTTCGACCAGCGCGTAGAACTGCTGTGGAACCAGTACTTCACTGAAACCGCTTGCCAGACACTGGCGGCGCAGCTGGACCAGGTCCGAGCTGTCGCCGTGGTTGAAGATGCCTATCCAGATTGGCTTGACCAGCAGCGCATCCGGAGTCTGCGCCAGGGCATGCACCGGAAGCCCGCGGTGGTGGCTCAGCGTGGCACTGCTGGTGATGAATGCATGCACCTCGATGCCCAGCTGCACACAGGCGTCATGCAGGTCGCCCGCCATGCCGCCGGTGCCCATGATGGCGATACCGTCGCGTCGCGCGTTCTTCAGCCAATTCTGGCCCTGTGCTTGAAGCTCCAATGCCTGCTGGTTCATGGCTGCGTTACCTGGCGGATAGCCGCTGCCTGCGCGCGGATGTCCTGCAATTGCTCGACATCCAGGAACGGGAACATGTCATCGAGTTCCGGCGTATGGAACGCGCCATTGGCGTCGCGTCGCGATTTGATCCGCGGTTCAAATTCCTGCTGCGGGTCCACATGAACATGTAGCAGCGCGGGACCGTCTGCGGCGAGTGCGGAGTCCAACAACGGCAGTTCGTTGGGCTCGCGCACAGCGATAGCGGGGATCCCGTATGCCGTCGCCAGCCGTGTGTAGTCCGGGAACTCGACGCCGCTGTTGGCGGTGGCGCCGACTACGGTGCCGAAGAAGTTCTCGTGGGTCTGGCGGATGGACAGGTAGCCCTGGTTGTCCAGTACCACGATCACCACATTGAGACCCAACGTGCGCAGGGTCTGCAGCTCCTGCACGTTCATCTGCAGGCTGCCATCGCCGGCAAAGCAGATCACTCGCCGCTCGGGCGCTGCCAGTGCAGCGCCGATAGCGGCCGGAAGATCGTAGCCCATCGATGCAGAGCCGGAATTGCTGAACATGCGCTGCTGCGCCTGCAATGCGCCTACCTGGAAAGGCAGGATGCAGGCTGAAGCGTTGCCGCAGACGATGATGTCATCAGCACGTAGCTGCCGGAACACGCGTTCAACCAATGCATAAGGATTGATCGAAGGTGCCTGCTGCTGGGCCTGGGAGATGGAGGGGAACCGACTGCGCAGGTTGCGCAGCCAGTCTGCCCAAGGTGCGTAGCCTGGCAGCGTCGTATTCTCGAGGCTGGCCTGCAGCGTGGTGAGAAACTCGCCTGCATCGGCATTTACGCGCAGATCGGTACGCAGGCTGGGTTTGTCCAGCTCGGCTTGATCGATGTCGACGTGGACGGTGTATGCGCGGGCGGCAAACGCATCCCAGTTGTAGCTGGTCTGGCGGATATTCAGGCGAGAGCCGATGGTGATGACCAGGTCCGCATTCTGCACGGCGAAGTTGCCTGGCCGGGTACCGATGGTGCCAGGGCGGCCGGCGAACAAGGGATGATCGCTGGCGATCAGATCGTGCGTCCATGCCGTGGCCAGCGGAATGCCATGGCGTTCGGCAAACGCGAGCAGCGCTGCTTCAGCACCGCTGAGCCTTACGCCAGTGCCGGCGAGGATGACAGGGCGGTGTGCGGCGAGCAGTCGTCCAACGATATCCCTGCAGTCTTCGCTCAGCTGCGATGCCGGAGCCGCCGCCGCGCGGGCTGCCGTTGCCGGGAAACTTACATCAGCAACCGCACCTTGCAGGTCCAATGGAATATCCAGCCACACCGGGCCGGGCCGACCTTCGGTGGCCAGCGCGAACGCGAGCGGCAGTTCCGTCTCAAGCTCAGCGAGCTCGCCAATGGCGACCGCGCGCTTGCAGACAGGGGCGGCCATCGCAACGATTGGTGCTTCCTGGTCGCCCAACTGGCGCAGGCCGGCTATCGGCCGGTGATCCAAGGCGGTTTCCCGCTTTACCTGGCCTGAGAGAACCAGCATGGGAATGGAATCGGTGAATGCGCCAAACACGCCATTGAGCGCGTTGATGCCGCCGGGCCCCGTGGTCACATTGACCACGGCTGGCTTGCCGGCGATACGCGCATAGCCTTCGGCAGCCATTGCACAGGCCTGCTCATGGTGCATGTACGTGCAACGCAGCCTTGGATTGGTTCCCAATGCCTGATTGAGGAACATGGCGCCACCGCCTGTGACGGCAAACACCTGCTCTACGCCACGATCTGCCAGCCAATCGGCAATCTGAGAGGAGACCGTGGCTTTCCGGGAATCGCTCATCGACGCACGCCCGCATCGCCCGACGAGAAGCGGGTGTGTTGATGGTGAAAGGCGGGGAGAGCCTGGGCAGTATCCATGCGGGTTCCTGCAATTGACTGGATCATGGCTGTTGGGCTTGGCTTGCAGTCCGAGAGGTGGAGTAGGGTGGGCGAACAGGTCAGTTCATCTTTGCGCCAAGTGACGTTGTCGCGGATCACCCGTGCAGGACTGCCAGCAAGAACCGTGCCTGGGGCGAACTTGCCAGCAGTGACCGCGCGTGCGCCGATGATGCAGTCGTCGCCGATCTGGCAACCTCCAAGCAGGAATGCCTGGTAGCCGATCCAGACATGGTTGCCGATGCGGATATGCTTGCCGTGGTTTACGCGCTCGCCGCTGCTGGCATCGAAGATGGGGTGGGAATCGGTCTGCTGCAGGTGCACCTGCACCGATACCATGCAGTCGTCGCCGAATGTAATCTCGCCTTCGTGTACATCGGCGATGAGTGCTTCGAATGTGCAACGCTCACCCGTCTTGAAGCGGGCATTGCTGCTCGCGGTGACGCTGAAATCGCCAGCCATCCAGGTGCCCGCCCCCAGATCGACGCAGGATCCTTCACCGAGGAAAGTAATCTTGTTGCTACCGTTGAAGTGACAGCCAGCGCCGATCCGCAGCCGATTTCTGCCCGCGCTCAGCGGCTGTCTGCCGTCCTTGCCGTCACGCCCAAAGCGAACGCTTAGATTGGGAGGGACTTCGCCTTCCCATTCGATGCTGTTGCCATACGGGTCAGAGTAGGGTGCCGACAACGACGCAACATCGATGACCGGGTAGATATCCGCCTGAAAGCCGATGATGTCGTCCAACAGGCAATGCGTGATGCCTAGCCCGCTCAACTGCGCATTGATTTCCGGATAGTGGGCGCGTGAGGTGGTTACGATGACGAATGGGCGATCGAGCGTACTCAGCTGCTGCGGTGGCACGTACAGATAGTGCGGATAGCGCTGCGCCGCATCAGCATGGTTGTCGCTGATGTGGGTGAGTGCGAAGTTGGCACGAAGCCAGGGTTCGGCCATCTGCAGCATGTTGCCAGCACCCATCACCACAACGGTGCCTGTCTGCTGGATGTGTTCGCGGGGAATCCCGTGACTGGCGACGAGGGCAGGGCTCATACAGATGCCTGGGCGCGTGACGACGCGGAAGTGCTGGCCAGTCCGCTCTCGATGCAACTGGCGGCGTAGTCAAGCTGGTCTTCGCTCAGGCCCGGCCACAGACCGATCCAGAAGGTGTCTTTCATGACCTTGTCGGTCACCGGCAGCTCACCGCTGACCCGGTAGTTCTGGCCCTGCATGTAAGGCTGGCGGGTCAGGTTGCCGGCAAACAGCAGGCGGGTGCCGATCTTGTGGCTGTCCAGGTGGCGCAACAGGTCTTCGCGCAGCACGCCGCTGCCATCACGCAGGGTGATCGGGAAGCCGAACCAGGAGGGATCGCTGCCGGGCGTGGCATGCGGAAGAATCAATTGTTCAGTGCTGCCGGAAAGACGCTGGTGCAACCAGGCAAAGTTGCGTTTGCGCGCGGCAATGAAGCCCTCCAGGCGATCCATCTGTGCCAGTGCACAGGCGGCCTGCATGTCGGTGATCTTCAGGTTGTAGCCGAGGTGCGAGTAGGTGTACTTGTGGTCGTAGCCTTCCGGCAGGCCGCCCAGCTGCCAGTCGAAGCGCTGCCCGCAGGTATTGTCGGTGCCCGGCCCGCAATAGCAATCGCGGCCCCAGTCACGGAAAGATTCGATGATGCGCTTCAGGCGCGGCGAGCCGGTGAACACCGCGCCACCTTCGCCCATGGTGATGTGATGGGCTGGATAGAAGCTCAAGGTGCCGATATCGCCGAAGCTGCCAACCAGCTTGCCGTTGTAGGTGGAGCCCAGCGCGTCACAGCAGTCCTCGATCAGCCACAGCCCATGGCGGTCGCACAGCTCGCGTACAACGGCCAGGTTGAATGGGTTGCCCAGCGTATGCGCGAGCATGATCGCGCGCGTACGCGGAGTGATCGCCGCTTCGATCAGCTCGGCGTTGACGTTGTAGGTGCCCAGCTCGACATCGACGAATACCGGCACCGCACCGCATTGAAGAATCGGATTGACCGTGGTCGGGAAGCCGGCGGCGACGCCGATCACCTCATCGCCCTTGCCGATGGCGCGTTCGCCAAGGCGCGGCGAGGTCAATGCCGAGAACGCCAGCAGGTTGGCGGAAGAGCCCGAGTTGGTGGTGAGTACGTTGCGGATGCCGAGGTAGCGTGACAGCTTCTTCTCGAAGGCCTCGTTGAAGCGTCCGGTGGTCAGCCAGCCATCCAGCACGGCCTCCATCATCGACTTCAGCTCGGGGGCGCCTATGACCTTGCCGGACGGTGCCACCGTGCTGCTGCCGGGCACAAAGGCAGGTGCGGCCAGGTGTCGGTCGGCGTATTGCCCGACCAGTTCGGCGATCTGATGGCGCAGCTGGAGTTCGTCGTGGTTCATCGCGTGCTGTTCTGGAAATCTTCGATCTGGGTGAGTGTGTGACGCTGCATGTCTTCGCCGGCTTGCCATGCCTGGTGCCAGCGCACGGTCTGCGCCAGTGCCTGCGGCAGCGACCATCGTGGTTTCCATGCAAGCAAGTGCCGTGCCTTGGCCGAATCCAGGGCCAGCAAACCGGCCTCGTGCGGTTGCGGTGTGGCGTCGATCTGCCATTGCGGCTTGCCCGGCCACAGCGCCGCCAACTGCGCGACGACGGCACCGACACTGGCGACATCGGCGGTATCCGGACCGAAATTCCATGCCGAATCTGCGCCGTGTTGGCCATTCAACAGCGCCTGCGCAAGCAGCAGATAGCCGTGCAGGGGTTCAAGCACGTGCTGCCAGGGGCGGGTGGCGCCGGGGTAGCGCAGGGTGACGGGCTGATCGTGTTGCCATTGGCGCAGGATGTCGGGCAGCAGCCGTTCCGCTGACCAATCACCGCCGCCGATCACATTGCCGGCGCGTGCGGTCGCCAGCGCCACTCCCTGCGCCTGCAGGAAGGACGCGCGCCAGGAGGCGCACAACAGCTCAACGGCAGCCTTGCTGCTGCTATAGGGGTCGTGGCCGCCCAGGGCGTCCTGCTCGCGGTAGGGCCATACCCACTCGCGGTTGTCATAGCACTTGTCGGTGGTGACCACGAGCACGGCGCGAACGCTGTCGCATTGGCGCACCGCCTGCAGCACATTGAGAGTGCCGGTGACATTGGTCGACCAGGTGTCTGCAGGCGTCCGGTAGGACTCGCGCACCAAAGGCTGCGCAGCAAGATGCAGCACCAGTTCGGGTTGTTGCCGCGCCATTGCGGCGGTCAAACGCTCGGCGTCGCGGATGTCGGCCAGTTCACCGCCGATCAGGTCGGCCAGCCCGGTCGCCTGCCACATCGAATCACCGTCCGCTGCGTGCAGGGCGTAGCCATGAACATCGGCGCCCAGCTGGCGCAGCCACAGCGCCAGCCAACTGCCCTTGAAGCCGGTGTGGCCGGTAATGAAGACCCGGCGCCCGCGCCAGAAATCCGAAGTCACTGCCACAGTTTCCACTCCGCCTTGCCCAACGACCAACGTTCCTCGAGCCGCGTTTTGTCACGCAGGGTGTCCATCGGCTGCCAGAACCCGTGATGGAGGAAGGACATCAGCTGGCCTTCATCGGCCAGCTGGCGCATCGGTTCCTGCTCCCAGGTGGTGGCATCGCCTTCGATGTAATCGAATACGCCCGGCTCCAGCACGAAGAAACCACCGTTTATCCAGGCGCCATCGCCCAGCGGTTTTTCCTTGAAGCCGCATACCTGCGTGCCGGTGATATCCAATGCACCAAACCGACCTGGCGGCTGCACGGCGGTCACCGTGGCCAGACGACCGTGCTGACGATGGAAGTCGACCAGGCTGGAAATGTCGATGTCGGCCACACCATCGCCATAGGTCAGGCAGAACGTGTCGTTGCCCAGGTACTCGCGTGCACGCTTCAGGCGGCCACCGGTGGAGGTGCTGTCACCGGTATCCACCAGCGTCACCCGCCACGGTTCGGCGTTGCGGTTGTGGATCTGCATGCGGTTTTCGGCCATGTCGAAGGTGACATCGGACATGTGCAGGAAGTAGTTGGCGAAGTACTCCTTGATCACATAGCCCTTGTAGCCCAGGCACACGACGAAGTCGGTGATACCGAAATGCGTGTAGAGCTTCATGATGTGCCAGATGATCGGCTTGCCGCCGATCTCGATCATCGGCTTGGGGCGCAGGTGGGACTCCTCGCTGATGCGGGTTCCCAGGCCTCCGGCCAGGATGACGGCTTTCATTCCAGTAACGGCGGGCTTCATGTGCAGGCAGGGCAGCGAATGATGTGAATGACGCTGCAAGATTCATGCCGCGCCGGGTCGGCTACTTCAGCAGATGCACGTAAGAGTGCGGCAACCGTCCGGGCGTGATCATTTGCCGGCGAAAGCGTCGCCGGCCATGGTGTTGTTACTGGCTGGCGGTCTCGACCGAATCGCGCTCGATGCCGTACTTGCGCAGCTTTTCCACCAGGGTGGTGCGGCGCAGGCCCAGCAGCTGGGCGGCATGGGCGACCACGCCCTGGGTGCGCTCCAGTGCTTCGTTGATCAGGGTCAGTTCGATGTTGGCCATGTGGTCGCGCAGATCCATGCCTTCATTGGGCAGCTGACTGGTGACTTCGGGGGCGGCGATCTTGTTGATCAGGCCTGCAACCGTGTTTGCGGAGGCTTCTGCTGCAGCCGGCTGCTTTCCAAACAGCAGCGGACGTTCGTCTTCGGCGCTGGCAGCGGCCAGGATGGCCTTGTCGCCGCGGTAACGGCTGGGCAGATCCTGCAGGCGCACGGTGCCACCGGGATGCAGTACGGCCAGACGCTCAACCAGGTTGGTTAGCTCGCGCACGTTGCCCGGCCAGGCATAGCCGGCCAGGGCCTGCAGTGCTTCGGGAGCGAAACGCACTTCGCCACGGCCGGTACGCGAGAGCTGGGCGGCGATGGTCTCGACCAGTTCGGGAAGATCGCTGGCGCGTTCGCGCAGCGCCGGCACATCGATCGGGAACACGTTCAGGCGATAGAACAGGTCCTCGCGGAACTTGCCGTCGGTGATGCTCGATTCCAGGTTGCGATGGGTGGCGGCGATGACCCGCACATTGCAGCGGATCGTCTGGTTGCCGCCGACGCGCTCGAAGCTGCGCTCCTGCAGCACGCGCAGAAGCTTGACCTGCATCGGCAGGCTCATGTCGCCGATTTCGTCGAGCAGCAGGGTGCCACCTTCGGCCATCTCGAAACGGCCCTTGCGTGCACTCAGCGCACCGGTGAAGGCGCCTTTCTCATGGCCGAACAGTTCGCTTTCCAGCAGGTCGGCCGGGATGGCGCCGCAGTTGATGGCGATGAACGGGCCGTCGCGGCGCGGTGACCGCTGGTGGATGGCGCGCGAGACCACTTCCTTGCCGGTGCCGGATTCACCCAGCACCAGCACGGTGGTGTCGAAATTGGAAACCTGGTCGATCAGCTGGCGCAGCTCGACCACCGCAGGGCTGTGCCCGGTCGGGCCACTGTCATCGGTATTGCCGGCCTGGTGCTCGGCATCGAGCCGCTTCAAGCTGGCGCGGCGCAGCAGGGCTTCCATCTGCGCATGGCGCATGGGCTGCTCCAGCGGCCATACATTGGCTTCGTGCAGGCCGTAGTGGCGCGAGAACGCCAGCGGGTCGCCTTCGGCCAGCAGGATAGGCGGCGGCAGGGACGTGCCTGCCAACCAGGTGAAGAAACCGGCAGCGCGGTCGGCATCTTCCAGCGTGCCAACCACCACCGCCATCCAGTCGTTGCTGCGGTGGCGGCTGACGTCGATGTCCTGTGCGTCGCTGACCCAGCGCGGGTTGAAGTCCATGAACTCCAACAGCGCCAGCGTGCGCTCGGCGCGCACACCGTCGGCATCGATCACCAGAATGCGTGACTCACTCATGTTCCTGCACCTTGAGACTTTCCAGGATGGGCATGACTTCCTGGATGTAGGACAGCTTGCTGACGAAGTTGTCAGCACCGGCGCGCAACGCGTGTTCGCGATGCTCGGCGTCATCAAAATGGCTGGCGATGACGATGTAGGGGGGCTGGTCCTGGGTCTTGATCAGGCGCGTGGCCTGCAGGCCGCCCATTTCCGGCATGGCCAGGTCCATCAGCACCACCTGCGGGCGCAGGGCTTCGGAACGCTCGATCGCTTCCAGGCCGTTGGCGGCACTGCCTACCACTTCCAGCCAATCGATCTTGCGGAAATGGCGCATGGCGGCGTTGATGAAGCCTTCATGGTCGTCGACCAGCACTACGGTGAGCTTGTTCATTGGAATCCTTGGTCTCAGCCCACACGGGCCAGCTGGGGCTTGCTGCTCTGGCGGCGACGTTCGCGCGCCGGGGCGATATCAAGCTGTTCGCGGTATTTTGCGACGGTCCGGCGTGCAATGTTCACTCCCTGACGTGACAACAGGCCGGCAATGGCCTCGTCGGCGAGTGGGCGGGCGGGCGGTTCGGCGTCGATCAGGCGCTTGACCATTGCCTTGACGGCCTGGCCGGAGACGGTGGCGCCTTCCAGGCGTACGGCGAAAAAGTGCTTCAGTTCAAAGGTGCCGCGCGGGGTCTGCAGGTACTTGCCCGAGGTGATCCGCGAGACCGTGGATTCGTGCATGCCGATCAGGTCGGCGACTTCCTTCAGGGTCAATGGCGCCATGCATTCATCGCCATTGACCAGAAACGCGGCCTGGCGCTCGACGATGACCCGCGCGGTGCGCAGCAGGGTGTCGTAACGCATCGACAGGCCACGGGTCAGCCAGCGGGCTTCGTGCAGCATTTCGCGCAGCGGCTGGGCCGACTCGCCACTGCTGTCGGCGACAACCCGCTCATAGCTGCTATTGATCGCCAGACGCGGCGTGGTGGCCGGATTCAGCGCGACCCGCCACTGGCCGTCGGCATGCCAGGCCACCACGTCCGGGATGACGCTGGCTTCCTGCTGGGGCAGCAGGGTTTCGCCCGGCCGCGGCTGCAGCGAAAGAATCAGCCGGAAGGCTTCCTGGATGTCGGCGACTTCCGCGTCCAGCGCCTGCGCCAGCGCCGCATAGTCATGGTTGGCCAGCAATTGCATGTCGGCATCGAGCAGGCGGCAGGCCAGATGGCGCGCGGCTACCAGGCCGGGCAGGGCGGTGAGCTGGGCCAGCAGGCACTCATGCAGATCCACTGCGGCCATGCCGGCAGGTTCGCCCAGGAGCAGGCGCTGGCGGATGGCTTCGATATCGGCGCCGGTCCGATCAAGGCGGGCGCTGGCCAGCTGGCTCAGCTGTGCCAGTGGTGCCTGCAAATAACCTGCCTCGTCGCAGTGTTCCAGCCAGAAAGCGGCCACGGCCAGATCGGCCTCGTCCAGTTCCAGCGCCAGCGCATTGAGCACGCGCAGCTGCGGATCGGTGGATTCGCCGGCGGCCACGCGGGCCATGCGGTCCTCGTCGTCGGCATTCCAGCTGGCGCCGGGGACATCCCACAGATTGCTTTCGGGCAGTTCGTCGAAGGCGGCGGTGTCGGTTTGGGCGCTGTCAGCGGCAACGGTCGCCGGCACGTCTTCGGCCAGCTCCTGCAGTTCCAGCAACGGGTTGTTCTCCAGCGCCTGACGTACTTCCAGCTCCAACTGCATGCCATTGAGCTGCAGCAAACGGATCGATTGCAGCAGCGCAGGCGTGAGGTGGAGTTGTTGGCCCAGCTGGGTAGACAGTACGGCTTTCATGCAGGTTCCCGTTGCGCCCGGTTGATCGGCGCGTTGTGGAACGCATCTTGCGTGCTTCATGTCGGGGCGGTAATAGGTGTCGACCTGATAGCTGTCATAAACACCCCTACTTCATGTAGGTGTAACCCCTACATTGCGACGAAAAATTGGCGCTCGAATGCCGGCGCCTTGTTGCAACTTGTTGATTTCAATGAGTCCGACAACATCGGTGACGGGTTTCGGATTCCGTGACGCAGGTTCACTTTGTCCGGACTACTGACATCAACCCAGTTCGTTTTCGTGGCGCACGGCCATCAAAAGCAGGTCATTGGCGCGGCGGCAGCCCAGTGATTCCATCATCCGCGCCCGATGGGTCTCCACCGTCTTGATGCTGATGCCGAGGTCCGCGGCGATTTCCTTGGTGGTCTGGCCGGTGCCCAGGCGCCGCAGGATCTGCTTCTGTCGTGGCGACAGGGCGCCGATGCCGGTAGCGCGCTCCTTGCTCATCAACGGCGCCAGCATTTTTGCCGAGATCTGCGGGCTCAGGAAAACCTGGCCGGCGTGCGCGGCGCGCAGCGCCAGCTCCAGTTCCGCCGGGGCCGCATCCTTGACCAGAAAGCCGACCGCGCCACGGTCCAGTGCATCGCGCACATGGGCGGCGTCGTCATGCATGGACATCATCACCGCGCGCGCATGCGGCAGGCGCTGGCGGATGTCGGTCAGTGCCTCCAGGCCGGAGCGGCCGGGCAGGGAGAGATCAAGCAGGATCAGGTCCGGTACATGGAAAAGCGCCATTTCCAATGCCTGTTCGGCATTGCTGGCTTCGGCCACCACCTGGATTCCGTCAAATGTCTGCAGCAGCCGGGTAAGCCCAGCACGAACCAAGGTGTGGTCGTCGACAATAAGAACGCGCACAGGAGACCGGGTCATATCAGAAGGCTGCACCTTAGCGGAGCGGCGGCGCAGGCGCCAGCGCAGCAATCTGCAATTCACTCACCGGTTGCGACGACTATCGGCGATCTGCTTGCGATGCAGGCGGAACAGGTGGCGCTCAACGGCAGCCAGCAAGGCCTCGTTCTGGGCGTCCAGGCGTACCCATAACTGTGGGCCATTGGGGGTAGCGGCTTCGGCCAGCACCACGACGGGCAGTTCGATCAGGTCGGGCAGCCACTCGGCCGGCTGCAGGCGGACCACGCCCTTGGTTCCTGCCGCGTAGCCGGCAAGCTCGTCACGCTGCAGTCGCAGACCATGCCGGGACCAGCGCAGCGCTGTGATCGTTGCAGCCGGAGCGTCGCGTTGCAGCAGGCGCCCCAGCAGAACCAGGGTCAGATCCAGCCGTGCTTCCAGCCGTTGCAATTGCAGGCTGTTGTCGTTGCGCTCGTCGCTGCCGTCATCCGCATTGCGTGCGTCTTCCACCAGCGCAATGCTGCGTAAGAGCATTTCGGTACTGCCGGGGCGCTGCAGCGTGGCGCCGGCCTGGAATTCCACCGGCAGCGACAACTCGCAGCTGAGCGTGTCGTCGAACAGCTCGGTTTCCGCGGGGTGATCGATGCCGGTGCTGTTCATGCCAGGGTTCCAGCCTGTATATACGCGCTGGCCGCGCGGGTGGACTGGCGTTCGGCGCGCAGGTGTGCGGCCGCCTCGTCGCGCAGTTCGCGCATCCGCCCGGTCAGGGTGTGCTGCTGTTCCAGCAGGAGTTGCAGTGCGTCTGCCGCAGCCGCTGCGCCGTTGTCCTGGATGTAGCTGCGCAGACGCTGATCATGCGCAGCCACAATCTGTTCGGCGCGATCATGATCTTCGGCGTCGATGGCGTTCTTCAAGGCATCCAGATCTTCGTGCAGGGCATCCAGTACCTGGCGGGCGGTGTCGGTCATCAACGTGCCCCGGCGGCGTTTGGCATGGCGCGCTGCTCGGCGGGAATGGCATTCCAGGCGGATTCGATCTCGGTCATCAGCGACAGGGACTCCTGCAGGGCATTGACGTCGTTGTTGAGGTTACCCTCGGTCAGACGGTGCAGTACATATTCGTATAGTGCCGACAGATTGCCGGCCACGTCACCACCGGCCTCATGATCCAGCGAACCGTTGAGGTGGCCAATGATGGCGCAGGCCTCGCCGATGGCCTTGCCCTTCAGGGCCTGGTCGCCGCTGGCCAGGCAGGCTTCAGCGCGGCGGATGCGCTCGCCGGCGCCTTCAAGCAGCAGCGCAACCAGGCGATGGGGGTCCGCATCGATGGCACGGCTGGAAACGCCGACCTTGCGGTACTGCTCGGCATAGTGGCGGTTGGCACCGTACATGTGGATGGGACTCCTTTGTTTCAGCCGCTGCACGAGATGCTCGTCGCAGCGGTGGGTGGTGGATGAAAATCAATAAGTACTGCGATTACTTGGATTTGGAGGCCAGCTGCTGGCTCAGGTAATTGCTGGTGCTCTGCATCTGTGCGACCAGTGTGTCCATCGCAGTGAATTGCTTGGTGTAACGCTCCGATACCTTCTCCATGCGCGCATCGAGCGCGTCCAGATCGGATTCGAGTTTCTTGATCTGCTTGTTCAGCGAGTCGGTACGCAGGGTCAAGGTGCCCTGGCTGTCCAGGTTGCTCTTGAGCATGCTGGTGACGCCGCTGGACAGGCTGCCCTTGCTGCCCAACAGCGCCTGCGCCGCACCCGGGCTCTCGGCCACGGTCTTGTCGAAGGTGGTGCTGCTGAAGCTGAGCGTGCCGTCCTTGTTGATCGCCACGCCAAGTGCCTTCAGATCGAGGACATTGGCGCTGAGCTGGCCGCGCATCTGCTGCTGCAGGCCGCGGATCATCGAATCGCCGGTCAGCGTGGACGCCTTGTTGTTGGTAGCGTCGTAGCTGGTGGAGCTCTTGAGCAGGGCGGTGGTCGCGTTGTAGGCGCTGATGAACGCCTGCAGGTTGATCTTCAGCGGCGAATTGTCCTGCGCCACCGTCAGCGTGCGGGTGGTGCCCACCTCGGCCTTGCTCAGGTTGAGGGTGACACCGGGAATGATGTCGGTAATTGAATTGCTGCTGGACTCGCGCTCGAAGCCATCCACGCGCACCTTGGCGTTGCTGGCGGCGGTGGTCTGGGCCATGCCGCCGGCACCGCCATCCCAGGTCAATGCAGACAGGCCGCCATTGCCGCCGCTGGCGCTGACTTTCAGCGCACCGTCGGTGCCCGCGTCGACCGCATTCATCACCAGGTGCTGGCCATCGCTGGCGGTAATGATGGTGGCGTTGACGCCCTTGCCGTTTGCCGCGTTGTTGATGGCGGCGGCGATCTCGGTCAGCGTCGCGCCCTCGGCGATATCCACGTCCAGGGTTTTGTCGCCCCAGGCGAACGTCAGCTTTCCGTCGCCCACCGGCGCATCGGCAGCGAACGCGCCGGAGCTGAGCTTCTGGGTGGTAGCCAGGCTGAGCACTTCAACGTTGTAGGTGCCTGCTGTCGCCAGGGTCTTGCCGGTGCTTGGATCGGTGATGATGCTGGTGCTGAACCCCGCGCCCTCCGGTACCGTCGCCTTGTAGGCGCGGATATCGGCGCTCTTGACCATGGCCTCCAGTGACGACTGCAAGCCACTCAGCGAGCTCTTGATGTTGCCCAACGCCGACAGCTTGGCGGTGGCCGCCGTGCCCTGCGAGTTGATGCGATTGTCGGCCGGCTTGCGCTCGGCAGCCACCAGCTGGGCGACGATGGTGGGGATGTCGAGGCCGGAGCCGACAGCAGCGAGAGAGGAGGTGGCCATGTGTTTCCTTGGTCTAGGCTGTAGGACGCCTGTGCAGCTATCCCTTGTATCGGCACGCCTGCCCAGCAACTTTAGGCAGTCGGCGACGGTTGCCGTGCTGACCATGCAAGTGGTGTGCCGCAATTGCCTGGGCACCCCCTGCAACTGCTGCAAACGCAGAACCCCCGCCTGAAAGCGGGGGTTCTGGAAACGTCACCTTTGGGGCTGGTCCACCGGCCCCGCGGCTTGCTTAGCCCAGCAGGCTCAGCACGTTCTGGGTGGAGCTGTTGGCCTGCGAGAGCATGGCGGTACCGGCCTGCTGCAGGATCTGGTTGCGGGTCAGCTCGGCGGTTTCCTTGGCGTAGTCAGCGTCACGGATGCGGCTGCGCGAAGCGGACAGGTTTTCCGAGGTGGTCGACAGGTTGGAGATGGTGGAGCTGAAGCGGTTCTGGATCGCACCCATGTCGGCGCGCGAGCTGTTGACGGCGGTCAGTGCCTTGTCGACGATTTCCAGCGCCTTCTGCGAACCGGCGAAGCTCGAGATATCCAGCTTGCTGGCATTCTTGGCGTCGCTGACGTTGGTTGCGGCCTGCGCGGTGAACGCGGCGCCGGCGGTCAGGCCACCGCCGCTGATGGTGCCCAGGCTCATGGCCGAGGTGAACTGGTTGCCCTTGACCGACTGCAGCGTGATTGCGCCGTTGCTGTCATCGATCTTGGCGTAAACGCCGGTCTGGTCCATCTTGTCGTTGATGGCCGAGGCGATCTTCTTGTTGATCGACAGGGTCGAATCACCGGATTCAAACTTGACGGTGTCGATGTTGACGGTCTTGGCAGTGGCGCCTGCGCCGGTGCCGGTCACCGCGATCGAGATGCCGCTGACGTTGCCGGCAGCGGTAGCAGCGGCGCCGGAAGCGACGACGTTGACGGCCGTGGTGTCGACGGCGAAGTTCATCGTGCCCAGGCTGGTGGTCTTGGCATCGACGATGCTGTTGATGCCGATGGTCTGGCCAGCGTCAGCACCAACCTGGAACAGGGCGCCGGAGAAGCTGCCATCCAGCAGCTTGGTGCCGTTGAAGTTGGTCTGGTTGGAGACGCGATCGATTTCCTTCAGCAGCTGGTTGACTTCCGAGTTCAGCGCTTCGCGGTCGGTCGAGGAGTTGGTGGCGTTGGACGACTGCACAGCCAGCTCGCGGATACGCTGCAGGTTGTTGCCGATTTCAACCATCGCGCCTTCAGCGGTCTGGGCCAGCGAGATGCCGTCGTTGGCGTTGCGGGTGGCAACGTCCAGGCCGCGGATCTGGGTGGTGAAACGCTCGGAGATGGCCAGGCCAGCGGCGTCGTCCTTGGCGCTGTTGATGCGCAGGCCCGAGGACAGGCGCTGGATCGAGGTGGCCAGGCTGCTGCCGCTCGTGTTCAGGTTGCGCTGAGCATTGAGCGACATGATGTTGGTGTTGATGACTTGTGCCATGGTTTCGGATTCCTTTTTGTCGTTTGATCCGGCAGCTCAACCTGACCGGTACTGAGTGCAGTGGGAGGTGCCGTAGGGGCCGCAGTACCGCTGCTGATATCAATAACGGCAGCACCCTCCCACGCTTTAGGGCTGCTGTAGGTTCGGATTGACAAAAATCGCTGTCCATCGGAGGAAGTGCGTGGAACCCGGCATGTGGGAGCGGCTTCAGCCGCGAAGCAGGTGGCTTTCCAGGCACTACAGAGCCTGTACTTTCAACAATCTCGGCTTCGCGGCTGACGCCGCTCCTACATAGGGGCCTGCAACGCAAAAACCCCGGCGAGCCGGGGTTTTTGCGAAGAACACGTGCGACCGGCTTACTTCAGCAGGCTGAGCACGTTCTGCGGCACCTGGTTGGCCTGGGCCAGCATGGCCGTACCGGCCTGCTGCAGGATCTGGGTGCGGGTCATCTCGGCCGTTTCCTTGGCGTAGTCCGCGTCGCGGATACGGCTACGGGAAGCGGAGAGGTTCTCCGAGGTGGTTGCCAGGTTGGCGATGGTGGAGGTGAAGCGGTTCTGGATGGCGCCCATTTCCGCGCGCGAGCTGCTGACCGCGGTCAATGCCTTGTCGACGATCTCGATCGCACGCTGCGAGCCGGAGAAGTTGGAGACGTCCAGATCCTCCATGTGGCGGATGCCGCCGCCATTGGCGGCCACGCCGGCAGCGGCGGTGGTGGCGCCCAGGTCGGCAGCGAGCGAGACGGTGATGCCGGTGCCACCGGCCAGCGTGCCATTGGTGACGCCGCCGAAATCCTGCCCGGCCTTGACCGAGGTCAGCTTCAGTTCGCCGGCTTCGATGGTGGCGTACATGCCGGTCTGGTCCAGCTTGTTGTTGAACGCCTGCGCAACCTTCTTCTGCACGGCGGCAGCATCGTCGCCTACTTCGATCTTGATGTCGTCCAGCTTGATCTGGGTGGCAGCGGCCGCGCCCGCCGGGGTGACGCTGACGGTGATACCGCTGATCGAGCCCGAGGCGGTGGCGGCGGTGCCGCCGATACCTGCGCCACTCACGTTGTCGGCAAAGCCGGCCTGGCCCAGGGTGTCGATGTTCGCATCGACGATGGCATTGATACCGATGGTCTGGCCGGAGTTGGCGCCGACCTGGAACAGCGCACCGGTGAAGCTGCCATCGAGCAGCTTGGTGCCGTTGAAGCCGGTCTGGTTGGCGACGCGGTCGATTTCCGACAGCAGCTGATCGACTTCGGCATTCAGCGCCTCACGGTCGCTGTCCGAGTTGGTGGCGTTGGACGACTGCACGGCCAGCTCACGGATGCGCTGCAGGTTGTTGCCGATCTCGACCATCGCGCCTTCGGCGGTCTGGGCCAGCGAGATGCCGTCATTGGCGTTGCGCACGGCAACGTCCAGGCCACGGATCTGGGTGCTGAAACGCTCGGAGATGGCCAGGCCGGCGGCATCGTCCTTGGCGCTGTTGATGCGCAGGCCAGAGGACAGACGCTGGATGGACGTCGCCAGGCTGCTGCCGCTGGTGTTCAAGTTGCGCTGAGCGTTCAGCGACATGATGTTGGTGTTGATGACTTGTGCCATGGGACTTCTCCGTTGTGTTCGGTGACGTGGTGCGTATGAGGAGGCGGTAGGATGCGGATTACGGAATCAGCGGATCATGTTGAACAGCGACATCGACTGCATCTGGGTGAAGATGGTCTGTGCCGCCTGCAAGGCCGCGCCTTCGAGCTGGTATTGCCCAATGGCCTCGGCATAGTTGAGGTCGCGTAACTGCGACAGGGAGCTTTCAAGGGTGATGCTGCTGGCTTCGCGCAGCGAGGCCGCATCGTCGATGGATTTCAGTTGTGCGCCGCCAGCGGCGCGTGCATCGATCAGGCTGCCGGATGCACGCGCGACATCGCGGATGCTTGCCTGCAAAGCGTTCTGTTGGGCGGTGCGGCCGGCTTCCGTGGAAGTGTCCATCTGCAGCGTCTGCACCAGCTGGTCGATGGTGCTGAACACATCGCGGGTACTGGCCTGGCCAGCGGTGAACGCATCGCCGGCGGCCGGAGTGCCTTCAATACGCACCCGCAGCCCCTGGAAGACAATGTCTTCGCCGGTTTTGTAGGTGCCGGTGCCGACCACCGTATTGCTGGCATCGACGACGTCATAGGTATCGGTGCCGGTGAAGCGCAGCGTATAGCTGTCGCCATTCCAGCTGCCCGAGCCATCACGGCTGATGTCGGTCAGTACCGCCTTGCCGCTGTTGCCGGCGGCCGCGGCTGCATCGACGGTGCCGTCACCGGTGCGAATGCGCAGGAAAACCTCGCTGCCCGGTTGCGCATCCTTGACGAAGGTGCCTGGCGCTACCTCGACCTGGCGCTGGATCTGATCACCGTTGTAGGTGACCGTGCCATTGGCCAGGGTGAATGGTGCAGCGCCATCGGCGGCACCGCCAAACAGGTAGCGGCCGTTGCCGTCGGTGGTATTGGCCAAGGCCAGCATCTGGTCCTTGATCGATTGCAACTCGGCGGACACCGTCTTGCGGTCCTCGGCTGACAAGGCGGCGTTGTTGGCCTGCACGGTCAGTTCCGATACCCGTGCCAACAGTTCGTTGGCCTGCGACAAGGTGTTTTCCTGCAGACCGAGCCGGTTCTGCGCGGTATTGGCGTTCTTGCCCAGCTGTTCCAGTTCGGCAAGCACACGATCCAGGCCAACGGCGGTACCGGAGGCGACCGGATCATCCTTGGCAGTGACGATCTTCTTGCCGGTGGCCAGCTGCTGCTCAAGATGGTTCATCTTGCTTTGCTTGGACAGCATCAGCGAGACCGACTGGTCATACATCATGTTGCTGGAAATACGGTTACTCATCAGCCCACCGCCTTCAAAATCGTCTGGAACATGGTGTCGGCGGTGGAGATCAGCTGTGACGCGGCCTGGTAGGCCTGCTGCAGCCGGAGCATGTCCGCCGCCTCTTCATCGAGGTTCACGCCCGAGATCGAGTCCCGTGATGCCTTGGCGTTGTCATTGATCACCTGCTGCGCCTGCAGCGAGTAATCGGCTGCACGTGCCGCCGAGCCGATCTGCGTGGTCATGCCGCCGAGCGCGCCATTCAGGGTGACAGTGCCACCACTGAATGCCTTTGCGTCTTCCACGCCGGCAAGGCGCGAGGCATTGCCGTTGTCACTGGAGCCGGCGGCGGTCTTGCCGATGTCAAAGCGATCACCTGCGGCGGGCTTGCCATCAAGTACCAGGCTCCAGCCGTTGGCGCTGATGGTCTGCCCGGGCGTATAGGGATACGGGCCGGCACCGTCGATGGTGTAGTTGTTGGCGTCGGTGAACGCGATCACCGCAGGATTGAGCAGGGCAGGGTTGCCAGCATTCAATACGTCCAGCTTGCCGAGTACGCCGGTGCCGGTGTTGCTGAGTACCGCTGTGCCCTTGACCGGATTGGCGGCGGCAATGCGCGAGGGATCGGTGATCGCCACCGACAGGTCATTGGTTGCCCCGGCCGTCGGCTGCAGCAGGAAGCGATCATTGGTGGCGGGGGTACCGCCCACCACGAACTGCACGCCATTGACCACGAATGGATCGGCGGCAGTGCCGGTGCCGGTCATCGGTACCGCCACGCCGGTATCGGCGCGGCTGGCCTGCCAGTTGCTGCCGTCGAACTTGAGCAGCAGGTTCTGGCCGTCCAGCGCGCCCAGGTCGCCATAGCTGGCGGTGAGGCTTGCAGTGCCGGTATTGCCGCTATGGCTGGATATCTTCGGCGTACCCAGGTTGAAAAAGTTGCCGCCCATGTCGCCGTACAGGTCCATGCCTTCGGCGTGGGCCTGGTTGAACGACTGCGCCATGCCCACCGCGATCCGGCCAAGCTCAGCCTGGGCGGGGGTCAGTATGGTTTCGCGGAACTCCATCAGGCCTCCGATCTGTCCGCCCAGCGCCTTGCTGTCCAGGGTCACGGTCATGCCCTGGGTCTTGATCGCAAGACGCAGGCGCTCGGGCTGGTAGGGATCAGCTGCGGTAGTGATCTGCGAGGCGGTGGTGCCGACAACCAGGGCCTGGCCGCCAGACGAATAGACGTTCATCACGCCGCCGTCCTGGATCACCGCGGTGCCGCCGGTATAGCCGACCAGCTTGGAGATCAGCTGATCACGCCTGTCCAACAGGTCCGGTGCGGCCGCCGCGGCATTGCTGCCGATGGCGCCGTTGATCTGCGCGATCTCCTTGGCCAGCCGGTTGACCTCGGTGGCGGCGGAGATCAGGCCGTTGTTGACCTCGCTGTTCAGGCTGTCGAGGTTGCTATTGAGCTGCTTGAAGCGGTTCACCAGGGTGCTGGCGTTGTCCAGCACATCTCGGCGGTCAGCGGTGCCGGAGGCATTGGACGCCAGTCCATTGACGGCGTCAAAGAAGTTGGACCACACACCGCTGACATTGGTGGCCGCGTCGGAGAACAGCGCGTCGACGCGATCGGCCATGCCGGACAGCTGCTGCAGGCGTGCAAGTTCACCGTTGCTATCGAGCAGGCGCGAAATGGCCAGCTGATCGGCGACCCGGCGGATGTCGGTGATCTTGGTGCCGTTGCCGACGTCGCCATAGCCCACGTCGCTGGGGTCGCGAGTGGCAAAATCCACCTTCTGCCGGCTGTAACCGTCAGTCTTGATGTTGGCGACGTTGTGGCTGACGGTGGCCAGCGCCCGTTGGAAGGCGATCAGCGCGCTGGTGCCAGTGGAAAGAACATTAGACATGGACGGCTATCTCAACGACGGGTGATGCCGGTAGCACCGGCGGTACTGGCAAAGGTCTGGCCCAAGCGCGCACCGGCATCGCCGATGGCGGCAACGGCGCGGCCGATGGTGGGCCCGGCGGCAATGGCGGCGATCTTGGCCGCGTAGGCAGGATCGGTGGCGTAGCCGGCACGCTGCAGGCCCTGGGCGAAGCTGCGTACATCGCTGCCGGCGCTGAGCGCGGCCTTGTAGCGGGGGCTGGTTTTCAACATGCGGACGTAGTCGCCGAAGCTCTCCGCCATCGAGCCATAGGCACGGAAGCTGGCGGTCTCGTTGCGACGTTGGCCGTTGACGTATTCGTGGGTGCCGGTGGTGGCGCGTTCACCGCTCCAACCGTTGGCCTTGATGCCGAACAGGTTGTGGCTGCTGTCGCCGTTGTCGCGCTTGATATGGCGCTTACCCCAGCCAGTCTCCAGCGCGGCCTGGGCAACCAGGGCGCGCGGGTCAACGCCGAGCTCACGTGCGGCGCGTTCGGCGTGTGGCCAGATGCTGGCGACAAAGCCTTCGGGCGTGTGCTTGCCCAGCTTGTCGGCGGCAAGATTGGCGGTGGTGGTGTCGACGGCGTCACCGCGCTGCGCTGCGGTTGCATTGCTCCAGCGATCATTGCCCATCGTCCAATCGGCAGCTGGCGTTGCCGCTGCGCTTTCCTGATACGGATTGGCACTGCTCAGTGATGCATGAAAGCTGCTGCTGTCACGCCCGGCAATCAGATCCAGCGCCTGCGCCTGCGGCGCCATATAGGTGGATTGGTCGCCGAGGTTCAACGACGACAGTGGGTCGACGCCGGTTGCCGATGCAGGGTCCAGCGGCAGGCCAGCGGCTGCGGGTGCGGGTGCGGTCAGCTGATATGCGCGCGCAGCTGCGGCAGGCTTGATGCTGGGATCAACGTTGGGAGTGTTTGCCGCATCGCTGCCACCGAGCTGGCGCGCGATCATCGCCGACAGGCCCAGCCCACGACCGCGCGTCATCGCCTCGGCAATGCGCTGGTCGTACATCTCGCGGAACATCTGGTTTTCGCCCGGGAACAGCGAATCGCCGAAGCTTGCATCACGCATGCTCTTGACCAGCATCTGTGCGAACTGGCCTTCCAGCTGACGGGCAACCTTGTCGATCTTCGCCGGGTCATTGGCGATAGCCGGGTTCAGCTCAAGCGCGGGCGCGGCGATACGCATGTCAGATCACCTCAAGGTCGGCGGTCAGTGCGCCGGCCTGCTTGAGGGCTTCCAGGATGGCGATCAGATCGCCAGGCGCTGCACCAACTTCGTTGACCGCGCGCACAATCTCATCCAGGGTCGCACCGCCATCGAAGCGGAACATGCGGCTGCCTTCATTGCTGGCAGTAATGGTGGACTGCGGCGTGGCAACGGTCTGTCCGCCACCGAAGGCATTGGGCTGGCTGACCTGGGTCGATTCGCTGACGGTCACAGTCAAGGACCCGTGCGAAATCGCCGCCGGGCTGACCCGCACCTGCGAGCCGATCACCACGGTGCCGGTGCGCGAATTGACGACGATGCGTGCAGGCGCCGCGCCTGGCGACAGCTCCACGTTCTCGATACGGGCCAGCATGCCGATGCGGGCACCTGCGTCGGTCGGTGTCTGTACCGCAACGGTGCCACCATCAACCGCGCGAGCGGCGCCCTCGCCGAAGGTGGCGTTGAGCGCGCTGACCATCCGCGAGACGGTGGTGAAATCGCTCTGGTGCAGGTTCAAGGTGATGTCGCCGCCGCCCGAGAAAACATCCGGCAGGGCGCGTTCGACGGTTGCACCGTTGGGGATGCGGCCTGCGCTGGGAATATTGACCGACATGCGCGAGCCATCCTTGCCCTGCGCACCGAAGCCGCCGACCACCAGATTGCCCTGGGCGATGGCATAGACCTGGCCGTCTATGCCTTTGAGCGGTGCCATCAGCAAGGCACCGCCGCGCAGCGACACCGCATTGCCGATCGAGGACACGGTGATGTCGATGGTCTGGCCGGGTTTGGCGAACGGTGGCAGCTCGGCGTGGATCGCGACGGCGGCAACGTTCTTCAACTGCGGGTTTACATTGGCCGGAACATTGACGCCCAGCTCACCGAGCAGGTTCTTCAGGCTCTGCACGGTGAAAGGTGCCTGGCTGGTGCGGTCGCCGCTGCCATCCAGGCCGACGACCAGGCCGTAACCGACCAGCGCATTGCCGCGCACGCCGCCGACCTGGGCCAGGTCCTTGATCCGCTCGGCGTGGGCGGGCAGGGCGGCTGCCAGTGCCAGCGTTGCCAGGGCCAGATGACGCATGAAAGAGAAAGTAGTCATCACGGTGCTCAGAACAGCGCAAAGGCGGAGTTGAAGAAGCGGCCCAGCCAGCCCATCGCATTGGATTGCGCGACCGCACCGCGGCCGCCATAGGCGATGCGGGCATCAGCAACCTTGCTGGAGGAAATGGTGTTGTCCGGGGCGATATCTGCTGCACGCACCACACCCTGGATCTGCACCAGCTCATCGCCCTGGTTCAGGCGCAGGTTCTTCTGCCCCTGTATCACCAGGTTGCCGTTGGGCAGGCGCTGGATCACGGTGACGGTCACGCTGCCCTGCAGGCGATTGCTCTGCGCGCTGTTGCCCTTGCCGGCGAAATCACGCTCGGCTGCTGCCGAAGCGCCAAGGATGTCCTTGCCGCCCAGCGTCACCGGCGCACCGAACAAGGTCGGCGTGCCGACATCGACATTGGACTTCTTGCTGATCGCGGTGCTGGCGGTGGTGGTGGCCATCGTGTTTTCGACCAGGGTGATGGTCAGCAGGTCACCGACGTCGCGTGCGCGCCTGTCGCCGTACAGGTTCAAGCCCGGGCCGGCCGCGTAGATCGCACCGGCGGTGGGCGCTGCGGCCTGCACCACGATGGGCTGGATCGGTGCCATCGGTGCGTAGGGGCGCACGTCGCCGGCCAGCGTGCAGCCGCCGATCAAGGCAGCGCACAGGGCGATGGAAAGTTGGCGCAGGAGTGGGGTGCTGCTCATGACGGTATCCCTTGGCGACCAATCAGACGTTGTTGTTGAGGTAGCCGAGCATCGAGTCGGTGGTGGAAATGGCCTTGGCATTCATTTCGTAGGCGCGCTGGGTTTCGATCATCGACACCAGCTCTTCGACCACGTTGACGTTGCTGCCTTCCAGCGCGCCCTGCACCACGGTGCCCAGGCCGTTGAGGCCGGGCGTACCGTTCTGGGCCGGGCCCGACGCGGTGGTTTCCAGGTACAGGTTTTCGCCCTTGGCCTGCAGACCGGCCGGATTGATGAAATCGGTGAGCGTCAACGAACCGATTTCCACCGACGCGGCTTCGCCGGCCATCTTCACGCTGATGGTGCCGTCGGTGCCGATGGTCATCGACTGCGCGCCTTCCGGGATCTGGATGCCGGGCTGCACCGGGTAGCCGCTGTTGGTCACCAGTTCGCCCTGGGCATTGATCTGGAAGCTGCCGTCGCGGGTATAGGCGGAGCTGCCATCGGGCATCATCACTTCAAAGAAGCCACGGCCATTGGCCATCACATCCAGGGCGCGGCCGGTCTGTTGCTGGCTGCCCTGTTCAAAATGCTTGGAGGTGGCGACCACGCGTACACCGGTACCCAACTGCAGACCGGTTGGCAGCTGGGTCTGTGCCGAGGACGAACCGCCTGGCTGACGCACCTGTTGATACAACAGGTCCTCGAAGCTGGCACGGTCGCGCTTGAATCCGGTGGTATTGGTGTTGGCCAGGTTGTTGGAGACAACCGACATACGTGTCTGCTGCGCATCCAAACCGGTCTTGGCGACCCACAATGCCTGATTCATGGTGCGATTCCTTGGTAACTGATACCGGCCGATTGGCCCTTGCCTGTGTCAATGCATGGGCCGTGCCAAAAATGGTGTCGAAATATCGGCGGTGTTCGCGGAGTGGTTGGCGACGTGCGGGTGGCGCCAAACTCATGACACCGGGCACGACTGCATCGGCCTGGGTTGAACAGGTCGGGGCGTGGGAGGGGAATGAACTGAAGTGAGGATGCTGGCAGCGGGGAACGCACCGCTGTGTATCGGATCGCGCGCCACGAAGTAGTGCAGGCGCGCGTAATGTCTGTGCGGCTTGTCTTGCTATCAGCCGTTCAGGCGCAGCAGGCTGTTGGCACTGCGCGCGTTTTCGTCGCCATGCTTGATGACCTTCACCTGCATTTCAAACTGGCGCTGCAGCTGGATCATCTGCACCAATGCACCGGCAGCGTCGACATTGCTGGATTCCAGCATGCCGCTGTCCAGCGCCTTGCCTTGGCGCTGCACGAAAGGCTGCTGTGGATCGGTATTGCGCATCAAACCATCGAGCCTGCGTTCCAGCCGTTCATTGGGTGCATCAACCACGCGCAGGCGGCCAATCATCGCCATCGTCTGCGGGCCTTCACCCAGCGGGATGATCGACAAGGTGCCGTCGTGCCCGATTTCCATCGCCTGATGCGGCGGTACCGCGATGGGATTGCCGTTGTCATCCAATACGGCATTGCCTTCGGCGGTGAGCAGTTGCCCGTTCGGCGTCAGCGACAAGGCGCCGCTGCGGGTATAGGCCTCGCTGCCATCGCTGGATTGCACGGCCAGCCAGCTGCCCGGCTGCAGGGAAAGATCCAATGCATTGCCAGTGATCTGCTGGGCGCCAACGCGGCGGTTGAAGCCGGCGTCCACATGCAGCGCATCCACCCGCGACGGAAAGCCCGGGCCCTGGATGCGGAACGCTTCGGTGTTGGCCAAAGCTTCCTTGAAGCCTGGGGTATCCGAGTTGGCCAGGTTGTGCGACACCGTGGCCTGCGCCTGCAGCGAGGCACGGGCACCGGTCATGGCAACGTAGAGGGCTTTGTCCATAAGGCTTGGATTCGGAAGTAAAGAGGGGTGGGAGCGCAGGGGGCGGGCAGAGCAACCCGTCGCACGCCACCTGCGGGCGCGCGACGTCAGTGCAGCGTCGTGCATAAGCGTGGGCGCGATTGCTTGAAAGGCTGGTCACTGGCCAGTCATGCACCGTCGCGCCCGACTGGCTTACCTGATGTTGATGATGGTCTGGGTGATCTGGTCCTGGGTGGACACCATCTGCGAATTGGCCTGGAAGTTGCGCTGGGCCACGATCATGTTGACCAGCTGCTCGGTCAGATCCACCGTTGACGCTTCCAGCGAGCCGGCCTGGATCTGGCCCAGGTCCGAGGTGTCCGGCGCGCCGGTACGCGGGTTGCCGGATGAGAAGGTCTCAACCCACAGATTGTTGCCCTGGTTCTGCAAGCCCTGTGGGTTGTTGAAGGTGGTCAACGCAACCTGGCCCAGTGGTTTGTCATCGCCGTTGGTATAGCGCGCATACACCACGCCTTCCTCGGAGATGCTGATCTCATTGAGCTTGCCGGCGGCATAGCCGTCCTGGCGGGTATCGCGCATCGCGAACTTTTCGCCGTACTGGGTAGCGCCGGAGACATTCAGGGTCAGGTTGACCACGCCAGCGCCGGTGCTCGGGGTGAACGGCGCCAGGGTGATGTCGCCATTCGCCGGGTTGGTCAATGCACCGGCGTTGGAGAACTGCAGCGTCGAAGGGCCGCCGGCAGGCTGGCCGTCGATGTAGTTGTGTACTTCCCATTCGTTGGCGTTGGCCGTCTTCACGAAGTACGAGGTCTGGGTGTGGCTGACACCCAACGAGTCGTACACGGTGATGCCACCGGTGGAGTGGTTGTAGGTATTGGAGTCGGTGGGATCAAACGGCGCCACCGTCGGCTCGGGCGCGTTGCCCGGCAGGGTGAACGCCATGTTGACCAGGGTGCTCTGCTTCGGCGGGCTGTCGGTGGTAAGCAGCTGCAGGTCGGTCAGCTGACCGTCGAAGCGGGTGCCATCGGCGCTGGGGGCAAATACCTGCAGGCGTGCGCCCTGCGGGTTCACCACATAGCCGTTGTTGTCGGTCTGGAAGTTGCCTGCACGCGAGTACACGCGCGAACCGTTCATGTTCATGGTGAAGAAGCCTTCGCCGGCCACGGCCAGGTCCAGGCTGCGCCCGGTCTGGTTGATGTTGCCCTGCGAGAACTGCTGCGCCACATTGCTCAGCCGCGCGCCGGAACCAATCGCGTTGCGCGACAGGCCATAGCTGGTGGCATTGAACAGATCGGCGAACTCGGCGCGCGATTCCTTGAAGCCGGTGGTGTTGACGTTGGCGATGTTGTTGGCGGTGACATTCAGGTCAGCGTTGGCCGCATTGATGCCTGACAGTGAGACGTTGAAGCCCATGGCGATACTCCTGGGAAATCGAAGAGGGGGCTCAGCTGACGCGGAGCACGTAGTCGAGCGGGGCAGTGCCCAGCCCCTTGAGATTCAGGTACAGGCCGTCGGAACCCACCGTCACGCTTTCCACTTCCGCCTGCACATAGGTGTTGAGCTTGCTCTGTGCGCCTGCGCTGTCGGTATGGGTTGCGGTGACGGTATAGCTGCCCGCGGGCAGGCGCTCGCCATCGGCGTTGGTGCCGTCCCACTGGAAGGCGACCTCGCCAGCGGCGTCGGCCGGCACGTTCAGCTGATTGACCTTCAGACCGTTGGCGTCGGTGATGTCGACGGTGACGAAGCCGGCGGAGGGTGCCGCGACAGTGCCGCTGGCGCCGCCTTCGGCTTCCAGCGCGACCTTGGTCGAAGGCACCATCACTTCGTGGCCAACCAGGGCCGCACCACGCAGTACCTGATCGCTGGCCATGGACTGCTGGAAGCCCTTCACCGAGGTGTTCAGATCGGTGATGCCCTGCACGGTGGACAGCTGTGCCATCTGCGCGACCATCTGGCTGTTGTCCATTGGTTTGGTCGGATCCTGGTGCTGCAGCTGGGTGGTCATCAGCTTCAGGAAGTCGGCCTGGTCAAGCGCGCTTTTATCCTTGGTTTTGGTGGCGCTGTTCGGGGCAGTAAGCCCGAGCGAGCTGTAGAGATCGGAGTTGACGCTGGTGCTCATGTCGGCAGATTCCTGGGGGAGGGGGCTCAGCGGCCCATGGTCAGCGTGGCCAAGGCAAGCTCTTTGGCCGTACTGAGCATTTCCACACCGGCCTGGTAATTGCGCGAAGTGGAGATGAGGTTGACCATCTGCGCTACCGGATCGACGTCGGGCGAATACACATAGCCCTCGCCATCGGCCAGCGGATGGTTGGGTTCGTAGCGTTTGATCGGCGGCGCGTCACTCTGCGCGATCTCCTTGACCTGCACGCCGGTCAGATTGGGATCGGTACGGCTGGTGACGGCCTGGAAGATCGGCTCCAACGGCTTGTAGACCGCCTGTGGCGATCCGGCGATGGAATCGGCGTTGGACAGGTTGGAGGCGATGGTGCTCATGCGCACCGACTGCGCCTGCAAAGCGGAACCAGCAATATCGAAGATGGGCAGATTGCTCATGGCGCGTTTCCTTATTGGCCGGTGATCGCGGTGAGCATGGTTTTCACCTTGGACTCGACGAAGCTGAGCGAGGCGCGGTATTCCAGCGCGGCGCGGCCATAGGCGGCGCGTTCGGTATCCGGATCAACGGTATTGCCGTCCAGGCTGGGCTGCGCACCCTCGCGCAGTATCTGGAACGGATTGAGCCCAGCGCTGCCGCCGATGGCGTAGTGCTGTTCGGCAGTGGTGTTGAGCAGGCCATTGCCGCTGGTTGCACCCTGTGCATTGCGCAGGGCGGCGTCAAAGTCCAGATCGCGGGCCTTGTAGCCCGGCGTATCGGCATTGCTCAGATTGCTGGCGATCAGCTTCATGCGCTGCTCGCGCAACGGCATCGCCTGCGCGTGGATGCCTAGGTAGTCGGAAAACAGGTTGGCCATGTGGAAGCTCCCACGGAACGTTGCCGGGGAAGTTGCAAAAGCTGTGCCAGAACCGAGTGGGGTCCCGGACCGGACCGGGCTGTGGCCCGTTGTAGGAGCGGCGTAAGCCGCGAAGCAGACACCGCATCAGCCCGCAAAGAGCTCACCCCTCCCCAACCCTCCCCTTGGCCTAAGGCCAAAGGGAGGGAGCAGAGCGGTAGTGCCGAGCCATGCTCGGCAGAGGCCGTACCGGCCAAGCCGCAGAACTTGTGGGAGCGGCGTAAGCCGCGAAGCAGGCACTACATCAGCCGACAAAGAGCCAACCCCTCCCCAACCC
>NZ_LDJJ01000025.1 GCF_001431465.1 Stenotrophomonas terrae | reverse complement strand
CCGCCAATTGCCGCTGGGCAAGCTGTAGTCGCTGTTGCAGCAGCCATTGCGCCGGGGTAAGCCCGTATTCGCGCTTGAACAGGCCATGCAAGGCTGTCAAGCCGACACCGGCTACCTGCGCCATACGGGCCAGCGACCAGGCCTGCCCGGGGGCTTCCAGAATCTGTGCAGACAGCCGCCGCAACGCCGCTCCGCTCGGAGCTGCTGCCACGGGTGCGGCGAACAAGGCGTCCAGCAACAACGGCAGGGCGTGCTGCGCCAGCGCCGTGCTCACATTCGGCTGCGTTCCGGTCCGGATTTCGATGAATTCAAGCAAGCTGCGGGCAGCCCCGGAAACCTGCAGAAACGGGCGCTGCTGCGCCCGCTCCAACTGTGACCGCGCCAGCAAGGCACTGTCACAGTCCACGATCAGAAACCGGTTGCGCCCGTTGCCGGACTGCACATGGGCCGCACCGGGCAGGACCAACGCTCCGCGCGCCGCGTCCAGGCGACCGCCCCGCCCTTCGATCTCCAGTTCCAGGCTGCCGTGCAGCGGCAGAACCAGCTGCAGATGAGCGTGGCTATGCGAATGACCCGCGGGGCCATAACTGCGAAAACTGAGGGCATCACCGCACTGCATCGGCATCAATACCGGGGGCTGGCCGGCACCTG
>NZ_LDJJ01000024.1 GCF_001431465.1 Stenotrophomonas terrae | reverse complement strand
GGTCGGGTAGGTGGCTCGTGTGGGGCAGGTAGCCGGTGTCGGCTTGACAGCCTTGCATGGCCTGTTCAAGCGCGAATACGGGCTTACCCCGGCGCAATGGCTGCTGCAACAGCGACTACAGCTTGCCCAGCGGCAATTGGCGGGCGGTAGCCAGTCGCTGGCGCAGATCGCCCAACAAGTAGGCTTCTCCGACCAGGGCGCCTTGACCCGCGCCATGCGCCGTTCGCTGGGCATCACGCCGGGCCGCTACCGCCGCCGTTTCGATGCGTAGTTTCAGCCCATCGCCGCGTAGGCTGGGACAATACAAACAAGGCCGGCACGTGGATGCTGGTGTGATCTCTGGGTGCCCGGTGGCGTGATGAAGGATCGGATGTGGTTCGGTATTGGCAATGGCGTGGCTTCCGGCGCGCTATGGGGCCTGGTGTTCCTGGCGCCAGCCGTGCTGGCGGACTTTTCGCCGATGCAGTTGGCGGCGGCGCGTTACCTGATTTACGGCTTGGTTGCAGTGATCCTGCTGGTGCCGCGTTGGCCGACGCTGCGCGCGCGCATCGGCAAGGCCGAATGGACCGCGCTGACCTGGCTGAGCCTGCTGGGCAATCTGCTCTATTTCGTCATGCTGTCCATTTGCGTGCAGTGGAGCGGGGGCGGGGCTGCTGCGTTGATCGTCGGCATGGTGCCGGTTTTGGTGGCGGTGGTGGGCGCACGGGAACCGGGCGCGGTGCCCTTGTCGCGGCTGGCCCCGGCGCTGGCCTTGTGCGTGGCAGGGGTGGCTCTGATGGGCTACGAGGCCATCGTCTCGTCACATGTACAGGCCAGCACCACGCAGCGCTTGCTTGGCCTGCTGTGCGGGGTGGGGGCGCTACTGTCCTGGACTGCCTATTCGGTAGGTAACACACGCTGGCTGGCCAAGGTGCCGGATGTATCCGGGCATGACTGGTCATTGTTGACCGGGGTGGCAACCGGGGGCTTGGCCCTGCTGTTGGCGCCCGTGGCCTTCGCCGACGGTGGCGCCGGGCATACGGGCCGCGAGTGGGCCGGTTTCTGGATGATGGCGGCAGCGGTGGCGGTGTTCGCCTCGATACTGGGCAACGCCTGCTGGAACCGCGCTAGCCGCGCCCTGCCATTGACCCTGGGCGGGCAGATGATCGTGTTCGAGACCTTGTTTGGGCTGCTGTACGGCTTTGTCTGGCAGCAGCGCTGGCCGGTAGCCATCGAGGTGATCGCCGCGCTGTGCCTGATTGCCGGCGTTGCTTGGAGCGCGGCGGCGCACCGCCCGGCAGCGCCGGCCGCGGATCCGGCCTGAGCTATTCCGCGCAGTCAGCGGGCGAAAGGGCGCCTGCTGCGATTCTTTCGAAGTCTCAACACCA
>NZ_LDJJ01000023.1 GCF_001431465.1 Stenotrophomonas terrae | reverse complement strand
CCGCCATATTGCGTAGCAACATGCGTCCGCCCCGAGCCTGTGCTAAAAAATGCGCGCCAATCGTTTAGATCGATCCAAATCGACACCCCCACGATCCCCGGCAACGGCAGCCCGGGCAGACGCCAAGCAGATCTTGAGCGGACGCACCACAAGGCCCCGGTTTCACAGGTTTTTTAGATCGATACAAGTCAACGTTTCAGCAGACAATTCAATCCAGGAGAGGGAGAGAGTGGAATGAAACAGATCAAACCCAAGCAGGGCCGCGACGCTTTGTCCGCCGCCATTGCCGTGGCCTTGTTTGCCGTCGCCGCCGTACCCGGCGTTGCGTTCGCGCAGCAGGCAACTACCAGCAGCACCGATGCCACCACGCTCGACAGCGTCAACGTCACCGGCTACCGCTACGCCATCGAAAAAAGCCTTGAGCAGAAGCGCGACGCCAATGCCGTGGTCGAGGTGATCACCGCCGAAGACGTCGGCAAATTCCCCGACAAGAACGTGGCCGACGCGCTGCAGCGCGTGCCCGGCGTGATCATCACCCGCGACGGCGGCGAAGGTAAAAATGTCAGCGTGCGCGGCCTGTCCTCGGAGCTGACCCTTACCGAGTTGAACGGCAACTACGTGGCCACCGCCGAATCCAACGGCGACCCCACCCGTTCGTTCAACTACACCCTGCTGCCGTCGAACATGCTGGGCAGCGCCGAGCTGTTCAAGTCGCCGGAAGCACGCATCGACGAAGGCGGCATCGGCGGCACGGTGATCCTGCACACGCGCCGCCCGCTGGACATGGAAGCCAATACCGGCTTCGTCTCCGTTGAAGGCACCTGGGCCGACACCAGCAAGAAGACCGACGGCCAGCTTTCCGCCTCGTACTCGTGGCATGACAAGGACGAGCGCTTCGGCGTGTTCGTCGGTTATACCGACCAGAAGCGCACCACCCGCACCATGGGCGCCAGCACCGAAGGCTGGTCCTGGTATGGCCGTGACGAAGGCGGCACCGCGGTTGACGTCCACGGCAACCCCTCCGACTTCAATTCCAACTGGTGGGGCGGTACCGGCTTCTACGACCAGAACGGCAAGTACTACACCGGCTTCATGATGCCGACCTCGGTGAACCTCGATGTCACGGAGGAGGAACGCGAGCGCAAGGGCGGCCAGATAACCCTCCAGTTCAAGCCGCTGGACAACCTCACCCTGACCGCGAACTACTTCCGCTTCGACCTGTCGCAGGACTCCCAGACCCACACCATCAAGGTGCCGGAATGGAATATCGCCCGCTATTGGGGCGACGGCAACTGGGCCGGCGGGCGCCTGCTCGACGGGCTGACCATGGACCCGAGTGGCACCATCGTCACCGGCGCCGACTACAGCAAGCACCCCGGCAAGACCTACTATTGCAGCGAAGACGACGCTGCCGCCGGCGGCATGGCGCCGGGTGGCTGGGGCTCGGACGACTGCACCATCCCCACCCCGCAGATCACCGGCAGCTACAACCTGGAAAAGGCACTGTCGCAGACCGCCGATTTCTCCGCCGAATGGCGCGGCGAGTCGGTCGACATCGCCTTCAAGGGCGGGCGCACCTGGGCCAAGGGCGGCCCGTCGCTGCAGTTCTCGGTACCGCTCAAGCCGCGCAGCCAGAATGCGGACGGCAGCTGGAACCTGGGCAACCTGGCCAGCTCCTGGAACCTGACCGGCACGCCGTCGATGGCGTTCTCGCCGGAACTGATGCAGAACCTGAAGAACGGCATCCTGCAGGTTGACCTCGGCTCCACCGGCTCGTCATGGACCCGCAACACCAACGAGCAGAAGTACGCCCAGATCGATACCACCTGGCACAACGACTCCGGCTTCCTGGAATCGCTGCAGTTTGGCGTCAAGTACCGTGACGGCGGCATCCACCGCAGCACCGGCAACAGCTACTGGGCCTGCCCCGGCACCGATGCCAGCGACTACGAGAACCGCTACTGGAACGGCGGCTGCAACGACACCGCCCTGCAGTTCTCGCCCGACTTCATCTACGGCATGGGCAACCTGGCTGGCGGTATCAATTCAAGCGCGTTCCCGGCCATCAACTACCCGGCCTACATCTCGTATCTCAACAAGACCTACGGCGGCATGCAGACCCGCAACGAGGACAACTTCGTCTACAACGTGGACGAAAAGATCTACTCGACCTACCTGCAGGCCAATTTCCGCACCGAGCGCCTGCGCGGCAACGTCGGCGTGCGTGTGGTCAGCACCCGCCAACACGCTGATTCCACCGACAAAGTCACCTCGTACAACGACTACTTCTACGACGACGCCAACGGCAACCCGCTGGCCTGCCAGGCCGGCGCGGCGGTACCCGGCGGCGCACCGGCACGCACCTACTGCGGCACCGAAGGCTATTGGCGCCTCTCCGACAGCGAAGCGCGCGTGGAGTCGTTCGCGGTCACCGGCCTGGACCGCAGCTACACCGACGTGCTGCCCAGCTTCAACCTGGCCTATGACCTGACCGACAACCTGCTGCTGCGTGCGGCGGCCTCCAAGGTGATCGCGCGCCCGAGTTACAACAACATCGCCGCACCGGGCAGCCTGGAGTACTTCAGCCCCGAATACGTCAACGACCGCCGCCTCACCGGCGGCGCCAGTGAGCAGGGCTGGTACGGCTCGGGCAGCAACAAGAACCTGGAAGCCTACAAGGCCACCCAGTACGACATCGGCGTGGAGTGGTACTTCCAGCCCGGCTCGGTGCTGGGCCTGGGCCTGTTCCGCAAGGACGTCAGCAACTTCTCGGTACCGGTGGTGCAGGACGTCACCCAGAACGTTGGCGGTCAGAGCGTGGTGGTGCAGAACTACTCCACCACCGCCGGTGGTCGTGATGCGGTGTCGCAGGGCCTGGAGTTCTACGCCCAGCACACGCTGGATTTCGGCCTGGGCTTCCAGGCGAACTACACCTGGAACGACACCAACGAAGCGGCGATCACCCTGGAAGACGGCACCGCGATCGGCAAGTCACCGCTGGTTGGCAGCGCCGAGAACCAGGCCAACTTCACCGTGTTCTATGAAGTTGAAAAGTTGCTGCTGCGTGCCTCGTGGAACCGCCGCGGCGAAGTGGTGCAGGGCCTGGTCAGCGGTCTGAACCTCTACCAGGAGCCCTACCAGCAGATCGATCTGAACGCCGCCTACAACATCACCCCGGCGTTGAGCCTGAGTGCCTCGGTGTTGAACCTGACCAAGGAAGAGACGCGCACCCATCTGGGCAACGACACCAAGGCCCGTTTCTACTCCAACGGTTACGCGGGCCGTGTGGTCTATTTCGGCGTGAACTGGAAGTTCTAAGACTGCTGTACCCGTGCCCAGTGCACGGAGCCAATGAAAAGCCGCGCTGGCAACAGCGCGGCTTTTTCTTTGCAGCAACCGCAAGAACCGACGGAAACCGCCTTCCCTTCTCCCGCTTGCGGGGGAAGGTGCCCGAAGCGCGAATGGAGGCGCTGTTGTTTGTGCTGTCGCTTGTGCTGTCGCTTGTGCTGTTGCTTGTGCTGTTGCTGTTGCTGTTGCTGTGGTCTTTGCAGCTACCACAAAGACCAACGGAGCCGCTTTCCCTTCTCCCGCTTGCGGGGGAAGGTGCCCGAAGGGCGGATGGGGGGCGCTGTTGCTGTTGCTGTTGCTGTTGCTGTTGTTTGTGCTTCTAGGGCATTTCCCGGCGAAGAAACCACAAGGCAAAAGTCAAAAGCTCCCCTCACCCCAACCCCTCTCCCGCAAGCGGGAGAGGGGCTAGCATTCCTGTGCTCCCGCAATTCCCGCATTCCCGCATTCCCGCATTCCCGCATTCCCGTATTCCCGTATTCCCGTATTCCCGCATTCAAAAATCTTCGCATCAACTCACGTCAACGCCGTCATGACTCCCTTCCGGTACGCAGGCCGCTGCTGCAGCCGCGCATACCACGCCGCCAGATGCGGCAGCTCCGGGCGTTGGATCGGCATTTCAAACCAGGCGTAAATAAACGACCCCAACGGAATATCACCCATCGCGAAACGTTCGCCAGACAGCCACGGTTGCTCGGCCAGTGCCGCGTCAGCGAGCGTCAGCAACTCACCACAGCGCAGCAGGGCCGCTGCGATGCGCGCCTCGTCACGGTCCGCCGGTGCGGTGCGCAGCACGCCCCAGAACAGATCGCGGAACGCCACCGCAAAACTCGACGTGGTCCAATCCATCCATTGCTCGCTGCGTGCACGCTCGACCGGGTCGGCCGGATACAGCACGTCCAAGGCATAGCGCGCACTCAGGTAGCGGACGATGGCGTTGGATTCCCAAACCGGCAGGCCATGATCCTCGATCACCGGCACCAGGCCATTGGGATTCATCGCGCGGTATTCGGCGCTCTGCGTGCCACCAAACGCGCCGCCCACTTCAATGGATTCATACGGCAAGCCGATCTCCTCGGCACACCACAGCACCTTGCGCACATTGCTGGAATTGCGCCGGCCCCAGATCTTCAACATTCGGTCACTCCTTCCATCAGGTTTCATCACGCGCGCCCTTGCGGGGCAGCGCGCGTACCGCCGATGCCTTGCCGGCGCGCTTGACCTCGAACAGACCAGTCGCGGCGATGAGGTCGCTCAGCTTGCGATAACCATAGTTGCGCGAATCAAACGAGGCACGGTTGGCAATCTGGTTGCCTACCGCGCTCAGCAGCGCCCAACCCTGCTCGTCGGCCACCGCATCCACCGCACCGCGCAGCAGGTTGAGCAGGCGGGTATCGCCGCGCAGCTCATTGGCAGTGCGCGGAGTGATCGGTGCTGCAGGTGACTCCGCCGATTCACTGCCTGTCGGCTCGCTACTTGCCGGCTCGCTGCTTACCGGTTCACTGCTTGCCGGCGCGGCGCTGGCGGCAGGCTCGGCCGCCTCCGCAGGCGCATTGCCCAGCGCCTCCAGATAGATGAACTTCGAGCAGGCATTGACGAAGGCCAGTGGTGTCTTCTGCTGGCCAAAGCCGTACACCTTCAAACCGTCAGTAAGGATGCGCATCACCAGCGGGGTGAAGTCGGCATCGCTGGAGACAATCGCAAAACCGTCGAGGTTGCGCGCGTACAGCAGGTCCATCGCATCGACCACCATCGCCATGTCCGAGGCGTTCTTGCCCTTGGAATAGGCGAACTGCTGGATCGGCCGGATCGCGAACTCGTGCAGCACGCTTTCCCAGCCCTTCAGCCGCGGGTTCTTCCAGTCACCATAAGCGCGGCGCACGTTGGCAACGCCAAAGGCAGCCACTTCCACAAGGATGTCGTCAATCTTCGACGACGGCGCGTTATCGGCATCGATCAACAGCGCGATGCGCTTCTCAGGCTCAGACACGGGGCAACTCCATGGCGACAAGCTGAGTGCCAGTATCGGTCATCGCTGTTTCAAAGCACATCAATGCGATGATGCCAGCTGACAACCCGCCCCCATGGCCGGTTCACCGGCCCCACCGGAGTACGTCATGCCGCAACACCCGCATCTTGTCGTCGTCGGCGGTGGTTTCGCCGGGCTCTGGGCCAGCCGTGCGCTGGCCGATGCGCCATTGCGCATCACCCTGGTCGACCGCCGCAATCACCATCTGTTCCAGCCCCTGCTCTACCAGGTGGCCACGGCCGGCTTGTCGGCGCCGGATATCGCCGCGCCGCTGCGCCATATCCTTGGCAAGCAGCGCAACGTCGAGGTCCGCCTGGGCGAGGTGACCGTCATCGACAAAAACACCAGGCAGCTGCAGCTCGGCGACGGCAGCCAGCTCGGCTACGACATGCTGCTGCTCGCCAGCGGCGCCACCCACGCCTATTTCGGCCACGACGAATGGGCCGGCGATGCGCCCGGTCTGAAGACCCTGGATGACGCGCTCTACTTGCGCCGCAAGCTGCTGCTGGCGTTCGAACGCGCCGAGGCCGAATCCGACCCGGCCAAGCGCGCGGCATGGCTGAGCTTCGCCATCGTCGGCGGTGGCCCCACCGGGGTGGAGCTGGCCGGTACCCTGGCCGAAATCGCCCGCCACACGCTGAAGAACGAGTTCCGCCACATCAACCCGGCCGATGCCAAGGTGCGGCTGGTGGAAGCCGGGCCGCGCGTGCTGTCCTCGTTCCCGGAAGCGCTGTCCTTGAAGGCACGCCGCCAGCTGGAAAAGCTGGGCGTGGAAGTGCTCACCGGCACCCCCGTCAGCCATATCGACGGACAGGGCTTCCAGCTCGGCGACACGCATGTGCCGGCACGCACGGTGGTGTGGGCCGCCGGTGTGGCCGCCTCACCGCTGGCGCGCACCCTGGACGTGCCGCTGGACCGCGCCGGCCGCGTGCTGGTCGAGCCGGATCTCAGCGTCCCTGGCCATCCGGAGATCTTCGTCGGTGGCGACCTGGTCGCACTGACCCAGGCCAATGGCCGGCCGGTGCCCGGGGTGGCGCCGGCGGCCAAGCAGATGGGCAAGTACGTGGCGCAGGTGATCAGCGCCCGTCTTGCCGGCAAGCCGGCGCCGGCCGCGTTCCGTTACAACGACCAGGGCAACCTGGCCACCATCGGCCGCATGGCGGCCATCGTCCACGTCGGCAAACTGCAGCTGTCAGGCCTGCTGGCGTGGTGGTTCTGGCTGGCCGCGCACGTGTTCTTCCTGATCGGTTTCCGCAACCGGCTGGTGGTGCTGCTGAACTGGGCAGTGGCGTATTGGAGCTACCAGCGCAGCGCGCGCATCATCCTCGGCGATGCCGACGAGGGCGATGGCAAGGAGCCCGCTGGCTGATCCGCGTCAGCTCGCCAACGGTCAGCTGCTGCCGTTGGCGAACTGTTCGAATACTTCGCGTCCGGTCAGCATCGGCGTCTGGTTGGCCAGGTCGTAGTACGGCGGTTTCTCGTCGATGAAGATCTGGCTGGCAAGCGCGAAGCTGTGATCCTGGAACACGCCGGCCGGCACGAAGTATTCGCCATCCGGCACCAGCCGGTAATACAGGTGCGTACCGCATTGCCCGCAGAAGCCGCGCTCAGCCCAGTCCGAGGAGCGATAGGTTTTGACGGTGTCGCCGAGCACCTGCACCTGCGTATCGCAATGCACCGCGAACAACGGACCGCCCGACCAACGCCGGCACATGCTGCAGTGGCAAAGGCCAATCTCGGAACTGTCATTGGCGATCACTTCGACAGCACCACACAGGCAGTTTCCTTTCATGGTCAGCTCCGGCGGAAAGAGGAATGCCGAATTTACACGGGAAAGCCACGCGCGATCACCCGTAGTGCCGAGCCATGCTCGGCAGGGGCGTTACCGGCAACGATGAGCCCTGCATAAAACCCCTGCCGAGCATGGCTCGGCACTACCGATTACTGGCCCTTCGGAATGATATCGGCGCATCCCCTGTAGAGCCGAGCCATGCTCGGCTGGGCTTTACCGGCAGCGGCAGGTTCGTGCATGACGCTCCTGCCGAGCATGGCTCGGCACTACCGATTGCCGGCCCTTCGGAATGATATCGGCGCAGCCCTTGTAGAGCCGAGCCATGCTCGGCTGGGCTTTACCGGCAACTATGCGCCTTGGATAAGGCCCCTGCCGAGCATGGCTCGGCACTACACAACAAAGGCCCGGGTTTCCCCGGGCCTTTGGCTTTCATCGTTGCGGCCTTGCTCAGGCGGCGAACAATGCCTTCATCTTCTTCAGCGCGTTGGCTTCGATCTGGCGGATGCGCTCGGCCGATACGCCGTACTCATCTGCCAGCTCCTGCAGCGTCACCTTACTGTCGGCATCCAACCAACGGCGGGCGATGATGTCGCGCGAACGCTGGTCGAGCTTGGCCAGGCCTTCGCGCAGCAGGCTCAGCTGGTTGTCTTCGCTGTCCTCTCGCTCATAGGCCTGCGACGGATCTTCATCGCGTGCGACCAGGTACGCAGCCGGCGACGGCGGCGCATGATCGTCGTCGTCATCGGACGGCGCATCGAAACCGATGTCACGGCCGGACAGACGCGATTCCATCTCCATCACTTCACGCTCGGAGACGTTCAGATCCTTGGCAACCGCGCTGACCTCGGCGGCGTTCATCCAGCCCAGGCGGGTCTTGGACTTGCGCAGGTTGAAGAACAACTTGCGCTGCGCCTTGGTCGTGGCGACCTTGACGATGCGCCAGTTCTTGAGGATGAACTCGTGCATCTCGGCACGGATCCAATGCACCGCGAAGGACACCAGGCGCACGCCCATATCCGGGTCGAAGCGCTTGACCGCCTTCATCAGGCCGATGTTGCCTTCCTGGATCAGGTCGCCCAGCTGCAGGCCGTAGCCGTTGTAACCGCGGGCCACGTGCACCACGAAGCGCAGGTGCGAATGCACCAGCTCACGTGCGGCGTGCAGATCCTGCTCGTCACGGAAACGACGCGACAGTTCCTGCTCCTCATCGACCGACAGCACCGGGATCTGGTGCACGGCACCGATGTAGGCGTCCAGCGAACCGAGCGCACTGGGAATCGGGAGATTGTTTGCCACAAGGGCAGTAGAGGTGTTCAGGTTCATAGGACCTCATCTTAGCAGTCGAACTATTGGACTGCTCGGTACAGAAAAAGTTCCAGCGTTCTGTTTTTGTCAGCAAACCCGGGGTCAAACCTGAATAGGCGACAGCAACGTAGGCATTCCAAGGACGGCCAAGGTAGCAAAGCCAAGGTCACCGCGATATGACAGGGATCAAGGAAATTCAGCTGCCAGCAGGGGCCAGCTGCAGGTCTGCCCGGGCCGGCAACCGCCAGTCAATCCGCGCCTGCCCACGGCGGGCCAGGTAGTCGTTGGTCTGCGAGAAATGCCGGCAGCCCAGAAAGCCCCGGTGCGCCGACAATGGCGACGGATGCGGGGCCTTCAGCACGCGATGGCGGCCGGTATCGATGACCTTGCCCTTCTGCTGGGCATAGGCGCCCCACAACAGGAACACCAGGCCTTCGCGCTCGCGGTTGAGCACATCGACCACATGGTCGGTGAAACCCTCCCAGCCACGGCGTTGATGCGCACCGGCCTTGCCCTCTTCCACCGTCAGCACGGCATTGAGCAGCAGCACGCCCTGCTGCGCCCACGGCAGCAGGCAGCCATGGTCCGGGCGCGGAATGGCGAGGTCGGCCTCAAGCTCTTTATAGATATTGAGCAGCGATGGCGGCACCGGCACATCCGGCATCACCGAAAAGCTCAGGCCGTGGGCCTGGCCGTAGCCGTGGTACGGGTCCTGCCCCAGCACCACCACCTTCACCTGTTCGAACGGGGTGGCATCGAAGGCGGCGAAAATCTGCGGGCCCGGCGGGAATACATGCGCACCGGCCGCCTTGCGCTTGCGCAGGAAGGCCGACAGCTCACGCATCTCCGGACGCAGCAGCCAATCACCGATGCGCGCTTTCCAACTGGCTTCAAGCTGGATCTGCGCGCCGTCTTCGTTCACAGCACCACCGCCGGCTGTGCCATGCGCGCCAGCCGCAGCTGGAACAGCACCTTGGTCACCAGCAGACGTTCTTCAATGGGTTTCTGCACCAGGTCATTGGCGCCGGACTGCAGCAACGCCGACTGGTTGTGCGGGTTGCCGTCACCGGTCATCACCAGCACCGGCAGGCGCCGCTTGCCATAGGCGAAATCTACACGGATGCGTTCAACCACATCACGGCCGCTCAACTCACCCTTGAGGGTGACGTCGGTCAGCACCAGGTCCACCTGCCGCGTGGTGCGGCCCAGCGACTCGGCGGTGAGCAGCGAGAACGCATCCTCGGCGGTAAGCACGTGCACCACATGCAGGTCATGCCGCTCGAGCATGCGCTTGGTGGCCTCGGCCACCACGCGGCTGTCCTCGACATAAAGCACGGTGGCATTGGCCACCGGCTCGGGCTGCACATAGCCGCGGATGAAGGTGGCCAGGGCTTCGTGGCCCAGCGCCTTGTCGAAATAATCGGTGACGTACTCGGTGAAGCGGCGCTGCTCCAGGTGCTGCTGGGCATCACCGGAGACCACGATCACCGGCACATAGGCCTGCCCGGCGGTCTCGCGGACGCCGCGTGCCAGCGCCAGGCCATCGCCATCGGGCAAGGCCAGCGAGGTGGTGACCAGGTGCACCGGGCCGGCGGCGAGCGCTTCGCGCGCCTCGGCAATGCTGGCGCAGCCCACTACTTCGACATCGGGCAGTTCGCGCTTGAGCACGTCGCTGATCAAACGCCGTACCAGTTTGGATCCATCGACCACCATTACCCGTGGTGCATCGCTGATCAGGTGCTTGAGCTCGTGCGTGGACATGCGGGCCTCAGGTTTCAGTCGGGCGAGTCTGCCTGAGGAAGTGGCCAGTCACCAGCCATGCCCCCAACCAACCCAGAATCGTGGTGCCTACCAGCACCATGCCCGAATGCAGCAAATCCAGGCCATGCAAGGTGAAAGGACTGCCGTAGCTTTGCGACAGGTTTGCCAACGGCGGCCGCAATGCCAGCCCGCACAAGGCGATCAAGCCCAGCGCCAAGGCACCGGCAGCCAGCCCGTACCACGCGCCCAGGTAGACAAACGGGCGGCGGATGAAGCCATCACTGGCGCCGAGCAGCTGCAGTACGCCGATTTCCTCGCGCCGCGCCTGGATATCCAGGCGCACGGTATTGCCTACCACCAGCGCCGCGCCCAAGCCCAGCAAGGCCGACAACACCTGCACCAGCCGCGCACCGAAGTTCAGCCAGCCATCCAGCCGCTGCCGCCACAGCGCATCGTGCTGGACCAGATCGGCCTGCGGCAGCGTCTCCAATGATTTGGCCAGGGCCGCGTCATCGCCATTGGCCGGGGTCACTATCAGCAGGGTCGGCAAGGGGTTCTCACCCAGCGCATCGATGGCTTCACCCAGCCCGGCGTTCTGCCGCAGCTCGGCCAGTCCCTCGTCGGGTGTGCGCAGCAGTACCTCGCCAACATCGGCGCGTGCACGCAGGCTGGTGACCAGTTGCTGAGCCGCCGCCGCATCGACATCGGTCTTCAGGAACAGATTGATATCGCGCGACTGCTGCACGCTGCCGGCGAAATGCTTGAGGTTGTCCAAGGCAATCGACAGCCCCAGCGGCAACACCAGCGCCAGCGCCATCACCGCCACGGTCAATGCGGTCGCCCACGGCTTGCGCGCGGCACGGCCAAGGCTGAAAACCACGCTGTGCAGATGATGGTTGAGCCAGGTGAACAAGCGCGACGGCGCGGCGCTGCCGGTGTTTTCGGGTTTGCTGCTGCTCATTCGGCCAGGTCCTGCGGCGAGATGTCATCGACCAGACGGCCGTGGTCAAGGATCAGCACGCGCTTGCGCATCTGCTTGAGCAGGGCCAGGTCATGACTGACCACCAGCACGCTGGTGCCGCGCGCCGGCAGTTCGGCAAACAGGGTCATGATTTCCGCGGCCAGGGTCGGGTCGAGGTTGCCGGTGGGTTCGTCGGCCACCAGCAGGCGGGGTTCGGCAATGATGGCGCGGGCAATGCCCACGCGCTGCTGCTCACCGGCCGACAGTTCGCTGGGCAGGGCCTTTTCGCGATGGCCCAGACCCATCCGTTCCAGCACCGAACGCACCCGCTTGCCGGTATCGGCCCGGCGGTCGCCGCGCAGGATCAGTGGCAGAGCCACGTTCTCGCCGATGCTGCGGTCCACCAGCAGCCGGTGGTCCTGATAGACCGCACCCACTTCGCGCCGGTGCAGGGCAACCTTGCCGCCACGCACCTTGAGCAGGTTGCGCTCGGCGAACAGCACCGCGCCACGGCTGGGCCGTTCGCTGAGGTGGATCAACTTGAGCAGGGTGCTCTTGCCGGCACCGGAATGCCCGGTGACGAACAACATTTCACCGGCTGCTACTTCAAAGCTGACATCCACCAGCGCCTGGTGGCCGCCGGCGTATTGTTTGCTGACATTGTCAAAACGCAGAACGCTCATCCTGCCGATTATGCAGGAGCGCAGGCAGGCTGCGGAGATGCAGGTCACGCGTAATGCAGGGCAACAGGCAGCCGTAGTGCCGAGCCATGCTCGGCAGAAGCCTTCCCAGCAATGCCGGTAGTGCCGAGCCATGCTCGGCAAGGGGCCTTACCGGAAATACAAGGGCCTTGCCCGCCATGCTGCAGGAACGGCGTCAGCCGCGAAGCTGGGGCTGCATCAGCTCGGTGCAAAGGGCTCACCCCTCCCAGCCCTCCCCTTGGCCTTCAGCCAAATGGAGGGGGTGTAGTGCCGAGCCATGCTCGGCTGGGGCCTTAGCGGTAAAGCTTCTGCCGAGCATGGCTCGGCACTACCTTGGCTTCTCTGGGAAAGCCTCTGCCGAGCATGGCTCGGCACTACCTTGGCTTTGCTGGGAAAGCCTCTGCCGAGCGTGGCTCGGCACTACGGCTTGCCTGGCGATCAGCTGCCTGACAGCATCCGGCGGATCTTGCGGCCGAGGCGGGTCAGGAACGAATCATTGTCGTTGCCTGCGCGCATCGGCTTGGCCGGTACCTGCACCGGGCCGTTGTTGTTGGCCACTGCCGGTGCTGCACCCTCGGCCCCCTCAAGCGGGCGACCGTGACGACGACGGCGACGCTTGCGCGGTGCGCGCTCGCCTTCCACTGCCGGGCTGTTGGCTGCATCCGGCGCTGCTTCTGCGGCCGGGCGCGGCGGCTTGGGCGTGCCTTCGGCACTGGCCGGGGCGCCTTCGACGCGCGGCTTGCGCGGCGGACGCGGCTTGCCATCGGCACTGCGCTCGCCACGGCGTTCACCGGGCTTGCCGCCACTGCGACCACCACCACGACGGGCTTCATCGGCAGCCTTCTGCTCGCGGGCTTCGCGGAAGATGCTGCCAACGCTTTCTTCCTCTTCACCGGCTTCCAGCGGTGCGCGCTCCGGGCGCGGCAACGCAGTCAGCAGTTCGGCGGTGACCGCTTCGACCGGGATCTTCTGCTCGATGTAGGCCTCGATGTCCGGCAGGCTCATCGCATAGCGCTCGCAGGCAAAGCTGATCGCATCGCCTTCTTCGCCCAGACGCGCGGTACGACCGATGCGGTGCACATAGTCTTCGGCGTCGAACGGCAGATCGTAGTTGTAGACGTACTTGATGCCGTCGATGTGCAGGCCGCGGGCGGCCACATCGGTGGCCACCAGAACTTCCAGCTGGCCCTTCTGGAAGCGGTTGAGCAGGCTCTCGCGCTTCTTCTGTGGCACGTCGCCGGACAGCACGCCGACGCGGTAGCCGGCACGTTCCAGCGCGCGCGCAACGCGCTCGACAAATACCTTGGTGTTGACGAACACCATGGTGCGGGCACCTTCACTGCGCGACAGCAGGCCGATCAGCAGCGGCAGCTTTTCTTCGTCGGCGGGGAAATAGATGCGCTGGCGGACGCGGTCGGCGGTGATGCTTTCGGTCTCCACCACCAGCTTCTGCGGCTCGTTCATGTGCTCATAGGCCAGCTCCAGCACGCGGTGGCTGAGGGTGGCGCTGAACAGCAAGGTCTGGCGCGTGGTGCGCTCAGGCATGCGCCGCAGCAGGAAGCGGATGTCCTTGATGAAGCCCAGGTCGAACATGCGGTCGGCTTCGTCCAGCACGCAGATCTCGCAGGCATGCAGCGAAACCACCTTGTGCTGTTTGACGTAGTCGATCAGGCGGCCAGGGGTGGCGATGATCACGTCCACGCCCTGCTGCAGCAGTTCGCGCTGCTTGTCGTAGTCCACGCCACCGTAGACCAGCGCGAAGCGCAGGCCGGTGTCGGAGGCGAACTTCATCGCGTCCTTGTGGATCTGGATGGCCAGCTCGCGGGTCGGGGCCAGGATCAGCGCGCGCGGATCCTCCGGCTTGCGGTCAGCCAGCGCCGGGCGGGTCAGCAGGCGGTTGGCGACGGCGACCAGGAAGGCCAGCGTCTTGCCGGTGCCGGTCTGCGCCTGGCCGGCGACATCGCCGCCTGGCAGAGCCACCGGCAAGGTCAGCGCCTGAATGGGGGTGCAGCGGGTGAAACCCGCGCCCTCCAGGCCTGCCAACAGCGAAGGCTGCAGGTCGAAGGAGGAAAACGTTACGTCGGTTAGCGGTTTGTCGCTCATTGATTTCGTCTTTGTAGTGCCAGCCGGTCAGTGTGGCCGGGCAGCTTGCATCGATTCGGGCACCGTCGCACACTGCGGCCCCTGCGCCGGGTCGCGCGACACCTGGGCCCTGCCCACTGTCCGCGCAATGCCCCAGTTTACCGCAATGCGACGGCCAACCCGGCATGGGCAGTCGCATTGCACCAGGAGACTCCAAGTGAGCGATAAGGTTTTACACGTCGGCGATGCCGACTTCGACAGCGCCGTCCTGCAATCGAGCGAACCGGTCCTGGTGGATTTCTGGGCTGAATGGTGCGGCCCGTGCAAGATGATCTCCCCGGTTTTGGACGAATTGGCCGACGCCTATGACGGCAAGCTGAAGATCGCCAAGGTCAATGTGGACGAAAATCGCGCCACCGCGATCAAGTACCACGTGCGCTCTATCCCGATGCTGCTGCTGTTCAAGGATGGCCAGATCCAGGCCACCCAGATCGGCGCTGTCGGCAAGGGCCAGTTGAGCCAGATGATCGACAAGGCGCTGGTCTGATCCAGCCAGGTCCGGCGGCTCCGTGCCGCCGGCCACCGGGCCTGCCATACCGCGGCCCAACAGGGTTCTGCAGGCTCTTGCACCGCCGCGCTTGGCGGTGTTAGTGTCGCTACATCCGGCAGCATTCGCGTGCCGCACCCTCTGGACGGGTTCTCGTCCGGACCATCCCAACCAATTCGCAGCCCCGCAGGGCGCTCGCACGTCTAAGCGAGAGGAATCAAGCACTTGTCCGAGAACACTCCTTCCGAAACCGGGAGCACCGACGCTCCTGTCGAGAAGCGCGTGCGCAAGCCGCGTGTTGCCAAAACAGCTGAAAGCGCCGACACCGGTGGCTCTGCTCCCGCCCAGCCGGCCCTGCCGTTGCCATCCGCCCCGGCCGCTCCGGCACCGGTAGCCGCAGCACCCGCGCCAGCACCCGCCCCCACTGCTCCGCCGCCCGCGCCCGCCGCGGCAGCGCCCAGCAATGACGGCCAGGCCCAGGCACCCGCAAGCTCGGGCGACAACGCCCCGCAAGGTGGTGGCCAGGACGGCGGTGACGGCAACCAGCAGCGCTACGGCCAGCAGAATCAGCAGGGTCAAGGCCAAGGTCAGGGTCAGGGCAACCGCCGCGACCGTTTCCGCAACCGTCGCGACCGTGACCGCAACCGTCCGCGTGACGACAACGGCATGAGCAACGACGGCGGCAACGAGCCGTTCGTGCCGCGTTCGATGCCGGGCGTGCCGGAAGGCTTCCCGGTCTACTCGCTGAGCGACCTGAAGCGGATGCCGGCACAGAAGCTGCTGGAAATCGCCGAGCAGCTGCAGATCTCCGAAGGCGTGGCCCGTGCCCGCAAGCAGGATGTGATCTTCGCCCTGCTCAAGGTGCTGACCCGTCACGGTGACGGCGTCGCCGCCGACGGCGTGCTGGAAATCCTGCCCGACGGCTTCGGTTTCCTGCGCGCGGCCGAAGCCAGCTACCTGGCCGGCCCGGACGACACCTACATCTCGCCCAGCCAGATCCGCCGCTTCAACCTGCGTACCGGCGACCACCTGTCCGGCCGCATCCGCTTCCCGAAGGATGGCGAGCGTTACTTCGCGCTGTCGATCGTGGACACCATCAACGGTGAGCCGATCGAAGCCTCGAAAAACAAGGTGCTGTTCGAAAACCTGACCCCGCTGTTCCCGCGCAAGCGCTTCACGCTTGAGCGCGGCAACGGCTCCTCGGAAGACATCACCGGTCGTATCCTCGATCTGATGGCACCGCAGGGCAAGGGCCAGCGCGCACTGATCGTCTCGCCGCCGAAGGCCGGTAAGACGATGATGATGCAGCAGATCGCCACGGCCATCACCACCAACCATCCGGAAGTGCACATGATCGTGCTGCTGGTGGATGAGCGCCCGGAAGAAGTGACCGAAATGCAGCGCACGGTGCGCGGCGAAGTGGTCTCCTCGACCTTCGACGAGCCGGCCGCACGCCACGTGCAGGTTGCCGAAATGGTGATCGAGCGTGCCAAGCGCCTGGTCGAGCACAAGAAGGACGTGGTGATTCTGCTCGACTCGATCACCCGCCTGGCCCGCGCCTACAACAACGTCGTACCGAGCTCCGGCAAGGTCCTGACCGGTGGTGTGGACGCCAACGCCCTGCACCGCCCGAAGCGTTTCTTCGGTGCGGCGCGTAACGTTGAAGAAGGCGGCTCGCTGACCATCATCGCCACCGCGCTGGTTGAAACCGGCTCGAAGATGGACGAAGTGATCTACGAAGAATTCAAGGGCACCGGCAACAGCGAAGTGCATTTGAACCGTCGCATCACCGAGAAGCGCGTCTACCCGGCCATCGACATCAACCGTTCGGGCACCCGCCGCGAAGACCTGTTGATCGAACCGGAGCTGCTGCAGAAGATCTGGATCCTGCGCAAGCTGCTGCACCCGATGGACGAAATCGCTGCGATGGAATTCCTGTTGGACAAGATGAAGAACACCAAGTCCAACGACGAGTTCTTCGGCTCGATGAAGCGCTGATTCCGGTTGGAGTTGGCTGCAGACAAAAACCCCGCGAAAGCGGGGTTTTTGTTTTGTGTTGGTTGGGCAGGCGATGCGGGCCCCACCCCACCTGTAGAGCCGAGCCATGCTCGGCTGGGGTCTTACCGGTGACGCCTCTGCCGAGCATGGCTCGGCACTACATTTGGCTTTACTGGTGACGCTCCTGCCGAGCATGGCTCGGCACTACGCCCCCTCCCTTTGGCCGAAGGCCAAGGGGAGGGTTGGGAGGGGTTGGCTCTTCGCCGCCTGTTGCAGCACCGGCTTCGCGGCTGACGCCGCTCCTACAACGCCGCCCCACCTGTGAGCCGAGCCATGCTCGGCTGAGGCTTTACCGCTGACGCCCCTGCCGAGCATGGCTCGGCACTACCCATGCGTCGGGCCTCAGCTGTCTTGCAGCGGGGTCAGCGGGCGTGGGCCGTTGTTGCGGTCGGCCAATGGACGCCAGCCATGGTCGCTCATCCTCACGCCAGTCGCAGCGACCGCGGGTACGGCGGTGTATCCGGGTACAGCGCTTGCTGGAATCCAACCTGCAGCCCTTGCCACCAGGCCGGGTCGAACAGTTCGGCGAACTTCTCCTGCACTACTTCCAGCGATGACCGCGGCAAGCCCATGAACAAGCCGAAGCGCTCGGGAAACACATCGTTGCGTGCAACATGGAACCACGGCTCGGCGGCCATCGCCTCTTCCTCGCTGCGCGGCTGCGGCCAATGGCGAAAGTTGCACTCGCTGACCAGGCATAGTTCGTCGTAGTCGTAGAACACCGCGCGACCATGCCGTGACACACCGAAGTTCTTCAGCAGCATGTCGCCGGGGAAAATGTTGTTGCAGGCCATGTCGCGGATCGCCTGCGCGTAATCCAGCGCCGCTGCGCGTGCGGCCTCGGCGCCCTGCTCGCGCAGGTAGAGATTCAAGGGCCGGAACCGCCGCTGCACATAGCACAACGCAATCTCCACCTCGTCGCCATCGATGCGCACGCTCTGGCTGCACTGGCTGAGCAATTCCTGCAGCAAGGCCGGCGCGAAGCGCTGCTGCGGGAAGCGCAGATAGCGGTACGGCTGCGCATCCAGCAGGCGACCAATGCGATCGAGGTTGAACACCAGCGCGTACTTGCCCTCCACATCCTGCCGGCTCATCGTCTTGGGCCAGGCGAAACGGTCGCGTATCAATTTGAACACCAGCGGATAGCTGGGCAGGGTGAATACCGTCATCACCATGCCGGGGGTGCCATCGGCATGCACTAGCTGTTCGTTGTCGTGCTGCTGGAAGTGGCTGAAGAAGGTGCGATAGCGCTCGGTCTTGCCCTGCTTTGCGCGCCCCAGCACGGTGTAGATCTCATCCACCGGTTTGCCCGGCAGGATGCTGCGCAGGAACACCACCGCATCGGCCACGGTCGGCAGATCGGCCTGGAAGTAGCTGCGCGACACGCCGAACAGATGCGCCACATCGCGGCGACGACTGAGCACGGCTTCCACACGTATGCCATCGCCGTCGTTGACCAGGGCGATCACACAGGGCGAGAAACGATGCTCTCCAAACACGCGCCCGACCAGGTAGGCGCGACGCTCACGGTAAAAGACGGTCTGCAGCAGTTCGATCGCCCGCACCGGGTACGGGCCCCAATGCGCCAGATCATCCTGCAGCCGCACGGCGATGGCCGCCGCGCAGCGCAGCTGGTGCTGGTACGGCAGCTCGAACGCATAGTCCGCTAACAGGCGCGTGAAGGCTTCGACCGGACGGGCTTCGGAGACGGCATAGACATGCCGTGCCACGGGGTGGGTGATGGCATCGGACGGCTCGATATCCAGCGCCATGAACTCGATGCTGTCGTCCACGCCATGGGTGGCAAACAGGCGGCGGGTCAGCGTGTTGTAGAAGGTCTTGTACAACTCGCCATCGATGCAGCCTTCAATCAACGCGGCAAAGTCCCGCTTGACCTGTTGCCATAGCGGCCTTGCATCGGTGTTGGCGGGCAGCAGTTGATCGAGCTGTGTACGACAGCGCGCTACGCAGCTGTCATAGAGCTCGATGCGCTCCACTGCATCGGTCCTGGCAGCTGCCCAGTCACGGCGTTGGAAGCGCTCACGTGCGCGGCGGCTGATCAGCGCGAAGTCGCGGTGATAGTCCTCGAAGCCCTGTGCGATGCGGGCGGCCAGGGCGCTGCCGGTGCTGGCGGCGTTCATTGCGGCAACACCTGCAGTTGTCGGGGTGTTGGCTCAATGCGGATACAGGGCAAGCGCATGCGAAAGGACACCGGGGATGTGCGCTGACCATACGCCACTGAGGGCTGTTCGGCACGGTGTTGGCTTTTGGTTCCGCGCCAAAGGCACCCCTCCCCAACCCTCCCCTGCGCTGCGCGCAAGGGAGGGGGTAGAAGCGGCTGCTGCTGCGATCCGAGCGACTGCAGCAAACAGCTCCCTCCCCTGCGCGCAGCGCAGGGGGTGAAGAAGGTCTGCTTGCGCGGTACTGCCGCGCGATCTGATGAATGATCGAACGCCAAGCATTCGGGCCGGACGAGTTTCGGAGGGATGCTTCCGCTTTTACCTTCGCAGCTGCAGCCGCAGCAACTCCACCCACAACCAACACCCCAGCCTCACTCCGCCGACAATTCCGCCTGGATCTTGCGGCCGCATTCGCGCGCGCTCCACAGCACATGGCCGATCACGCTGCGCTGGCCACAGGCCGCCATCAGCAACAGCGAGCCCCGCGGCAGCGGAATCGACTGCATCAGCACCTTGCCCTCGCTGGCTTCCAGCATCAGCACGTCCATCGTGCCCAGCGCCAGTTCGCGGCCTACCGCCGATGCCAGTGCCAGCATTGCACTGGTCATCGCCGCCAGCCGTTCGCCACTGGATGACTGGGTTGCCGCCTGTGCCAGCACGAAGCCGTCGACGCTGGCCACCACCGCCGCACGCACCCCATCCACCGAATCGGCGAATTCCTGCAGCTTGATGTCGATCGCTTTGACTTCCCAGTCTTCCAGCAATGCCATTCCCTTCACCTCAGACATGGTCTTCCACCAACGCGGCCGCCTCGACTTCGCCCATCAACACGTCCATCAACATCATCACCGCGTCTTCCGAGCGCGCATCGAACGGCACCAAGGGCAGCGGCCGGCCTGCGGTCTTCTGTGCCTGCAGCACGCAGGCATCCAGGTCCACGTCCGGCACCAGGTCGAATTTTGAAATACCGATCACCGCCGGCACTTTTGCGGCATGCTCGCGCAGCGCCAGCAGGTAGCGCTCCATTTCCTGCGCCACATCCGGGCTGGACGCATCGGCCAGGATCACCACGCCGCGCGCGCCCTGCAGCAGCACCGGCCAGATGAAGGAGAAGCGCTCCTGCCCGGGCGTGCCATACAGGCGCAGACGGTCGCCGTTGGGGAGGTTCACATCGGCGTAGTCCATCGCCACCGTGGTCGACAGCTTGGCTGAGCTGGTGTCGGTGTTGATTACATCCGTATCGATGACGGTGCCGCCGGCCACCGCGCGTACCAAGGTTGACTTGCCTGCCCCCATGGCGCCCAGAATCACTACCTTGTGCTCGATCATGCGTGTGTACCCGTACGTTGACGGACACTGCGCCACATCCGCGCCAGCAAGGTGCTGGCGCTGTTTTTGACGGGCGCAGTGGGCGGTGTTGCGGCAATTTCCGGCACCCGTACCTGCGCATAACCGCATAGGTATGCCGAGCGCATGAAGGCGCGGGTTGCGTTGATGTCGACATCCAGCAGCTGCGTGCATTCCAGCAGGCTGCAAGGCTTCTTGAGCAGCAACGAGCACAGCCGGAAACCATCGTGCTGATGTGCGAGCACGCGGAAATCCGGCCAACGCAGCAGGCTTACCTGGGCCTGTTGCTGCAGGCGCCGGTCAAAATCGGTCCAGTTGTCGCCGAACTGCGCCATCTGCCAGAGCAACGGCCGCAGCGGTTGCCGCGACAGCTTGTCGGCCAGCACATCAAAGCGCGCCTGCGAGAGCTCCTGCAAGGCGAGCAGCTCGAATACATCGCCCAGCTGCTGGGCCAGCGTTGGCCCCTCCGCAGGGTGCTGGTAGAGCGGCACCATCTGGTCGTGCTCGAAATCAATCAGCAGTTGCGGCTGCCCTTGCAGGGACAGCATCGCGCGCCCCTGTTTTTCCTGCAGCCGACGACGTAGCAGACGGGTCACCTGCTTGGCCCCGCTGGCAAGATACAGGCCATCGGTGGGCGACTCGACCGACTCGGCCGGCGCATCAAACGGTGCCAGCGCGCGTTGAATCTGCGCCTGGTCCAGGTGCAGCACATCGCTGCCGCGGCCATCGTGCACGGCGCCGGCATCATCATGCAGCCACAGTCGCATCGTCGGCCGTTTGCTGGCCATATGCCTGGCGGCGCTGCGCAGCGCCGGTGTATCGCGTACCAACAACAAGTCGCACTGGTCCAGATCAACACAACGTTGCAAGGCTTCCGGCGGCAATCCTGCTATTTCCCTTAATCGCCCAAGGAGCGTCTGCTCCTCTCGGGTGTCCGAGCCCACTACCAGCACCCTGGTCATGCCCTCTTCCCCTTTTTGACGCGCCCGCATCATGCGATTCCCAACGTGTCGAATCAGGCTATGCCAGATGCCGCATGTGAAAGGGTGATTGGACCCACAATTCGATTTCTCGGTGGTCCTTTCAGCACCCTACATTGGTCGTGTTTACACACCGTCATCACACGAAAACAAAAAAGCCTGCCTCCATCACGGAGACAGGCTTTCAAAGTGTAACGACGACTGCCGCAGGCAGCCGTCGTTCTTCACATCACTCAGGCCTTGAGGCTGGCGATGGCGGCGTTGAGCGTGGCGCTCGGGCGCATCGCCGGGCCGGCCTTGGCCAGGTCCGGGCGGTAGTAGCCGCCGATGTCCACCGGCTTGCCCTGCACCGCCGCCAGTTCGTCGACGATCTTCTGCTCGTTGCTGGTCAGTGCTTCGGCCAGCGGTGCGAACCTGGCCTTCAGGCCGGCATCGTCGTTCTGCTCGGCCATCGCCTGCGCCCAGTACATGGCCAGGTAGAAGTGGCTGCCGCGGTTGTCGATGCCGCCGAGCTTGCGCGAAGGCGACTTGTCGTTGTCGAGGAACTTGCCGTTGGCGGCATCAAGGGCATTGGCCAGCACGGCCGCACCCTTGTTGTCGTAACGCTGGCCCAGGTGCTCCAGCGACGCGGCCAGGGCCAGGAACTCGCCCAGCGAATCCCAGCGCAGGTAGTCTTCTTCGACAAACTGCTGCACGTGCTTGGGTGCCGAACCACCGGCGCCGGTCTCGAACAGGCCACCGCCGGCCATCAGCGGCACAATCGACAGCATCTTGGCGCTGGTGCCCAGCTCCAGGATCGGGAAAAGGTCGGTGAGGTAATCACGCAGCACGTTGCCGGTCACCGAAATGGTGTCCTGGCCCTTGCGGATGCGCTCCAGCGATACGGCGGTGGCTTCTTCCGGCGACAGGATACGGATGTCCAGGCCGTTGGTGTCGTGGTCCTTCAGGTACTTTTCGACCTTGGCGATCACCTGCGCATCGTGGGCACGCTTGGCGTCCAGCCAGAACAGCGCCGGGGTGTTGCTCAGGCGCGCACGGCTGACCGCCAGCTTCACCCAATCCTGGATCGGCGCGTCCTTGGTCTGGCACATGCGCCAGATATCACCGGCTTCCACCGCGTGCTCGAACACCACGTTGCCGGCGTCATCGCTGACCTTGACCACGCCATCGGCGGCGATCTGGAAGGTCTTGTCGTGCGAGCCGTATTCCTCGGCCTTCTGCGCCATCAGGCCGACGTTCGGCACCGAGCCCATGGTGGACGGATCGAACGCACCGTGTGCCTTGCAGTCCTCGATCACCGCCTGGTACACGCCGGCGTAGCAGCGGTCCGGAATGACGGCCTTGGTGTCCTGCAGCTTGCCTTCGGCGTTCCACATCTTGCCGGAGTCGCGGATCATCGCCGGCATTGAAGCATCGACGATCACGTCCGACGGCACGTGCAGGTTGGTGATGCCCTTGTCCGAGTTGACCATCGCCACGGCCGGGCGCTTGGCGTACTCGGCGGCGATGTCGGCCTTGATCGCTGCCTGCTCGGCTTCGGGCAGCTGCGGCAGGCGCGCGTACAGGTCGCCGATGCCGTTGTTGGCATCAAAGCCGATCTGCTTGAGGCTGGCGGCGTGCTTGGCCAGCACGTCCTTGTAGAACTCATCGACGACGACACCGAACATGATCGGATCGGAGACCTTCATCATGGTCGCCTTCAGGTGCAGCGAGAACAGCACGCCCTGGCTCTTGGCATCGGCAATCTGCGCATCAACGAAGGCGGCCAGCGCCTTGCGGTTCATCACCGAGGCGTCGACGATCTCGCCGGCCTTGACCGCGGTCTTAGCCTTCAGCACGACGGTGTTGCCATCGTTCTGCACCAGCTCGATCTTCAGATTGCCGGCATTGGCCAACGTGGTCGACTTTTCGCTGCCGTAGAAATCACCGCCGTCCATGTGCGCGACGTGCGACTTGGAGTCGGCCGACCAGGCACCCATGCGGTGCGGGTGTTTGCGTGCGTAGTTCTTGACCGACAGCGGTGCGCGGCGATCGGAATTGCCTTCGCGCAGCACCGGGTTGACCGCGCTGCCCTTGATCTTGTCGTAGCGCGCCTGGATGTCGCGCGACACGTCGTCGGTCGGTGCGTCCGGGTAGTTCGGCAGGATGAAACCCTGGTCCTGCAGTTCCTTGATCGCGGCCTTGAGCTGCGGCACCGAGGCCGAGACGTTCGGCAGCTTGATGATGTTGGCTTCCGGCGTGGTGGCCAACGCGCCCAGTTCGGCCAGGTCGTCGCTGACCTTCTGGTCGTCCTTCAGGAAATCAGGGAACTGCGACAGGATGCGGCCCGACAGTGAGATATCGCGGGTTTCGACGGCAATGCCGGCGGTCGCGGTAAAGGCATCGACGATCGGCAGCAGCGACTGCGTGGCCAGGAACGGAGCTTCGTCGGTGAGCGTGTAGATGATCTTCGGCGTATTCGACATGGGGGCAAAAACTCTCTTGCTGACGGATGCGGAGCAGGATGGCAGCGGCGTTGAAGCAGGCAGACGGCCATCCAGTGGGCCAGCGCACACGTCCCTACCCGGCTGCCGAGTGGGAAACCCCCACATTGTCGCGTTTTCAGCCGGTACGGGCAAAAAAAACCATACGCGGAAGTAGGGTCAAGCCGGCATCCCGCCATGGCAATTGCGCGCAGCCCTTGTGCTGTCTTGGATCGCGCCCTGACAGGGCGCGCTGGTCTCAGCTGCAACCGTTGCCGCTGTCACCAAACCGCGTTGGACAGTGCGCAGAACGGGGGTGCTCAGCGTAAACAATATCGCGACGCTATCCGGCGCCCGCCAAGCAGGAGCTGCCCTTTGGATGGGATGAAGAGTGACGTCTCATCTCAGACCCAAGGTAGCCCGGGTAAGCGCAGCGCACCCGGGAACCAGGTAAACGATGCAATCGCTGATTGCGTGCCAACAGCCCCGGGTGCGCTGCGCTTACCCGGCTACGGCGGCGGCTGATTGTCTGTGGGAGCGGCGGCTGTGGGAGCGGCGTAAGCCGCGAAGCTGGCGTTCTCAAACCCGATCATCTGCTGGTGTACCTGCTTCGCGGCTCACGCCGCTCCCACAACAAGAAAAATCTGCTGCTTTGGGTCTGGCAGCGGAATCCTGGTGACGCGAATGCCCGGTTGAAAAACCTGCATAAAAAAGGGCGCAGCTTGATGGCTGCGCCCATGCGTATCACCGACGGGAGAGAGTTGCGCCGGCTAACGCCTTGCTCACTTCACCTCGAACTGCTGCGGCATACCGGCAGCCTTGCCATCGACGGTGACGTCGGCGGTGTACTTGCCAGCCGGCCACGGCTTGCTGTTGGCGAATTCGATGTTGGTGGTGCCGGTATCGGTGGCATTGAGGGTGGCGCTCTGCTCACCGGCCACCTGGCCATCCTGATAGGTCAACTTGGCTGCCACCGGCACATTGCTGGCGGTACCGCTCGTCTTGACCGAAACAATGATCTTGTCCTTGGCGGCCAGTACGGCAACCGGCGCCACCGTCATGTCAGCCGCTGCCGCATTGCCAACCGTCACTGCGGTGACCGAAAGCACCGGCGCGGCAGGAGCCGACTCAACCATCGGCGCCGGGGCGCTTGCAGCCGGCGGCGGGGTCGGCGCGGCTTCTTCTTTCTTCTTGCAGCCAACCAGTGCTACGGCACCGACCACAGCGATCATCAGGGCACTGCTAAGCGAAGTCTTCTTCATGGATTGCTCCGAATCTGGTTTGAAGGTTTGCAACGGGCGGCGCAGGGATCAACCCTGGCGCGCCGGAATTTTCAGCGTCTGACCGGGACGGATCTTGTCCGGGTCATCGAGGACATCACGGTTGGCATCGAAGATGCGCTTCCACGCATTGCCATCGCCGAGCAGGTTCTTGGCGATCTTGGAGAGGTTGTCACCACTCTGCACCGTGTACTGCTGCTCGCCGACAATCTCTTCGGTGCTGGTCACCGTCGACGTGACGCCGGAGAAATCCGCCTTCTCCACCACCTGTTCGGTGCTGGTGACGGTGCCGGTGACGCCGGAAAAATCGGCTTTCTTATCGGTACTGCTCATCCAGGCTGCTCCTCCGTGACTGACTGGAAGCAACGATTGCACGACGCCTGTTAAGGTTTCATCGCGCCAACGTAAAAACCGGCGTACGCAGCTGAATGTTTATTGACGCAGGTCGCGGATCGGGGCGCTGGCGGCCAGACCCGGGCTGGCCCGACGCGGATTGATGTCCAGACCACCGCGACGGGTGTAGCGGGCTTCCACTTCCAGTGCGGTGGGCTGGCAGCGCTGGCTCAGCTCCAGGAAGATCCGCTCCACGCATTGCTCGTGGAACTCGGCATGGTCGCGGTAGCTGACCAGATAGCGCAGCAGGCCTTCGCGGTCGATGCGCGGGCCCTGGTAGCGGATGCTGACGCTGGCCCAGTCCGGCTGGCCGGTGACAGGGCAATTGGACTTGAGCAGGGCCGAGACCAGGGTTTCGCTGACCACGGCGCGGCTGTCGGCCAGCAGCAGGGCAGCGTTGGGCGGCCCATAGCTGTCGATGGCGACATCCAGGTGGTCAATATTCTCGCCAGCCGCCTGGGCGACCGGTGGCAGGCCGAACTCGACCCGCACATCGGCGCCGGCACAGGCCGACAGATCGGTGGCGATGCGCTCACGCACGGCCTCGGCGCGGTTGAAACGCGCCCCGTTGAGCGAATTCAGGTACAGCTTGAGCGACTTGGATTCGATCAGGTTCGGCGAAGTCGCCGGCACGTACAGGGTGGCGGTGTCCACGCAGGGCTTGCCGCGCGCGTCCAGCCAGCCCAGCTCATAGATATGCCAGCGGTCCTCGCCGACGAACGGGAGTTCGCCGCCCAGGCCGATCTCGGCGCGGGCGGCCGCGCGCGGGATCGGGAACAGCAGACTGGCGTCATAGTGGCGGGGATAGTCGACCTCGCGGCCGAGACTGGAGTTTTCGGGAGTGTTCATTGGCGTAGTGTAATTGCGCCATCTTGAGCGTCGGATATACCGACGCGTTTTCCGATGGCCAGCCTGCGCCGCCCGCGAATTCAGTTCAGCAGCCGCGCCCACCACGACTTGGCTGGTTTGGTCGGCGCTATCTCCTCGCTCTGCAGCCGCATCACCTGCCGTTCCGGGTCCAGCGCCGAGGGGCCATAGACCACGCGGATGCGCTCCTCGTCGGTCGCACCCAGGGTGTCGCCATCGCTGATGACCATGCCGTTTTCGATCAGGTAATCAACGATGCCGGTAAGCCGGCTGAACACGCCCTCGGCGGTGTCCGCGGTTGCCGGGATCTCGATGTCCATCAGCCCCAGCATATCCATGCCGCGGGTATGGCCGGTCATCACGCCCTGCGGGTTCTGGCCGACATTGATCGCCACCCAGGCAATCGGCATCGGCTCGGGCAAGCTGGCCTGGGTCAGTTCGCGGAACAGGCCCGGCAGCACCACGTGGTTGGCGCTACCGAAGTACACCGCCACGTTGCTGTCGGACACGGCAATGGCCGAGGCCACTACCTGGCTGAGCAGCGCGGCCTGTGCAACCAGGTTGGGCTCCTGCCCGTCATCGCTGAACCGCATCACGGTAACGATGGTGTGCGCGGCGTAATCCACTGGCGCCGGTGTGGCGTCTGGCCACAGCCGGCTGTGCGCGCAGATCTGTGCGATGTCATCGCCGATCTGCACCGGGATGGGCATCAGCGCGATCAGATGGTCGCCATACTCCAGGCATTGCATCGGTGAATCGTCAGCCCCGGCATCCTCGGTGCCGTCGCCCTCGGACGGTACTTCGCCCAGCCGCAGCAGCGATTGGTCCAACTCTGGCCAATCGCTGCGCATCTGCGCAAGCAGGCCTTCGGCGGTGAGCTTGGGGTCGAGCTGCGACTGCAGCAGCATGGCCAGACTGGCTGTCATGGGGCGCCTTCTTCCTTGTAGGTAAACCCCGACACTACCCGGACTCAACCCGCCTTGCCACCGTGCAGATAGTCCAGCGAAACCTGCAACAGCGCGCGCAAGCCCACGTCCAGTGCCTTCTCATCCAACAGGAACCTGGGTGAGTGGTTGCTGGGTGCGGTGGCCGGGTCGATGCCGGCGCCGGTCGAACCGACAAAGAAGAACATCGACGGCACCTGCTGGGCATACAAGGAGAAATCCTCCGAGCCCATCTGCAGCGGCGGCTCGTAGACATTGTCCTTGCCCACCACCGCCTGCAGGCTGGGCAGCATGCGCGCGGTCAATGCCGGGTCGTTGACCGTGGCCGGGTTGCCGTCTTTCTCATAGATGTCGGTGACGGCGGTGGCGCCGTGCGCGGCGGCGGTGTGTTCGGCGACATTGCGCAGGTCGGCGAAGATCTGCTTGCGCATGTCCGGATCGAAGGTGCGGATGGTGCCAACCATTTCCACCGAATCGGGAATGATGTTGTAGCGGATGCCACCCTTGATCGCGCCGAAGGTGACCACCGCCGGCTGCTTGGACAGATTGACGCGGCGGCTGACGATGGTCTGCGCGGTGCCGATCAGATCCGACGCGGCGACGATGGGGTCAACGCCGTTCCAGGGGGCCGAGCCATGGGTCTGGCGGCCGTTGACGGTAATGCCGAAGCGGTCGGAGGCCGCCATCAGCGGGCCGCCGCGCACCGCGATCTGGCCAGCCTGCACACTGGAAAACACATGCAGGCCGAATACCGCTTCCGGCTTGAAGTCCTTGAACAGGCCTTCCTTCAACATCAGCTCGGCGCCGCCCCGTTCCGGCGGCGGCGCACCCTCCTCGGCCGGCTGGAAGATCAGCATCACTTCGCCCGGCAGCTTGTCGCGCATGGCCACCAGCGCATCGGCAACACCGAGCAGGGTGGCGGTGTGGGCGTCATGGCCGCAGGCATGCATCACCCCGACCTGCTCGCCGCGGTACTCGGCGGTGGCCTTGGAGGCGAACGGCAAGCCGGTCTGCTCGGTGACCGGCAGCGCGTCCATATCGGCGCGCAGGGCGATCTTCGGGCCCGGCAGGCCGCCCTTGATGATGGCGACCACGCCGTGCACGGCCACCCCGGTCTTCGGGCTCAGGCCCATCGCACGCAACCGTTCGGCGACCTTGGCAGCGGTGCGTTCCTCGCGGTTGGAGAGTTCCGGATGGGTGTGGAAATCGCGCCGCCAATCCACCACCTGCTGCTGCAGGCGATTGGCCGCGGCGGCCACCTCCGGCCGCTGCGCGGCATCCTGGGCCTGCGCCAGCGGGGCCAGGGCGCATAGCAAAGCAGACAGCAACACGGTCTTGCGGGCCATCGACAGCTCTCCTTCCAGATGGGGACAGGGTGAATGCAGGCCCATCATGGGCCAAAGAGCTGCAGGCAGGAAACCGACACGCTGTAGGCGATCCACCGTAGTGCCGAGCCATGCTCGGCAGGGGGCATTCCCCACAACCCATCGGCATGTAGGAGCGGCGTAAGCCGCGAAGCTCAAGGTCCGCCAGATCACAGGCCAACTACGGTTCTGATTGTGCCGGCTTCGCGGCTGATGCCGCTCCTACAGCGTTCGCGCAGGTTGATGCGATGCCGGTAAGGCCCCTGCCGAGCATGGCTCGGCACTACATGGCGCGTTGCGTGATCAGGTCAACCGATGCGGCGATGGAACGTTCATCACCTGCACGGGTCTGTATGCGTGGCCCATCGGTCATGCCTCCATGCGTACATGTGCGGGGGTATCCTCTGCGCCTTGATTGCCTCCCCTTACCGGTTCCTCAGGAGTTTCCGCATGTCGCGTTTCTGGAAGATCGTACTGCTGGTCATTGCAGTGCTGCTGGTGGCCGGTATCGGCTACCGGGTGATGGGGGGCGGCAAGCAGAACGCCGGTGGTAGCGCAGCCGGTACCGGTCAGGGCGGCAAGGGCGGGCAGGACAAGGATCCCGTACCGGTCACCGCTGTGACTGCCGAGAAAAAGGACGTACCGGTCTACCTGACCGCACAGGGTACGGTGAGCGCGTTCAATACCGTCACCGTCAGCCCGCAGGTCGGCGGAGAGCTGCTGAGCGTCAACTTCCGCGAAGGCCAGGCGGTCAAGAAGGGTGAGCTGCTGGCGCAGATCGACCCGCGCACCTTCCAGGCCCAGTACGACCAGGCCATCGCCAGCAAGCGCCAGAACGAGGCACTGCTGGCTACCGCCCAGTCCAATTACGCGCGCTCCAACTCGCCGGAGTACCGCCAGTTCGTCGCCCAGACCGACCTGACCACGCTGCGCAACCAGGTGACCCAGTACCAGGCCGCCGTGGCCGCCTCGCAGGCCTCGGCCGCGCAGGCCAAGGTGCAGCTGGACTACACCCGCATCACCTCGCCGATCAACGGCATCGCCGGCATCCGCGCGGTCGACCCGGGCAATGTGGTCAGCGCCGGCAGCGCGATCGTCACCATCACCCAGCTGCAGCCGATCTACGTGCTGTTCAACCTGCCCGAGCAGCAGCTCGACGCGGTGCGCGCTGCACAGGCGGTGGCGCCCCTGCAGACCGCCACCCTGGACCGCAGCGGCGGCAGTGTGGTCAATGCCGACGGTGTGCTGCAGGTGGTGGACAACCAGATCAGCAGCAGCAGCGGCACCTTCCGCCTGCGTGCACAGTTCCCCAATGCCGACGATGCGTTGTGGCCGGGCCAGTTCGTCAACGTGCAGATGAAGCTCAACGAGCTGCCCGGCGCAGTGGTGGTGCCGGCCGAAGCCGTGCAGCGCAGCAGCACCAGCGATTTCGTCTATCTGATCAAGCCCGACAACACCGTCACCCTGCGTGATGTGGTGCAGGGCGGCCAGGTCGACGACAGCCACGTGGTGATCAGCAAGGGCCTGCAGGCCGGCGACAAGGTGGTCACCGAAGGTCAGTTCCGTTTGAAGGAAGGCAGCAAGGTCAATGCACTGGCACCGGGCCAGGCACCGCCGGCACCGACTGAAGAACAGCTCAAGGCGGCCAGCCAGAAGGGCAGCCGTGGTGGACGGGGTGGCCCGCCGCGCTGAGGCGCTGGCCGGCACCCGCCTCCCCTCCCCCGCACCAGGAATCGACCGTGGGCTTTTCGACTATTTTCATCCGGCGCCCGATCGCCACCTCCCTGCTGATGATCGGGCTGATGCTGCTGGGCATCCTCGGTTACCAGCGCCTGCCGGTTGCGGCCCTGCCCGAGATCGAAGCGCCCAGCCTGGTGGTGACCACCCAGTACCCGGGTGCCAGCGCGCAGACCATGGCCTCGCTGGTGACCACGCCGCTGGAGCGGCAGCTGGGGCAGATTTCCGGGCTGGACATGATGACCTCCGATTCCTCGGCCGGTCTGTCCAGCATCGTGCTGCAGTTCTCGATGGAACGCGATCTGGATACCGCCGCGCAGGACGTGCAGGCGGCGATCCGCCAGGCCACCCTGCCCAGCTCGCTGCCCTACCAGCCGGTCTACAACCGGGTGAACCCGGCCGATGCGCCGATCCTGACCCTGAAACTGGCCTCGGACACGCGCCCGCTGCGTGAGGTCAACGATCTGGCCGATTCGATCCTGGCCCAGCGCCTGTCGCAGACCGATGGTGTCGGCCTGGTGTCGATTGCCGGCAACGTGCGGCCGGCGGTGCGCATCCAGGTCAATCCGGCGCAGCTGGCCAACATGGGCATGACCCTGGAAGACCTGCGCAGCGCGCTGACCCAGGCCAACGTCAATGCGCCCAAGGGTTCGCTCAACGGCAAGACCCAGAGCTATACGCTGTCCACCAACGACCAGCTCAGCGACGCGGCCGACTACAACGACATCATCGTCCGCTACCAGAACGGTGCGCCGGTGCGGCTGCGCGACGTCGCCAAGGTGGTCGACGGGGTCGAGAACGACCAGCTCGCCGCCTGGGCCGATGGCAAGCCGGCGGTGCTGCTGGAAGTGCGCCGCCAGCCCGGTGCCAACATCGTCAAGACGGTGGAGAACATCCGCCAGATCCTGCCCAACCTGCAGGGCATGCTGCCGGCCGACGTGACGCTGGATGTGTTCTCCGACCGCACCGTCACCATCCGCGCCTCGGTGCACGACGTGCAGTTCACCCTGATCCTCACCATCTGCCTGGTGGTGGCGGTGATCTTCGTGTTCCTGCGCCGGCTGTGGGCGACGGTGATCCCGTCGGTGGCGGTACCGCTGTCACTGCTGGGTACGTTCGGGGTGATGGCCTTTGCCGGCATGTCGCTGGACAACCTGTCGCTGATGGCGCTGACCGTGGCCACCGGCTTCGTGGTCGACGATGCGATCGTGATGATCGAGAACATCGTGCGCTATATCGAGAAGGGCAAGGATGGCCCGGAGGCGGCCGAGATCGGTTCGCGCGAAATCGGCTTCACCGTGCTGTCGCTGACGGTGTCGTTGATCGCGGTATTCCTGCCGCTGATCCTGATGCCCGGCGTCACCGGCCGCCTGTTCCACGAGTTCGCCTGGGTGCTGACCATCGCCGTGTCGATCTCGATGCTGATCTCGCTGACGCTGACGCCGATGATGTGCGCCTACCTGCTCAAGCCGGACGCGCTGCCCGAAGGCGACGACGCGCATGAGCGGGCAGCCGCACACGGCAAGGTCACCGCATGGTCGCGCCTGGTCGGTGTCTACGAGCGCACCCTGGACTGGGTGCTGCGCCACCAGCCGCTGACCCTGACCATTGCCCTGGCCTCGGTTGCGCTGACCGTGCTGCTGTACATGGTGATCCCCAAGGGCCTGCTGCCCGACCAGGACACCGGCATGATCACCGGCGTGGTGATCGCCGACCAGAACGTCGCCTTCGAGCAGATGCAGCAGCGCACCCAGGCCGTTGCCGCCGCATTGCAGAGCGATGAAGCGGTCACCGGCGTGGCCGCCTATATCGGCGCCGGCAGCATGAACCCCACGCTCAACCAGGGCCAGCTGAGCATCGTGCTCAAGGACCGCGGCGATCGTGACGGGCTGGATGTGATCCTGCCGCGGCTGCAGGCCGCCGCCGCGCATGTGCCCGGTGTCGCCCTGTACCTGAAGCCGGTGCAGGACGTGACCCTGGATACGCGCGTGGCCGCCACTGCCTACCAGTTCTCGCTGTCGGACATGGACAGCACCGAGCTGGCCACGCAGACCGAGCGCGTCACCGATGCACTGCGGCGCCTGCCGGAGCTGGCCGACGTCGACAACAACCTGGCCAACCACGGCCGCGCATTGCATGTGGAAGTGGACCGCGACAAGGCCAGCCGCTACGGCGTGCCGATGCAGACCATCGACGACACGATCTACGACGCCTACGGCCAGCGCCAGATCTCGACCATCTTCACCCAGCTCAACCAGTACCGCGTGGTGCTGGAAGTGGCGCCGGAGTTCCGCAACAGCGATGCGCTGATGAACCAGCTGGCGATCGGCAGCAATGGCAGCGGCACGCTCAGTGGCAGCAATGCGACCACCCTGGGCCAGGTGACATCGAGCAACTCGTCCACCGCTACCGGCATCGGCAGCGCCAACACCGGCATCGCCCTGGGCGCGGGCGGCAGCATTCCGCTGTCGGCCATTGCCAGCGCCACGCCCGGCACCGCGCCGCTGATCGTCAGCCATCAGCAACAGCTGCCATCGGCGACCATCTCGTTCAACCTGGCACCGGGTTATTCCCTGTCCGAAGGCGTGGATGCGATCAACAAGGCGGTGGCCGAGCTGGAACTGCCACAGCAGATGCAGGCGCAGTTCGTCGGCACCGCTGCCGAGTTCTCCAGCAGCCAGACCGATGTGATCCTGCTGCTGTTGGCGGCCATCGCGGTGATCTACATCGTGCTCGGCGTGCTGTACGAAAGCTGGATCCATCCGCTGACCATCATCTCCACCCTGCCGCCGGCCGGCGTGGGTGCGCTGCTGGCGCTGTACCTGTGCGGCATGAGCCTGTCGGTGGACGGCATCGTCGGCATCGTGCTGCTGATCGGCATCGTCAAGAAGAACGCGATCATGATGATCGACTTCGCGCTGGACGCGCAGCGCGCCGGTGCCAATGCGCATGACGCCATCCGCCGTGCCTGCCTGCTGCGTTTCCGGCCGATCATGATGACCACCGCCGCGGCCATGCTCGGCGCGCTGCCGCTGGCCTTGGGCACCGGCATCGGCTCGGAACTGCGGCGTCCGCTGGGTGTGGCCATCGTCGGCGGCCTGCTGCTGTCGCAGCTGGTCACGCTGTACACCACGCCGGTGATCTATCTGTACTTCGAACGCCTGTCCGAGTGGGCCGCCAAGCGTCGTGAGCAACGCGCCGCGGCGCGCCTGCAGGCGGCACGGTAAGCGCGGATGAATATCTCCGCGCCTTTCATCAGCCGCCCGATCGGCATCACCCTGCTGGCCATCGGCCTGTTCTTCGCCGGCATGGTCTGCTACCTGCGACTGGGCGTTGCGGCCCTGCCCAACCTCGCCATCCCGGTGATCTTCGTACAGGCCTCCAATACCGGTGCCGACGCCAACACCATGGCGGCTACGGTAACCGCACCATTGGAGCGTCACCTGGGCCAGGTGCCGGGCATCGACACCATGCGTTCGAGCAGCAGCGACGGCCGCAGCATGGTGTTCCTGATGTTCAACACCAGCCGCAACATCGACTCGGCCGCGCAGGACGTGCAGGCCGCGATCAATGCGGCCATGGCCGACCTGCCGGCGGGCATCAACACGCCCACCTACCAGAAGGCCAACCCCAACGATGATCCGGTGATCGCGTTGGCGCTGACCTCGGACACGCAGTCGGTGGCCGAGCTCTACAACACCGCCGACTCGCTGCTGGCGCAGCGGCTGCGGCAGTTGCCCGGCGTCTCGCAGGTGGATATCGCCGGTGCCTCCACCCCGGCCGTGCGGGTGGACCTCAACCTGCGTGCGATGACAGCGCTGGGCCTGAGCCCGGATGACCTGCGCAACGCCATGCGCGCGGCCAACGTGGCCTCGCCGCTGGGCTTCCTGAGCGATGGCACCAGCCAGACCGCGATCATCCTCAACGACCAGATCCGCAAGGCCTCGGACTTCGCCAACGTCGCCATTTCCACCCACGACGGTGCGGTGGTGCGGCTCAAGGATGTGGCCACCGTCTACGACGGCCAGCAGGACGCCTACCAGGCGGCCTGGTTCAACGGCAAGCGCGGCGTGCTGATGTATGTCTACCTGCGCAGCGGCGACAACCTGGTCGCCACCGTCGACCGGGTCAAGGCCGCCATCCCCTCACTCACCGGCTACCTGGATGCCGGCACCACGCTGACCCCGTACTTCGACCGCACCCCGACCATCCGCGCCTCGCTGGCCGAAGTGCAGATCACCTTGATGATCAGCCTGCTGATGGTGGTCCTGACCATGGCGCTGTTCCTGCGCCGGTTGGCGCCAACCTTGATTGCCGCAGTGACGGTACCGCTGTCGCTGGCCGGTGCCGCGCTGGTCATGTACACGTTGGGCTTCACCCTCAACAACCTGACCCTGCTCGCACTGGTGATCGCCATTGGTTTCGTCGTCGACGATGCCATCGTGGTGATCGAGAACGTCATGCGCCATCTCGATGAGGGCATGCCACGGCGTGAAGCGGCAATGGCCGGCGCACGCGAGATCGGCTTCACCATCATCTCGATCACCGCCTCGCTGATTGCAGTATTCCTGCCGATCATCTTCGCGCAGGGCATGATCGGCGCGTTCTTCCGTGAGTTCACCCTCACCCTGGTGGCGGCGATCCTGGTCTCGGCCGTGGTCTCGCTGACCCTGACCCCGGCGCTGTGCGCGCGCTTCCTGCATCCGCATGCCGAAGGTGCACGCGACACCCGCCTCAACCGCATGCTCGACCGCATGCATGAGGGCATGCTCAAGATCTACACCGTCGCACTGGATTTCTCGCTGCGCCACGCCCTGCTGTTGTCGTTGACGCCATTGCTGTTGATCGTGGCCACCTTCTACCTGGCCGGTTCGGTCAGCAAGGGCCAGTTCCCCGAGCAGGACACCGGCCTGATCTGGGGCCGCGCCAGTTCCAGCGCGACGGTCTCGTTCCAGGAAATGAGCGAACGCCAACGCCGGCTCAGCGACATGTTCCTGGCCGACCCAGCAGTGAAGATGGTGGGCTCGCGACTGGGTTCCAGCCGCCAGGGCAGCAGTGCCCAGTTCAACATCGAACTGCTGACCGAGAAGGAAGGCCGCCGCGAACCCACCAACGTGGTGGTGACCCGGCTCAGCGCCAAAGCGGCGCAGTTCCCGGACCTGGACGTTCGCCTGCGGGCCATCCAGGACCTGCCGTCCGACGGCGGTGGTGGCGGCTCGCAGGGCGCACAGAACCGCGTGACCCTGCAGGGCAATGATGCCGAGCAGCTGGCCGAATGGCTGCCCAAGGTGGTTGCCGCGCTGAAGCAGCATCCGCAGCTGCGCGATGTCGGCTCGGACGTGGACAAGGGCGGGCTGATGCAGAAGATCGTCATCGACCGCGAGAAGGCCTCGCGTCTGGGCGTGACCATCGGCGCCATCGACGGCGCGCTGTACGGTGCCTTCGGCCAACGCCAGATTTCCACCATCTATGCCGATCTCAATCAGTACGGCGTGGTGGTCAATGCGCTGCCCAGCCAGACCGGCAGCCCGGCCGCGATCGAAGACCTGTATGTGCCATCCAAGAGCGGCCAGATGATTCCGCTGACCGCGCTGGCCCATCAGGAACCGGGGCTGGCACCGTCGCAGGTGACCCACCAGAACCAGTACACGGTGATGGACCTGAGCTACAACCTCGCACCGGGCGTCAGCAGTGGCGAGGGTGATGCCATCGTCAAATCGGTGATCGACGGCCTGCGCATGCCGGGCGACATCCGCCAGGCTGCACCCGGCGGTTTCCGCCAGGCGATGGACCCGACTGCGATGCTGATGCTGATCATCGCCGCCATTGCCACGGTCTACATCGTGCTGGGCATGCTCTACGAGAGCCTGGTGCATCCGGTGACCATCCTGTCCACCCTGCCCGCTGCAGGCATGGGCGCACTGCTGGCCTTGTGGATCACCAATACCGATTTGTCGATCATCTCGATGATCGCCTTGGTATTGCTGATCGGCATCGTCAAGAAGAACGCGATCATGATGATCGACTTCGCCCTGGTCGCGCAGCGCGTGCATGGCAAGTCACCGACCGAAGCGGTGCGCGAAGCCAGCATCGTGCGCTTCCGCCCGATCATGATGACGACGATGGTTGCCATCCTGGCGGCACTGCCGTTGGCGATTGGCCTTGGCGAAGGTTCGGAGCTGCGCCGGCCGCTTGGCATCGCAATGATCGGCGGCCTGCTGATCTCGCAGAGCCTGACCCTGCTCAGCACCCCGGCGTTGTACGTGATCTTCTCCTGCCTGCAGCAGCACTGGCGCAACTGGCGCGCCCGCAGCAAGGAGCGTAAACGCCTGCGCAAGCTGGCACGCGCGTAATCCAGCCCTCCCTTGCGCGCAGCGCAGGGGGTGAAGAAGGTCTGCTTGCGCGGCACTGCCGCGCGACCTGATGAACGACCGAAGGCTAGGCCTTCGGGCCGGACGGGTTGGGGGCTCTGGCTTCGGCTCTGGCTTCGGCTCTGGCTTCGGCTCTGGCTTCGGCTCTGGCTCTGGCTCTGGCTCTGGCTTCGGCTTCGGCTTCGGCTTTGGCTTTGGCTGTTGCTCTGGCTCTAGCCGTTGCTTTAGCCCTTCTCCCGCCTGCGGGAGAAGGGTTGGGATGAGGGGAAGCTTTGGCTTTGGCTTTGGCTTTGCTCGCGCGCTGCAATTCACGCGAAACAAGGCAACAGCAGAACCATCAGCAACACTGCAAAATCCTACCCCTCCCCAACCCTCCCCTGCGCTACGCGCAAGGGAGGGAGCTGAAAACCCCTGTGCTAAGCACAAGGGAGGGGGAAAAGCACAAAGCTGGCCCTGCGCTGCCACTTCTGCCACCGTATAGCGGCACCACGCTCCCGTCAGTCACGACTGGTACCGCAATGCCACTATTCAAATTCACCCGCCACGGCGGGCAAGCACGCGGCGGACAGCCGCACTCTCCGCTGCCCTGGATCGCGCTGATCGCCCTGATTCTCGGTGCGGTTGCACTCGGCTTTGCCTGGCTGGCAGGTTGGATAGGCCGTGACCGACTCACCGCACAGGATTTCACCGATGCCATCGAGGCCACCGGCGCAAACCACCCCGGCTTCCGTCGTGCGCACAGCAAGGGCGTCTGCGTCAGCGGTTGGTTCGAGCCCAGCGCGCAGGCAACGCAGCTCTCACGGGCGCACGTATTCGCACAATCGCGTGTGCCGGTGCTGGGACGGCTGTCGATAGGCGGCGGCAACCCGCATGGCGCCGACAACAGCGCGCGCGTACGCAGCATCGCCTTGCAGCTGAGCAGCGATGACGGTCAGCAGTGGCGCATGGCGATGAATAGCTTCCCGTTCCTCGCCGTCGCTACGCCCGAAGCCTTCTACGAACAAACCCGCGCACAGATTCCCGACCCGGCCACCGGCAAGCCTGATCCCGCCAAACTCGCCGCGATCCAGGAAAAATATCCCAGCGTCCGCGCCTTCCAGCAATGGGCCAAGACCGCGCCGTGGACCGACAGCTGGGCCAGCACCGAGTTCAACAGCGTCAACAGCTTCTGGTTCACCAATGCGCAGGGCCAACGCCGCGCGGTGCGCTGGCGTTGGCAGCCACAAGCGGCCGTCCACGAACTGGATGCCGCCAGCCGCGAGCAGGCCGGCGTGGACTTCCTCAGCCAGGACCTGCAGCAGCGCCTGGCGCAGGGCCCCGTGCGCTGGAATCTGCTGGTGACCCTGGCCGGGCCTCAGGATGCGATCAACGACTCCTCCGTGCCGTGGCCAGCCGAACGCGAACAGATCGCGGCCGGGGTGCTCAACATCGATCAGATGCAGCCGCAGGAACAAGGCAGCTGCAATGACCTCAACTTCGATCCGCTGATCCTGCCCGAGGGTATAGCAGGCAGTGACGACCCGATCCTGGCGGCACGCTCGGCGGTGTACTCACAGTCCTTCAACCGCCGCGAACGCGAGCGCGCCACCGGCGCGGCTGCACGTGACAACGCGCAGGAGCAGCCATGAGCAGCAATGGACACTTCAATCTGCTGGCACGTGTGCTGCACTGGAGCATGGCGCTGCTGATCCTGGCGATGCTGTTCATCGGCGTCACCATGGTCGCCTCGGTGCATCTGCGCCCGGGCCTGATCAACCTGCATCGGCCGCTCGGCATCCTGATCTTGGTACTGGCCCTGCTACGCCTGTACAACCGCCTGCGACACCGGCCACCGCCGCTGCCTGCCGATCTTCCGGCATGGCAGGCCTGGGCCGCCACCGCCTCGCATTGGCTGCTGTACGCATTGATGCTGGCGATGCCGCTGATCGGCTGGGCGATGTTGTCGGCCGGTGGCTATCCCATCGTGTTGTGGGGCGGTGTACAGCTGCCGGCCATCGTGCCGCATACGCCATCGCTGTACGCGCTGCTGCGTGGCGCGCACAGCCTGCTGGCCTACCTGCTGTTCGCCACGGTGTTGATGCATGTCGGCGCGGCCCTGTTCCATGCCTGGGTACGCCGCGATGGCGTGTTCCAGGCAATGGCACGCGGCGAACGCCACTGACCCGGTGGTGCCGAGCCATGCTCGGCAGTGGCCTTGGTAGTGCCGAGCCATGCTCGGCAAGGGCCTTGGTAGTGCCGAGCCATGCTCGGCAGTGGCCTTGGTAGTGCCGAGCCATGCTCGGCAAGGGCCTCACCAAGGATAGCAACAGACCACAACCTCCCCGCTTCGCTACGCGAAAGGGAGAGAACTCAAAACCTACAACCAGCCCTTCTGTCGCGCCACCCGATAGGCCTCGATGCGATTGGCCACGCCCAGCTTGCCGATGCATTCGGAAAGATAGTTACGCACAGTGCCATGCGACAAGCCCAGCTGCTCGGCGATTTCGTTGGCGGAGCGGCCATCGCCGGCCAGGCGCAATACCTGGCGTTCTCGATCATTCAAAGGATCGGCCTCCGACCAGGCTTCCACCGCCAGCAGCGGATCGATGGCGCGGCCGCCGCGATGCACCTGGCGCAAAGCATCGGCCAGCTTTTCGGCCGGGGAATCCTTCAATAGATAGCCCTGCACGCCCGCTTCCAGCGCGCGCCGCAGGAAACCGCCGCGGGCAAAGGTGGTGACGATCACCACCTTGATCGGCAGCCCATGACGCTGCACACGCTGGGCCAATTCCAGCCCGGTAAGCCCCGGCATCTCGATATCGGTTACCAGCACATCCGGTTCAAGCCGCTGCAACTCACGCCAGGCGATCTCGCCATCGGCGGCGGTGCCGATCACTTCGATATCGGTCTCAAGATTGAGCAGCGCCGACAAGGCGCCGCGCACCATTGCCTGGTCTTCGGCCAACAGGATGCGGATCATAGCCGCGCACCTTGCAGCGTGGCGGCTGCAGCTTCCATCCGCTCGGCAGCTGAAGGTTGTGACGGTGCTAGCGCCTGCGCCTGTACCGGGATGCGGATCTTCAAACGGGTGCCCTGCCCTTTCGGTGACTCGATCTGCAGCTCGCCGCCCATAGCCAGCACACGCTCGCGCATGCCCGCCAAACCGTTGCCATTGGCCGCCACACCACCGCGCCCATCATCAACTACTTCCATCACCACCGCCTCCGGCCCGCTATCGATCCGGATCCAAGCTTCATTGGCCTGCGCATGGCGGGCGATATTGGTGGCCGCCTCACGCAATACCATCGACAGACCCGCCTCGATCCACGCCGGCATCGCCGGTGGCGGCGAATGGCGCAGATGCACCCGCGAAGACTCCAGCAATAGATGCGCCGATGCCAGTTCAGCCGCCAGGTCCGCGGCGCGAAAGCCTGTAACCGCACTGCGTACCTGGGCCAGCGCATCACGGGCAATCTGTTCGGCTTCGGCCAGCTCGCGCTGCGAACGCTGCGGATCGCGCTCGAACAATTTGCGCGACAACTCCATCTTCAAGGTGATCAACGACAAGGTATGCCCCAACAGATCATGCAGATCACGGCCGATGCGCTCGCGCTCGGCGGTAGCGGCCAGCCGCCTTACTTCCTCGTGCGAAAGCCGCAGCGCTGCGTCCTTTTCGCTGCTGGAACGCTCCACGTTGACGATCAGGCCAATGATCACCGTCAGTGCCGGTATCCATGCCATCACCTGCCACGGATAGCCTATCCACGATGCCATCGACACGAAGCCGATGTTCAACAGCGCCACCTCCAGCAGATAGCGCCGCATGCTGATGCAGCGGTGGGTCCGCAGCATCACGCAGCCAAACACGAAGTAGTTCATGCCCGAGGGATAGATCGGCAGCAGCGCCATCGACAGCACGATCATCGCCAGCGCGAAGATCGGCGCATGCCGCCGCGCGCTTGTCAGCGCCAACACGTAGAACAGGATGAACAGCGGGAACGACCACAGCGTGATCAAGCCCCAACGCAGGCTGTAACCGCCGCCGAACATCGGCGTGATGAACACCCAGACCGTCCACAACAGGTGCACGGCATCTATCCACGGCCATTTGCCGAGCTTGATGTTGTCGGCCACCACCGAATCCGGTGCCGGCTTCAACCATTCAGGGCGCTGCAATGCCATCGACCAAGGTCCCGTTCCAGTACGCCAGTACGCCAATGCGGCAATGATGCCATCAGCCATGCCGGCGCAGACGCCAGCCCGCCCAGGTGATGAAGACCAGGCTGAATGCGGCCAACCACAACACATGCGGCCAGGCGCTGCCCACCGCAAAGCCAAGCGCATCCTGTGCCAGCGCGTTCAGATGGTAGCTGGGCCAGATGACTGCCATATCCTGCAACAGCGGCGGCAATACCTTCAGCGGAAACCACAACCCCGACAGCACTGCCATCGGCAGGTAGATCAGGTTGATGACGGCGGCCGCCCCATTGCCCTTGCTCAAGGTACCCAGCAATAGACCGAGCGCGCAGAACGGCAAGGTGCCGAAGCTGGCCACCAACGTCAGCCGCAGCAACTGCTGCACGCTCAACGTCACGCCGGCCACGGCAGTAGCCAACAGCTGCAGGATCATCACGATGGCCAACGCCATCATCATCGCCATCACCATCTTGCCGAGCAGATAGGCCAACGGCGGCATCGGCATGGCGCGTTTCAGGGTGAGCAGTCCATTGTCGCGCTCCAGCGCCAAGGACATGCCAAAGCCGAACAGACCCGGTGCCATCACCCCGAAGCTGACATAGCTGCCCAGCAGGAAGCGCGCGGCGTCGGCCGGTTGCGCGTGGCCCAGCAGCACCGCGAACAACAGATAGAACGTGGCCGGAAACAGCAGCGTCGGCAACACGAAGCCGGGGCTGCGCAGGTAGCGCAGGCATTCGGCACGGATTTCCTGCAGGTAAGCGCCTGCCACGCGCCGGCGCGACATCGTCACCGGCGTGTACTCGTAAGGAGTGTTCATCAGGCGGCCTCACGTTGGCTGTGCGCAGCATCGGCGGTGAGATCGGTGAAGGCCTCGCCCAGGCCCGGTGGCTGCACCTCCAGCCCACACAGCGCCGCGTCGGCCTGCAACAGCTGCCGCACCACCGCTTCCACACGGTCGCTGCGCAGTTGCAGCCATGCGCCGTCCCGGCTTGCCTGCACCACGCCGGGCCAAGCGGCTACCGTCGCCACATCCAGCGCACTGACACAGCGGATGCTGCGATGGCCAACGCGTGCGCGCAGCGCATCGACGCTGCCGTCACTGATGATGCGGCCGCGCAGCATCACGCAGACGCGGTCGGCCAGGCACTCGGCCTCCTCCAGATAATGCGTGGTCAACACCACCGAGGTCCCTTCGGCGACCAGTGCCCGCACCGTGGCCCACAGCTGCTGCCGGGCCGCCAGATCCAGGCCGACGCTGGGTTCATCCAGAAACAGCAGTGCCGGCCGCCCACACACCGCCAGGGCGAACTGCACGCGCCGCTGCTGGCCTCCCGACAGCTGGCCATAGCGACGCTTCAGCAGGTCCTCGACACCGGCCAACGCTGCGGTTTCAGCCAGGCTGCGTGGCGCCGGATAGTAGCTGGCCGACAGCCGGATCAACTCTGCAACACGCAAGGTATCCGGCAGTGCGGCGCTCTGCAGCATCACCCCGATGCCGCGACGTGCACGCACCTGCTGCGGGTCCTGCCCGAACAGCAGCACGCGGCCGGTATCGGCGCGCAGCAGGCCCATCAACAGGCCAATGGCGGTGGTCTTGCCGGCACCATTGGGGCCAAGCAACGCCAGCACTTGCCCGGCCCGCAGTTCAAGATCGATACCGTCCAGCGCCAGCACTGCGCCATAGCGCTTGTGCACGCCTTGCAGGCTCGCCAACACCTCAACACGCCGGTCCATTGCCACTGCCTTCTTCAGGGAATGGCTGAACCATAGGTGGCCCCTGTCGTTTTCCGCAGTGGCGGCGATCAGCCAAAGCACATGACAGCCGTCACCTGCGGGCTGGGAGCCAGCCCCTTATGATCCCCCATCCTGGCCCACCGCTGCCGTCCGCGGCGGATTGCGGTAAGTTGCGGTCACATTTCCCATCCCACGCCGTCCTGCTCCCCATGAATGCATCTGCTGAACTGCTGAAGGAACTCCGCATCGACCGCACTGCCCCGGCACCGGGCGGGCCATCGCCCTCGCGGCGCTGGTTGTGGATTGTGATCGGGCTGGTGCTCGCCCTGCTGCTGGCGCTGGGCATTGGCGCCCTGCTCGGCGGCAAACCGCCGGTGACGGTGCAGACCGCACCGGTGGTGGCAATGGCGCAGGCGGGCGCGGACAGCAGCTCGGTGCTGGATGCCAGCGGCTATGTGGTGGCGCGGCGCATGGCGACCGTATCGGCCAAGATCACCGGCAAGGTCCGCGAGGTGATGATCGAAGAAGGCATGCGGGTGGAGGAAGGCCAGGTGATGGCCACGCTCGATCCCATCGACGCCAACGCCCAGCGCAGCCTCAACGCCGCCCAGTTGGACGCCGCCCGCAGCCAGACCGTAGGCCTGCAGGCGCAGCTGCGCCAGGCAGAGGCTGAAGCAGGCCGTCTGCAGTCGCTGGTAGGCCAGCAACTGGTCTCGCGCTCGCAGTACGACCAGGCCGTCGCCGCCCGCGACAGCCTGCGCGCGCAGCTCACCACCGCACGCCACAACGCCAAGGTCGCGCAGGACGCACTGGCCATCGCCGACCTGGGGGTGGACAACAATGTGGTGCGCGCACCGTTCTCTGGCGTGGTGACGGCCAAGGCCGCGCAGCCAGGTGAAATCGTGTCGCCCTTGTCGGCCGGCGGCGGCTTCACCCGTACCGGCATCGGCACCATCGTCGACATGGAATCGCTGGAAGTGGAAGTGGAAGTAGGCGAAGCCTTCATTGGTCGCGTGCAACCGCAGATGCCGGTTGAGATCGTGCTCAACGCCTATCCGGACTGGAAGATTCCCGGCCACGTTATCGCCATCATCCCCACCGCCGACCGCGGCAAGGCCACGGTGAAGGTACGCGTGGCATTGGAAGCGAAAGACCCACGCATCGTGCCGGAGATGGGCGTGCGCGTCAGCTTCCTGGAGAAGGCCGCAGCAACCGGCGCCGAAGCGCCGAAGGGCGTCCGCGTACCGGCTGCCGCGATTGTCGAACGCGACGGCAAGCAGGTTGCCTTCGTGCTGCAGGCCGACGACAAGGTGAAGCAACGGCCACTGGAAGTAGGCCAGGTATTGGCCAAGGACAAGCAGGTGCTGTCGGGATTGAGCGCCGGTCAGACGGTGGTGCTGAGCCCTGCAGCTGAATTGAAGGATGGTGACAAGGTGACGCTGGAAGGCGCGAAGAAGTAAGCACTGGATTGTGATCTTCGTTGTTCTGGCGCGTATCACCTGATGTACTGAAGTAGCGCTGTTGCTGTTGCTCTAGCTGTTGCTTTAGCTGTTGCTTTAGCTGCTGCTTTGGCGGTTGCTGTTGCTTTAGCCCTTCTCCCGCATGCGGGAGAAGGGTTGGGATGAGGGCAGCTTTGGCTTTGGCTTTAGCCCTTGCCTTACCTGACCCCTTCCGCAGTGGACCCGCGATGCGGAGCATCGTGGGTGCGGAGGCAGGGTTTGTTTCTTTTGGTTACTTCTTTGCACAAGCAAAGAGCAGAAGCGGAAGCCAAAGCCAAAGCACCCCTCCCTAGCCCTCCCCTTGCCTTCGGCAAAGGGAGGGAACGAGAAGCAAAGCAAAAGCATTTCGACGTCCAGCATCAGATTTTCAACACCGAACACCAAACATCACCGCGTCACTGCTGAGGATCATCCATGAGTACCCTCGTCTCCCTGCGCAACATCACCAAGACCTACCAGCGTGGCCCGGAAAAAGTGCAGGTCCTGCACGGCATCAACCTGGATATCGAACGCGGTGACTTCGTCGCGCTGATGGGCCCATCCGGTTCCGGCAAGACCACCCTGCTCAACCTGATCGGCGGCCTGGACACACCCAGCGGCGGTGAGATCAATATCGAAGACCAGCGCATCGACCAGCTCAGCGCCGGCCAGCTGTCCACCTGGCGCAGCCACCACGTCGGCTTCGTGTTCCAGTTCTACAACCTGATGCCGATGCTTACCGCGCAGAAGAACGTGGAACTGCCGCTGCTGCTCACCAACCTCAATGCCAGCGAGCGCAAACGCCGTGCACAGATCGCCCTGACCCTGGTCGGTTTGGCTGATCGCCGCGACCACCGCCCCAATGAGCTGTCCGGCGGCCAGCAGCAGCGCGTGGCCATTGCCCGCGCGATCGTCTCCGACCCCACCTTCCTGATCTGCGACGAGCCCACCGGTGATCTGGATCGGCAAAGCGCCGAAGAAGTGCTGGGCCTGCTGCAGCTGCTCAACCGCGAACACGGCAAGACCATCATCATGGTCACCCATGATCCCAAGGCGGCCGAATACGCCACCCATACCGTGCATCTGGACAAGGGCGAGCTGGTCGACGCCCCGGTGCACTGAGGAGCACGGCCATGAAGTACTTCTCATTGATCTGGGCGCAGCTGTTCCGCAGCCGCACACGTACTTTATTCACCCTGCTGTCCATCATCACCGCCTTCCTGCTGTTCGGCATGCTCGACTCGGTGCGCGTGGCCTTTGCCAGCGGCGGCAACAGCGTGGCCGGCGCCAACCGCCTGGTGGTTGCATCACGCTTGTCCATCACCGACTCCTTGCCGATCCGCCTGGAATCGCAGATCCGCCAGGTGGAAGGCGTCGACGATGTCACCTATGCGATGTGGTTCGGTGGCATCTACCAGGACCAGAAGAATTTCTTCCCGAATTTCTCGGTAGCGCCGAACTACTTCGACCTGATGACCGAATTCGAAATCCCCAAAGAACAGGTCGATGCATTCCGCAACACGCGCACCGGTGCCGTCGTCGGTGAGTCGCTTGCCAAGCAGTTCGGCTGGAAGATCGGCGACACCATTCCGCTGCAGGCCACCATCTTCCCGCGTGGCGGCAGCAATGATTGGCCATTGCAGCTGGTCGGCATCTTCAAGTCGAAGAACACCGCCACCGCTGCCAACGAGGAACGCCAGTTGATGATGAACTGGAAATACTTCGACGAATCCAACGACTACATCAAGAACCAGGTCAGCTGGTACACCGTGCGCCTGGACAACCCCGACCATGCCTCGCGCGTGGCCCAGGCCATCGATGCGATCTCGGCCAACTCCGACCACGAGACCAAGAGCCAGACCGAATCGGCGTTCCAGCAGGCCTTCATCAAGCAATTCGCCGACATCGGCATGATCGTCACCTCGATCATGGGCGCGGTGTTCTTCACCCTGCTGCTGCTCACCGGCAACACCATGGCCCAGGCCGTGCGTGAGCGCGTGCCGGAGCTCGCCACGCTGAAAACGCTGGGCTTCAAGGACGGCACGATGCTGATGCTGGTGATGGTGGAATCGATCGTGCTGGTCGGCCTGGGTGGCGCCATCGGCCTTGGCTTGGCCGCGCTGGTGCTACCGGTGATGGCGCCACAGACCATGGGCCTGCTGCCGCCGCACGTACCAACGCAGACCTGGATCGTCGGCGCGCTGTTGATCGTGGTGATCGGCCTGGTGGTGGGCGTGCTGCCGGCACTGCGTGCCAAACGCCTGAAGATCGTCGACGCATTGGCCGGGCGCTGAGGAGAACGACATGAAGAATTTTCTTTCGAATGCGTTGGTGATCCTGTTGCTGGCGATCGGCTTGGGCGTGTGGATCGCACTGCCGTGGTTTGGCGTCCTCGTGGTGGTGGTGGCAATCGCACTGTGGCTGCTGCTCACCCGCAGTGGGCGGCTGGCACTGGCTGCCACCCGCATCGGCCTGGCCAGCCTGCCGCAGCGCTGGGGCTCCTCATCGGTGATCGTGATTGGTATTGCCGGTGTGGTCGGCGTACTGGTGGCGATGCTGGCCATGGGCCAGGGCTTCCAGGCAACGCTGGAAAGTACCGGCGATGACAGCACCGCCATTGTTCTGCGCGGCGGTTCGCAGGCCGAGACCAACTCGGTGATCACCCGCGATCAGGTGCCCTTGCTGGAAACCCTGCCGGGCGTGAAGCGCGGTGCAGACGGGCGTCCGCTGGTGTCGGCCGAAGTCTCGCAGGTGGTCAACCTCACCTCACGTAGCGACGGCACCGATGTCAACGCGCAGTTCCGCGGTGTTGGCGAACAGGCCTGGGCCGTGCATGACAAGGTCCGTCTGGTCGAAGGCCGCAAGTTCGGTGCGGGCCTGCGCGAGATCGTCGCCGGGCGTGGCGCGCAGAAACAGTTCCAGGGTCTGGAAGTCGGCAAGACGCTGACGCTGGGCAACCAGGCGTGGACCGTGGTCGGTATCTTCGAATCCGGTGACGCGCATGATTCGGAGTTATGGACCGATGCGCAGACTCTGGCAACCACATACAACCGTAGTGCGTGGCAGTCGATCAGCGTACGTACCGATGGCAAGCAGGGTTTTGAGGCGTTCAAGGCGGCCGTGGACAACGACCAGCGACTGAAGCTGGACGTAGAAAGCACCGCCGACTATTACCGCAAACAAGGCGGCGGCTTGAACAAACTGCTCAAGGTGCTGGGCACGGTGATCGGCGCAATCATGGCTGTCGGCGCGGTGTTTGGCGCACTCAACACCATGTATGCCGCGGTGGCTACGCGCGCGCGGGAGATCGCCACACTGCGTGCAATCGGCTTTCGCGGCGTGCCGGTGGTGACCGCGGTGATGCTGGAGACCATGCTGCTGGCCTTGCTGGGCGGATTGCTGGGCGGCGTGGTCGCCTGGTTGGCGTTCAACAACTTCACCGTCTCCACCTTGGGCAACAACTTCAGCCAGGTGGTATTCCAGTTCAAGGTATCGCCACCGCTGCTGTGGAGCGGCCTGAAATGGGCGTTGGGTATTGGCCTGGTGGGTGGCTTGTTCCCGGCACTGCGGGCGGCGCGGCTGCCCATCACCACGGCATTGCGCGAAACCTGATCCGCCATCAGCTCGGGGGCAGCAGCAACCCATCTGCAGGCGTGCAGATGGGTTGGCGGAAAGTCTACCTACATGCGGCCGAGCCACAAGCGGGGCTCCAACACCTTCCGCGACATGCAGCTGCGCCATGTCCTTCCATGGGACAGCACCATGTCGCTCGGCATCAACAACGTGTTCGAGCATGAAGGCCGCTCATCTACAGTCAGTCGAGCAGCAATATCACCTACTACGCTGGCTTCGACATCTGCCGTTTCATGTACATGAAGTAACGGCAGCGTGTCTGATCGTTGCAACAACAGCGCCGAATGCCGGTGGCACAAGCCCCGATCCGCAGCGCTGCGCTTGAAGCCCCTCTCCCGCCCGGGAGAGGGGTTGGGGTGAGGGAGGCTCCTCGCGCTTCTATGCAGTGAAGCGATGATGCAATCGGACGCGAACAACGATCTGTTGGAAGCTTGAGACGCTGCAATTGCACGACATTCCGTCACCCACAAAGTCGTCTGCTTCGCGGCTCACGCCACTCCCACAAGCAGCCGCGCTGCACGGCCAGTCCGTGCCATGACCAGCGGCATCACGCGCCGCAACCCAAACACCACACAACGGTCATTCAACTGTCATCGCTCTGCGGTAGATGCGCGGCGCCCTTGCAGCTAACGTGACGATTCCCCAAAACCGGTTCCCGCCATGCTTCGTTCGCTGGCGCTGGCTGGCGTCTGCGTGATGCTGGCTGGCTTTGCCCTCTCCTCTCCCGTTCCGCCGCTGTCGCTCAGTGAGCGATTGGCCGCACCTGGCGGCGCATCACCGCTGGTCCCTACCGAGCGTATCGACGCCCTGCTCACACGCCTGCCGCATCAGCAGGGCAGTGTGGCCGGCAGCGATGGCGTCGCCCTGCATTGGCTGGCCTTCGAACCGGGTGACTACCGGCTCGACTACCGATACCTGGGCAAGGGCGAGCGCTTCCCGGAGTTCTCGCTGGACGCCTCGGCGCCGAAGGCCGCAGATGTACAGCCGCCACGCGGCACGGTGATCCTGCTGCATGGCTGGATGATGGATGGCGGCTCCTTGCTGCCGTGGTCGCTCGAGCTTGCGCAGCAGGGCTATCGCACAATCGCCCTGGACCTGCGCAACCACGGCCGTTCCGGCCATGGCCTTTCCGGTTACGGCACGCGCGAAGGCGAGGATGTAGTCGCAGCATTGAAGGCCTTGAAGGCCGAAGGCCAGATCAGCGGGCCAGTACATCTGCTCGGTGTTTCCTACGGTGCCGCGACGGCCATATTTGCTGCGCGTGAACTGGGCCCGCAGTTGCGCAGCGTGGTGGCGATGGAATCGTTCGACAATGCCGGCCAGGCGATTCGCACGATGGTGCCGCATATGTTGGCCAAACCACCGGAACGTTGGAGCGACTATGTCGCCTTGCCGCTGGCGCGCTGGCAATACGGTGGCCGCGGACTCGATGAAGCCATCGCCACCACCGACCGCAAACTGGGCATAGATCTGGACAGGATCGACGTCGGTCAGGCCTTGGCACAAGTCCCTGCCTGCGTGCTGTTGATACACGGCCGCGACGACGAACACATTCCGGTAGCACAGGGCCGAGCACTAGCTGCTGCAGCGCCACGCGCACGCTATCTGGAGGTTCCAGCAGAAGACCATCTAAGCCTGCCGATGCGCTTGGATCGTCTATCAGGTGCAGTGAATGCATGGCTCGACCAAGCCGATGCCAATGGCCGCTGTGCATCGACGGTGACAGCCGACCTTTGAGTTATCGGTTGTTTTCGTGACGATTCACCAAGAGACCCCCGCGAACCCGTAGTGCCGAGCCACGCTCGGCAGGAGCTTTTCACGTAGCGCCGGCAGTACCCCAAGGCTCTGGCTGTTGCTCTGG
>NZ_LDJJ01000022.1 GCF_001431465.1 Stenotrophomonas terrae | reverse complement strand
AAGGGGAGGGTTGGGAGGGGGGCTTTTGCTTTGGCTTTTGCTTGGTGGCCTACCCCATCCCCGCAACCAACGCTGGCATCACTTGAAGCTGTAGACCACGTTCATGGTGGTCAGGGTGTCGGTCTTGCGCTTGTCTTCGGCAACGTCGCTGTTGTGGCGGGCCTGCCAGCCGGCCTTCAGGGCGAAGTGCTTGTTCATGCTTACCGATACGCCGAAGTCATTCTGCGCGAAGGTGTTGTACGAGCCCGATTCCACCAGCAGCGAGTTGACCAGTTCGGTGTTCTCGGTGAGGGCGTACTTCAGGTCGAACAGGCCGCGGCCGATCAGGCCGGTGCGATCTTCGTCGGTGTCGGCATTGTGCGAGCGACGCACACCGGGGCCGATCTGCGTATCCAGGATCAGGCGTTCACCATCGATCAGCCGGGTACCGTAGCCCAGACCGAAGCTGGCCTGGCGGTCATAGGTGGCGAAATCGTCACTTTCGTAACGGACCGTGGCGGTGAGCTGGCGGTGCTCGCCCAGCTGCAAGGCGCTGCCGGCGCTGCCGGTGTAACGGTTGGCGGTGGTCTGGCGCTTGCGGGTAGTGCTGCCGTCGTCGGAGGTTTCGGTGTATTCGGCGCTGGAGCGCAGGCCGAACAGGTCCATGCTGTGGATCCAGTCGTCGTCGGTGTAGCGCAGCTTCAGACGGCCGTTGAAGCTTTCGGTGGTGCTGTTGCCGTGGGCCGAGGCAAAGCCCAGCTCACCGCCGCTGCCGCTCCAGGGGGAGGTCATGGCGGCAAGGTCGGAAGCGTCGTCGGCCCAGGCCAGCGGGGCGGCCAGCAGCAACGGCAGCAGGAGGGAAACACGCAGGGACATCAGGGGGATCTCCATGGGAGAGACGGGAATGATTGGCGATTGGATGATACCGGATGGTCCCTGACCATCAGGCTGATGGGGGCCGGGGCTTCATTCGCGGTTATGCGGGGCGCCGGCCTGCTCCATTACCGCCCGGAGTCGGACATAATCCGGGCATGGACCGCTATGAACGCATCAACGCGCTGCATCGTCTGCTCAAGTCCGCCCGCTATCCGGTAACGGTGATGCGGTTGCAGGAGGAGTTGAGCTGTTCCCGTGCCACGGTCTACCGCGACCTGGCCTTTCTGCGTGATGCGCTGATGGCGCCGGTGGAGGGCGATGGCGAGGCCGGGTTCCGCTACCAGAGCGGCGAAAGCGACCGTTTCGAGCTGCCGGGTTTATGGCTGAGCTCGGAGGAGCTGCACGCTTTGCTGGCATCGCAGCACCTGTTGTCGCGTACCGGCGGCGGGGTGCTCTCGTCGATGCTGGCGCCGTTGCAGCAGCGCATTGAGGGTTTGCTGGCGGCGCAGGCCGGTGCCTCGCATTGGCCGGTTGAGCGGGTGCGGGTGATTCCGCACCGTGGCCGCAAGCTGGACGAAGCCAGTTTCCGCACCGTGGCCTCGGGGGTGCTGGAGCGCAAGCAGCTGTCGTTCGAGTACCGCGCGCGCTCCACGGACGAGGCGACGCGGCGCACGGTATCACCACAGCGCATTACCCATTACCGCGACAACTGGTATCTGGACGCCTGGGATCACAACCGCGAGGCGGTGCGCAGTTTTGCGGTGGACCGTATTCATCAGGCGCGCCTGCTGGACCAGGCGGCGCGTGATGTTGCCGACAGCGAGCTGGATGAGCAGTTGGCGGCCAGCTACGGCATTTTCTCGGGCGCGCCCAAGGGCTGGGCAACCATTGTGTTCAGTGCCAAGGCGGCACGTTGGGTGGCCGATGAACATTGGCATTCCAAGCAGCAGGGGCGCTTCCTTGCCGATGGGCGCTATGAGTTGAAGGTTCCGTACAGCGTTTCGCGCGAGCTGTTGATGGACGTGCTGCATTACGGCTCGGATGCGGAGATCGTGGAGCCGCAGTCCTTGCGCGAGCAGGCCAAAGCGCTGTTGTCGTTGGCCTTGAGCAATTACGACTGAGCAAGCTTGGCTTGGCTTTTGCCGTGCTTTGCTCTTGTTCTTGCTTTGGCTCTGGCTTTGTTCGGCTTCAGCTCTAGCTTCAGCTCTAGCTTCAGCTCTAGCTCTAGCTCTAGCTCTGGCTTTAGCTTTGGATCTGTTCTGCTTTGGCCTTGGCCTTGGCCTTGGCTTTGCCCTGCTTTGCTCCGCTCATGCTCTGCTTTCCCCTCTCCCGTTTACGGGAGAGGGGTAGGGGTGAGGGCAGCTCCTGCTTGTTGCTGTTGCCCTTGCTGTTGTTTTGCAGAACAGCAGAGCAACAGCCAAAGCCAAAGCCAAAGCCAAAGCCAAAGCTTCCCCTCACCCCAACCCCTCTCCCGTAAACGGGAGAGGGGACAGCCAAAGCAAGAGCAAAGCCAAAGCAAAGCCAAAGCAACGGCAAAGCCAACGCCAACGCCAACGCCAACGCACAAAAGAAAACAGCCGCTTACGCGGCTGTTTTCTTTCAGATCAATCGACCATCAAATCAATCGACCATCAAACCCGGCCGAAGATCAGCGTCGCATTGGTGCCACCAAAGCCGAAGCTGTTCGACATCACCGTGTCCAGCTTCGCTTCCTGGGTCTTGCGCAGAATCGGGAAGCCTTCCACGCGCTCGTCCAGGGTTTCGATGTTGGCCGAGCCGGCCATGAAGCCATCCCGCATCATCAGCAGGCAGTAGATCGCCTCGTGCACGCTGGCGGCGCCCAAGGAGTGGCCCGACAGTGCCTTGGTCGAGGACAGCGGCGGCACGGCGTCGCCAAACACCTGGCGTACCGCACCCAGTTCGGTCACATCACCCAGCGGGGTCGAGGTGCCGTGGGTGTTCAGATAGTCGATCGGACGGTCCAGGCCTTCCATCGCCATCTTCATGCAGCGCACCGCGCCTTCGCCGGACGGGGCGACCATGTCGGCACCATCGGAGGTCACGCCATAGCCAACCAGCTCGGCATAGATGCGCGCGCCACGGGCCACGGCGTGGTCGTAGTCTTCCAGCACCAGCATGCCGGCGCCGCCGGCAATGACGAAGCCGTCGCGGTTGGCGTCATAGGGGCGCGAGGCGGTGGCCGGGGTTTCGTTGAAGCTGGTGGACAGTGCGCCCATCGCGTCGAACATCACGCTCATCGACCAGTGCAGGTCTTCACCGCCACCGGCAAACATCACGTCCTGTGCGCCATGGCGGATCAGGTCGGCGGCCGCGCCGATGCAATGCGCCGAGGTGGCGCAGGCGGCCGACAGCGAGTAGCTCAGGCCCTTGATGCTGAAAGCGGTAGCCAGGTTGGCCGACACGGTCGAGCACATCGTGCGCGGCACCATGTACGGGCCTACCTTGCGCACGCCACGGTTGCGCAGCAGATCGGCTGCTTCCACCTGCCATTCGCTGGAGCCGCCGCCGGAACCTGCGATCAGGCCACTGCGCACATTGCTGACCTGGCTCTCGTCCAGGCCGGCGTCGGCGATGGCGTCACGCATGGCGACGTAGCTGAAGGCGGCCGCATCGCTCATGAAGCGCTTGAGCTTGCGGTCCACCTGGGCGTCCAGGTCGATATCGACCTTGCCGCCCACCTGGCTGCGCAGGCCGGCTTCGGCGTGGTCGGGCAGGGCGACAATGCCGGGGCGGCTGTCACGCAGGGCGCTGGAGACGGTATCCAGATCGTTGCCAAGGCAGGACGTGATGCCCATGCCGGTAATGACGACACGACGCATCAGAAGCTCTCGGTTGAGGTGAACAGACCTACGCGCAGGTCCTTGGCGGAATAGATCTCGCGGCCGTCGACCAGCATGCGGGCGTCGGTCTGTGCCATCACCAGCTTGCGGTTGATCACGCGCGAGACATCGATTTCGTACTGCACCAGCTTGGCGCTGGGCAGCACCTGGCCGGTGAACTTGACCTCGCCACAGCCCAGCGCACGGCCGCGGCCTTCGGCGCCCAGCCAGGTCAGGTAGAAGCCGGTCAGCTGCCACATGGCATCCAGGCCCAGGCAGCCCGGCATCACCGGGTCACCGATGAAGTGGCAGCCGAAGAACCACAGGTCAGGACGGATATCCAGTTCGGCCCGGATCATGCCCTTGCCATGTGCGCCACCGTCCTCGCGGATTTCGGTGATGCGGTCGAACATCAGCATCGGGTCGTTGGGCAGGCGGCCTTTGTTGGGGCCGAAAAGTTCGCCACGCGCGCTGGCCAGCAGCTGGTCGCGCGAGAAAGCATGCAGACGGGTCATCCGGGGTAATCCAAAGCCTTTGCGAGCCGCCGAGCATGCTGCAGCATTGCCGTTCAATCAAATGTTTTAACTGGACGGTTGCGTATGTTAGCTGCAGATAAGCGCCGTTCGCGGGCTGTTACGGGAGGTATGAATAAGTACATTTGTGAGGACAAGTGTGCATTTAGCGACAACAGCTATCATGTTGACGACCTTTTCGGACTGTTGCCTTGAGCCCACAACGCAAGATCATCCATGTCGACATGGACGCCTTCTACGCGTCCGTGGAGCAGCGTGATGACCCGGATTTGCGCGGCCGGCCGGTGGTGGTGGCCTGGCGCGGGGCGCGTTCGGTGGTCTGCGCGGCCTCCTATGAGGCGCGCAAGTTCGGGATACGCTCGGCGATGCCGGCGCTGCGGGCCGAGCGGCTGTGCCCGGATGCGGTGTTCGTGCCGCCGGACTTTGCCCGCTACAAGGCGGTATCACGGCAGATCCGCGAGATCTTCCTGGGCCACACGCCGCTGGTGGAGCCGCTGTCGCTGGATGAGGCCTACCTGGATGTAAGTGACTCGCCCAGCTGTGGCGGGATCGCCACCGAGATCGCCCGCACCATCCGTGCGCAGATCCGCGAGGCCACCGGCCTGACCGCCTCGGCCGGCATCGCACCGAACAAGTTCCTGGCCAAGGTGGCCTCGGACTGGCGCAAGCCCGATGGCCAGTTCGTGGTGCCGCCGTCGCGGGTCGAGCAGTTCCTGACGCCGTTGCCGGTCAAGCGGGTGCCGGGCGTGGGCAAGGTGATGGAAGGCAAGCTGTCGGCCCTGGGCATCGTCACCGTGGGTGATCTGCGCGCGCTGCCGCTTGAGCAGTTGCAGGCCTTGTTCGGCAGTTTTGGCGGTGGCCTGTACCGGCGCGCACGCGGCATCGATGATCGCCCGGTGGAGCCGGACCAACCGGTGCAGTCGATTTCCTCGGAAGACACGTTTGCCGAAGATCTGCGCATGGGTGAGTTCGACGAGGCGATCACCCAATTGGCCGAACGCACCTGGCGTGCAACCGGCCGCACCGAGCGCATCGGCCATACCGTCGTGCTGAAGTTGAAGACCGCGCAGTTCCGTATTCTCACCCGTAGCTATACACCGGAGACACCGCCGAGCTCGGTAGAGGAGCTGCGTGATATCGCATTGGCGTTGTGCCAACGCGTGCAGTTGCCGGCCGATACGCGTTATCGGTTGGTGGGTGTGGGGCTGTCCGGCTTCCGTGATCGTGAAGACGTTGTTGTGCAGGGTGATCTGTTCCGCAACATAGCGTTGGATTGAGCACATTCTTTGCGCGGGCCTGCGCCGCTACAATTGATCACTCATTGTCTGGGAGTGTGGATGCGTGGCGATCAAAGCCCTGGTGTTTGATTTGGATGGCACGCTGGTAGACAGCGCGGGTGATATCGCCGAGGCAGTGAACCTCACATTGGAAGAGCTGGCATTGCCGCGTGTATCCGAGGCGACCGTGCGCAGCTGGATAGGCGAGGGCGTGCGCAAGCTGATGACCACCGCGTTGGCGCATGCCAACAGCGCATTGTTGCTGGATGCGGTGATGCCGGTTTTCATGCGCCATTACAGCGCCTGCCTGCTGCGCAGCCCGCGCTTGTATGACGGCGTTGGCGAAGCCCTGACTGCATTGCAGGCGCGCGGCCTGCCGATGGCCATCTGCACCAACAAGCCGGCGGCGCTGGTGTCACCGTTGTTGCAGCACCTGGGCATCGCCGGGTTCTTTGCCCACATCATCGGCGGCGATTCCCTGCCTCAGCGCAAGCCGGACGCCGAGCCGTTGTTGCATGTAGCCAAGCTGTTGCAGCAGCCGGTGGCGAACTGCCTGATGGTGGGGGATTCGGGTACCGATCTGGGCGCGGCCAACAACGCCCGCATGCCGATCGTGCTGGTGCGTTATGGCTACTCGCGCGATCTGGATCTGGACGCAGCCGATGCAGTGGCGGTCATCGACGATATGCGCGAGTTGTTGGCGATCGTGGGCTGAAATCCGGCTGCAGGCATGTTTGTCTGTTTGTGGGAACGGCGTCAGCCGCGAAGTTGGCAGCAATGAAATGGCTGGAAATCCCGCAATCTGATGATCCCTCTGCTTCGCGGTTCACACCGCTCCCACAAACACAAAGCACGACGTTGATCCGGCTTGTAGGAGCTGCGTCAGCCGCGAAGCTGGCAGCAATGAAGTGGCGGGAATCTTTGCAATCTGATGATCCCTCTGCTTCGCGGTTTACACCGCTCCCACAAACACAAAGCATGGTGTTGATCCCGCTTGTGGGAGCGGCATAAGCCGCGAAGCTGACATCAATGAAGTCGCAGGATTGTCCGCAATCGGGTAATCCATCAGCTTCGCGGCTTATGCCGCTCCTACAAAGCGGGGGCCACGGCCTCATTTCTGACAGTTATCAATAATCATTCTCATTTGGTGTAGAATGCGGCCATCCCGCAGCGTGCCTGGCGTTTGATTCCGGCAGCTGCATTCGATATCCGTCGTTCCTCAAGCTGTTCGCCAGGGGGGCGCATCCCCACTGTCGAGAGGCTTCCCCCATGTCCCGTCGTTCTTCGTCGCGGTTGTCCGCGCGTGCTCCTTTGTCCCGTCGTCCGCTGGCCGCTGCGCTTGCCCTGTCGGCATTGATTGCCGGGCCGGCAATGGCCGATGCCGCAGCCGATGCCACCGAGATCGACACCGTGCACGTCACCGCCGAGCAGATCGCCAAGCAGGCCTTGGGCAGCTCGGTGATCACCGCGGTGGATCTGGAACGCTTGCCGCCTGCCAATGACCTGTCTGAAGTGATCCGTCGCATGCCCGGCATCAACCTGACCGGCAACACCGCGTCGGGTTCCTACGGCAACTTCCGCCAGATCGACATCCGCGGCATGGGCCCGGAAAACACCTTGATCCTGATCGACGGCCGCCCGGTCAGCTCGCGTGACTCGGTGCGCATGGGCCGCAGCGGTGAACGCAACAGCCGTGGCGACAGCAACTGGGTGCCGGCCGAAGCGGTGGAGCGCATCGAGGTGCTGCGCGGCCCGGCAGCAGCGCGTTATGGCTCCGGTGCTTCCGGTGGCGTGGTCAACATCATCACCAAGAAGCCCACGGGGGATCTCACCGGCTCGTTGACCTTGTACGGCAGCCAGGCCGAACACAGCGAGGAAGGCGACAGCGAGCGCGTGGGCTTCCAGCTGTCTGGCCCGCTGAGCGATAAGTTCTCGTTCCGCCTGTTCGGCAACGTCAACAAGACTGAGCCGGATTCGCTGTATCTCAACAAGGATTTCGCTACCGGCGTAACCCCGCCGGCCGGCCGCGAAGGTGTGCGCAATCGTGATGTCAGCGGCCTGCTGCGCTATGACATCAACGACAAGCACGTACTGGAACTGGATGCCAGCGTCAGCCGCCAGGGCAATATCTATTCGGGCGAGCGCGGCGTCAGCGGTGACGGCTTCGAGCGTTTGAACGCGCTGTACGGCGCCGAGACCAACGTCATGCTGCGCCGCTCCTTCGGCTTGACCCATCGCGGCAGCTACGACTGGGGCAGCTCGCGCATCACCGCGGCTTACGACGACACCGACAATACCCGCCTCAACGAAGGCCTGGCCGGTGGCCCGGAAGGGTCGATCACTGAAGGTGCGAGCTTCTCCACCTCCGAGCTCACCTCCGCGCGGGTGGATGGCGAGATCAATGTGCCCTTGAACTGGGGTGGTATCGAGCAGGTCGCCACGCTGGGCTTCGAGTACCGCGACATGAAGCTGGATGACCCTTACTCGGTTACCCAGAGTTCCAGCAGCGGTGGCGGCATTCCCGGTTATGACGGCGCGCGCACCGGCAAGAGTGACCAGCAATTCGCGGCGGTGTTCGTCGAGGACAATCTTTACATCGGTGAACGTTGGACGCTGACGCCGGGCCTGCGCTTCGACCACCATTCGCAGTTCGGCAACAACCTGAGTCCCAGCCTCAACGTGCAGTTCAAGCTTGCCCAGGACTGGGCGATCAAGGGCGGCATCGCGCGTGCGTTCAAGGCGCCAAATCTCTATCAGGCCAACCCGGATTACCTCTACTACACGCGCGGCAATGGCTGCCCGGTGTTGAACCCGAACCTGGGCTCGGGCTGCTACGTGATGGGCAACGCGGACCTGGATCCGGAAACCAGCATCAACAAGGAAATCGGCATCGAGTGGGCGCCGGACAACGGCTGGCACGCTTCGGTCACCTATTTCCACAACGACTACAAGGACAAGATCGTCGCCGGCCAGGACCGCATTGGCATCACCAATGACACCAAGGGCCAGGTGTTCCAGTGGACCAACGCACCGGAAGCCATCATCCGCGGCGTCGAAGGCAACGTGAAGGTGCCGCTGATCGGCGGCGGTGATGTGCTGTCGTGGAATACCAATGTGACCTGGATGATCGAGAACGTCGACAAGACCACCGACCAGCCGCTGTCGATCATTCCCGAGTACACCGTCAATACCTTCCTGGATTGGCAGGTCAATGCGCAGTTGTCGTTCATGCTGACCGGCACCTTCTACGGCAAGCAGGAATCGGCCACGCAGTCCAGCACCACCGGTGCGCTGCTGCCGCGCGATACACGTGCGGCCTATGATCTGTGGAGCCTGGGCGGGCAGTACCGGATCACGCCCAAGGTGCGGGTGGGTGGCGGCATCAACAATCTGTTCGACAAGCGCCTGTTCCGCGAAGGCACCACCAGCACCAGCGCCACCGGTGCCGGCGCTGATACCTACAACGAACCCGGTCGCAGCTACTGGGTGAACCTGACCGTCGGGTTCTGATGCCTACCTTCAGGCTTGCAGCGGCGGCCGTCGTGTTGACGGTCGCCGCCATGGGGATGCCGTTGGCATCGGCGCAACCTGACCCGACCGCGCGGGTCGGCGTCACGGTGGCCGATGCCACGCTGCAGGGCTATCGCTTCGAGCAGCTGCGGATCAGTTCCGCCGATGGTCAGCGCCACTACCGTGTGCATCTGGCGCTGCCGCGCGCGGCAGCTCCTGCGGAGGGCTATCCGGTCGCCTATCTGCTTGATGGCAATGCGGCGCTGATGGAACTGGACGCGCCCTTGTTGCAGCAGCTGGCGGCGCAGCCGCGGCCAACGGTGCTGGCGCTGATTGCCCACGACAATGATCTGCGCATCGATGGTGCGGCGCGCAGCTTCGACTACACCCCGCGGCGAACGCCGGGTAAGGCCGAGGAGTTCGACGTAATGAACGTGCAGCGGCGCAGTGGCGGTGCCGACGCCTTCCTCGATCTGATCGAAAGCCGGATCAAGCCTGCCGTGGCCGCAAAGGCGAACCTCGACCCTGCGCGGCAGATGTTGTGGGGCCACTCCTATGGCGGGCTCTTTGTGTTGCACGCGTTGGCGCGGCGGCCCGCTGCGTTCAGTGACTATGTCGCAGTGGATCCTTCGCTGTGGTGGGCAGACGGTTTCATCGTCGATGAGCTCGAACATCACGCCGTTCCGTTGGCGGCGCCGGCCAAGCTGTTGCTGATCCAGGGCAGGCCTGCCGCTGGCAAGCCGGCGCAGCGCCGTACCGACCATGCGGCACGTGCTGCAGGCAACGCGCAGGCCGCTGTACGCCTGGATGCCGCATTGCGTGAGATGCAGGGGCTGGATGTTGAAAAGCAGGGTTTGCCGGGACTCAGTCACGGCCAGACCCTGGGGGCGGCAATCGCGCCGGCGCTGCTGTCGCTGTCGCGTTGAGTGCGGTGAAATACGCTGGCTGTTGATGGCGCTGGCTGCTGCATGCAGCCAGCGCGTCCCGGCTAGCGCGGCGTCTGCGCTTGTGGTTCGTGGAAGTGCGCCGCATGTACTTCACGGCGTCATACGACGCGCTGGGCCGTAGCTTCAATCTGGGTGCAGGCGTGACGCTGGAACGTGTATCAGCCTTTGCAAACGCACTTGGCCGACGGGATGACCGTCGGCCCAGTTCTTTTCAGCGTGGCGGAGGCGGCGTGGTGGACGCCGCCTTGCCGGCTCAGTTGGCCTTGCTGTTGTAACGCAGGGTCAGCTGGTACTCGCGGCCGGGCTGGTTGTACCAGGCAACGGTTTCGTAGTCGCGGTCGAACACGTTGGCGGCCTTGGCCTGCAGGCTCCAGGCATCGTTGATGGCGTATTCCACGCGCACGTCCATGGTGCCGTAGCCGGCCAGGCGAACGGTGTTGGCGGCGTTGTCGAAGCGGTGGCCGCTGCCAGCAGCGGTGACGCCAAGACGCAGCGGGCCGAAGCTCTTGTCCACGTCGATGCGGCCGCTGGTGCGTGCGCGGCGGGCCAGCAGGTTGTCGTAGCTGGCGGCACCGGAGGTGTGGTCGCGCGGGTCGGTGAAGCTGGCCTGGGCGTTGATGTCGAAACCGGCCAGCGAAACAAAGCCGGTCAGCTCGGCGCCACGGATGCGCGCTTCGGCGACGTTGACCAGGTCGAAGTTGCTGTCGTAGCCGATCAGCTGGTCAACGCGGGTTTCGTAGGCGTTGAAGGTCCAGTTCCAGTTGTCGGCGTACTGCGCGATACCCAGGTTCAGGCTCTTGGATTCTTCCGGCTTCAGGTTCGGGTTGCTGAAGCCCGGGTAGTACAGGTCGTTGAAGGTCGGCGCCTTGAAGCCGGTGCCGGCGCTGGCGGTCAGGCGCAGGCCATTGCCGAAGACAAAGCCATAACCCAGGCTGCCGGTGGTGTGGTTGCCGAACTGCTCGTTGTCGTCATTGCGCACGCTGGCCTGCAGCGTATGCGCGCCGAACTGGCCCTGGTACTCGGCAAACACGCCCAGGTTGTCGCGCTGGTCGATGTCGAAGGCGGTGGAGCTGGTGACCTTGTCGTTCTGCCAATCGGCGCCGGCGGTGATCTGCTGGCCTTCGGCAAAGATGAAGTCGCCCTGCACGCTGGCGGTGTCGCGACGGGTGTCGAAGGCGCTGGCAAAGCTGCGGGTGCCGACAGCCGCGTCGGCGAAGTAGTTGTCGGCTTCGTCGCGGTTGCGGCCCACCTGGGCAGTCAGGCGGAAGGCATCCGATGCGGTCCAGGCGAGCTTGGCACCGTAGACCTGCTGGCGGTTGTCGGCTTCGTTGCCGCCGAAGATGCTGCCATCGTATTCGTTGAAGCTGTCGGCATTGAGCACGTGGCCTTCCAGGCTCAGCGTATCGGTCAGCGCATAGCCGCCGCGCACGTTGATGGAGGTGTTGCGGTAGCCATCGCGGTCCGGCTCATCGGCGAAGCAACCTGCGCCCCAGCCAGCGGCGGTGCCGCGGCAGGCGTTGATGCCGTCGGTCTTCTGGTAGCCGCCCTGGGCCGAGATCCAGCCGCGCTCACCGCGGTTGCTGAAGCCAGCGCTGACCTGGCGCAGGTTGTTGCTGCCGGCGGTGATGGCCAGGTTCTGCTGCAGGCCCTGGCCAGCGGTGCGGGTGAAGATCTGGATCACGCCGCCAATGGCCTCGGAGCCGTACAGGCTCGAACGCGGGCCGCGCACGATTTCCACGCGCTCGATCTGGTCAACCGGCAGGTCCTGCAGTGCGGCCATGCCGCTGGTGGCCGAGGCCACGCGCACGCCGTCCACCAGCACCAGCACCTGGTTGGAGTTGCTGCCACGCAGGAACAGCGAGGTGATCTTGCCGGTACCGCCCTGGTTGGCGAAATCCAGGCCAGCGCGGCCGCGCAGCAGTTCCTGCAGCGAGTTGGCCTGGCTGTGGTCGATCTGGGCACGGTCGATGACCTGCACCGGCACCACGCTGTTCTCGATGGAGATCGGGGTGCGGGTGGCGGTGACGGTGACGTCGTCCAGCTCGGTCGGTGCGTTCTGCGCGGCGGCAACGCCCGGCAATGCCAGGGCAAGGGCGAGCGAAAGGGTGTGGTAAGACAGTTTCATGGAAGCTCCTGGGCCTGCACGCTCCCGCGCAGGCGTATGGGGAAGGCTGCCAGAGGAGGGAGAAGACGGAGGCGGCGCACACGGCGCTACAGCCGCCGCCATGCCCTCCGCATCGCAACCAGTCGGCTTTCGGGCCGGTCTCCGGACTCGCAGGCGAAGCAGCCTGGCTGCTTCCGTCCAGACGCCTTCCCGTGCCGTGCACAGTGGCGCCATGTCTGGACTTGTCCTGCTTACCGTTGCGGGGGCAGCGCCGGAATGGCGACATGCTGGAGACCCAGCAGTGCGCGGCACCGGCTTCCCGTTTCAACCGGCCAGCAATGCCGGACGGTCACCCGAAAGTGCGCGCATTCTATGCCATTGCCGCCAGCGCTGCCGGAATGGGGCGTTCATGCCGTTGTGGCATCAAGCCTCCATGAGCCAACGTAGCCCGGGTAAGCGCAGCGCACCCGGGAAGTGCAAGGTGCCGCAGCTTGCAGCAACGCTCGATGCCGATTTCCCCGGGTGCGCTCACGCTTACCCGGGCTACGTTCCATGCGTGCCTGTTGCCCCAACCGGCAACACCAATGGGCGGTAATGCATGGCGAATGGCTAGAATGCGGGCTGCAAACGCAGTATCGGAAGTGTCGTGACAGAAACATGGTACGGGCAGGCCTGCGGGCAGCCTTCGCAGGAATACCGGCAGCGCGCCCTGGTCCGCCAGCGCCAGCTGACCAAGCCGGAAGGCGCCTTGGGCCGTTTGGAGACATTGGCCGTTGAGTTGGCCGCGCTGCAAGGCGTGGATCAGCCGGTGGCGCAACGAGTGCCGGTGGTGGTGTTCGCCGGTGATCATGGCGTTACCGCGCAGGGCGTATCGGCGTATCCGGCGGAAGTGACGGTGCAGATGCTGCACAACTTTGCCGGCGGCGGCGCTGCCATCGCCGTGCTGGCGCGTGAGCTGGGCCTGCCATTGCACGTATGGGATGTGGGCAGCCGCGCCACCACGGCCATTGCCGGTGTGGTCAGTGCCAAGACGCGTCATGGCACGGATGATTTCAGTGCCGGCCCGGCGATGTCCGCGGCCGACCTGGACGCAGCATTCGACGCTGGCCGCCGCGCAGTGGAAACCGCCTGTGGCGACGGTGCCGATCTGCTGGTGTTCGGCGAGATGGGCATCGGCAATACCACCGCTGCCAGTGCCTTGGCCGCCGCCCTCGGGCCCTTGCCACTGGACGAACTGGTCGGCGCTGGTACCGGCCTGGATGCAGTGCGCATGGTGCAGAAGAAGAACCTGATCGCCCGCGCGCTGGGCTTGCATGGCGAGGCGATCACTGCCGCGCAATCGCCGGGCCTGGAGGCACTGCAGCGCGTCGGTGGTCTGGAAATTGCCGCGATCAGTGCGGCGATGATTGCCGCCGCGCAGCGCCGGATTCCGGTGCTGGTGGATGGCTTCATCGTCTCTGCCGCAGCATTGGCGGCGGTTCGCATCAACCCGGGCCTGCGGCCGTGGCTGCTGTTCTCGCATCAATCGGCCGAGCGCGGCCATATCCGCCTGCTTGAGGCGCTGCAGGCACAGCCGCTGCTGGCATTGGACCTGCGGCTGGGCGAAGGTTCCGGCGCGGCGCTGGCCTTGCCGCTGGTGCGCATGGCCTGCGCCCTGCACAACCGCATGGCGACGTTTGCCGAAGCGGCCGTGGCCGATCGCGGTGGCAGCGCATGATTCTTGATCTGCTGCGGCATGCGTCCACCGGGCGCGCCGGCCACCTGGACGGGCGTACCGATCCGCCCTTGGTCGACGGTGCGATGGATGCCTTGTACCGCTGCCATGCCGGTATCGGCTGGAGCCGGGTGATCAGCTCGCCGCGCCGGCGCGCGCTGGATACCGCGCATGCGCTGGTGGCCGGCGGCAATCAGTTCTGCGAGATCCATCCGGATTGGGCCGAGCTCGATTTCGGCGATTGGGACGGCCTGCATTTCGATGAGCTTCCCGCTGAGCAGTTGGCCGGTTTCTACAGCGAGCCACATGACGTGGTGCCGCCCAATGGCGAATCCTGGCAGCAGTTCCAGGCACGCGTGGAAGAACAACTGCACCGCCTGGTGGACGAAGATGACGGCGACGGCCAGCCGGTATTGGTGGTCAGCCACGCCGGCGTGCTGCGGCTGGTGGTGTCGCGCGTTTGTGGCATGGCGCTGTCGTCGTTATGGGCGATGCGCATTGATTACGGCACGCGCGTGCGGCTGCGCGTGGAGCGTGGCGAAGACGGCCTGCTTTGGGGCGAACTGCTGGAGTTGCGACAGCCATGAGCGTGCGCCGCCTGATCCTTGCCATCCAGTTCCTGACCCGGCTGCCTACGCCGCAGGTGCGCGACTTCCGTCAGCAGGATCTGAGCAGGTCGGCGGTGTACTACCCCTTGGTCGGCGCCATCATCGGCGTATTGCTGGCGCTGCCGCTGTATGGCTTGGCTGAGCGGCCATGGTTGGCCGGCGCCTTGACCCTGCTGATGTGGGTATGGGTGACCGGCGCCCTGCACCTGGATGGGCTGGGTGATGTGGCCGATGCCTTCGGTGCGGCGCATCGCAACCCGCAGCGCTTCCTGGAAGTGCTCAAGGACCCGCATATGGGCGTGTTCGGCGTGGTCACGCTGATCATGCAGCTGCTGCTCAAGTTCGTGCTGCTGACCGAGCTGGCGGTAAGCCCATTGTGGTTCGGCATCGTGCTGGTGCCGGCCTGGGCGCGCTGGGGCACCTTGTGGTGGAGCCAGCGGATACCGTCGCTGCATGGCGATGGCCTGGGCGAGCGCTTTTCCTGGCAGTTGCGGCCCGCGGTGATGTGGCTGTGGGCGCTGCTGCTGGCGGCGATCAGCGTGTTTGTCGCCTGGCCGTTGCTGCTGGCGCTGTTGCTTGTGCCATTGGTGGCGCTGTGGTGGAAGCGCAAGCTCGGCGGCATCTCCGGCGACGGCCTGGGCGCCAGCGTCGAGGTCACTGAAACATTGTTGCTGCTGGCCCTGGTGATAGCAGCGGATGTTGTGGGAGCGGCGTAAGCCGCGAAGCCACAGTTGCCGCCGGCGCCGCGTAAGGTGAACCACCAGTGGTAGTTACTGTGCGATCTGATAGATAGCCAGTTTCGCGGCTGACGCCGCTCCTACAAAAGAACGCCCGGTAGTTGTGGGAGCGGCGTCAGCCGCGAAGCCACAGTTGCTACCGGCGCCACGCATGGTGAACCACCAGCGACAACTACTGTGCGATCTGATGGATGGCCAGCTTCGCGGCTTACGCCGCTCCCACAACAGCCTGTGGGGCCTCACTCCTCGAAGCGAATCTCGCTGGTCTCTTCTTCGTCGGCATCAGGCTGCATATGCGTTTCGTGCACCGGGCCGGCCAGTTGTCCGGCGCGTGCGGTTGGCAATCCGGCAACGGCGATTTCGTACTCGGCGACCAGTTGCTGGCGGCGGGCTTCAGGTATTTCCTGCCAGTGGCAGCCGAGCAGTGCACCTTCCAGCGAATACAGCAGGTTGAGGCTGGGCTTGAAGCCGGCGCGGCGAACCTTCATGAATGCCGCGACCGGGCCGATCGCGCTCAAATCCTGCTCGCTGCGCAGACCGACCTGACGCAGCCAGGCTGCACTCTTGGGGCCGATATTGCGCAGCTTGGGTGCGCTCATTGCAGCGCCTCGACAAATACCTGGGCGATGGCTTCCAGGCCCAGCTGATCATCGGCGTCGAAGCGTGCGATCACCGGGCTGTCGATATCCAGCACGCCGATCAGTTCGCCGTTGTGCACCAGCGGCACCACCAGTTCAGAACGCGAGGCCGAGTCGCAGGCGATATGCCCAGGGAAGGCATCCACATCCTCGATGCGCTGGGTCTGGCGGCTGCTGGCGGCAGCGCCGCACACGCCCTTGGACAGCGGGATGCGCACGCAGGCAGGCAGGCCCTGGAATGGGCCGACCACCAGTTCCTTGCCGTCGTAGAAGTAGAACCCAGCCCAGTTGAGCTGCGGCAGTGCGTGGTAGATCAATGCCGACAGGTTGGCGGCATTGGCGATGCGGTCGGTCTCGCCGTAAACCAGTGCGCGGGCCTGGGCCAGCAGCTGGGCGTACTGTTCCGGCTTGCTGCCGGTAAGCGTGTCGGTACTGAACATCGTGGGAGTCTAGCCGCTGCGTGACCCGCGATTCTGCCAGCCACTGCCGGCAAACGCAGCCATCGCCGATGGAATGCTGGATCGCAGGCAAAAAAAGACCCGGCAGCGGGAGGGAGCTACCGGGTCCGGGATTGCGCGGGGGAGGGACCGCGCAAATGCTGTTGTAGGGGTATCAGCGGGTCTTGCGTTCGGCCTTGGCGGGCTTGGCGGCAAAGGGCTGGCGCACCAGTGCGCCCAATGCCTCGCTGGTTTTCAGGCTGAGCCCGAACACTTCCTGGTTGGCGCTGGCCAGCCGTTCAATGCTGTCGCGCGCCAGCTGCATGCCCTTGGGCAGCAGCGCCTGCAGATCGGCCTGCGCACCGGCCTGGGACAGCTCGCCGAAGAAGCCGGCTGCCGCGCTGCTGTTGCGCTCGAACGCACGCAGCTGCACCCCAAACACGCTTTCAGCGTTTTCCAGCGCGAGCCGGTTGGCGCGGTTGGCGGCAGCGGCGAACTGCTGGGTATAGCTGCTGAAGTCGTTGAACTGAGCGGACATCGGTGCAATCCAGCTGGACGTGTTGCGATGCAGCATAGCGTGGATTTTGCGCAGTGCAACATTCAATAGTGAATGGTTCAGTATCCCGCTTCTCTGTAGAGCCGAGCCATGCTCGGCTGGGGCGTTACCGGTAAAGCCAATCCTGTAGAGCCGAGCCATGCTCGGCTGGAGCCTTACCGATAAAGCCGATCCTGTAGAGCCGAGCCATGCTCGGCTGGAGCCTTACCGATAAAGCCGATCCTGTAGTGCCGAGCCATGCTCGGCTGGAGCCTTACCGATAAAGCCGATCCTGTAGTGCCGAGCCATGCTCGGCTGGAGCCTTACCGGTAAAGCCTCTGCCGAGCATGGCTCGGCACTACCGCTCCCTCCCTTTGCCGCAGGCAAGGGGAGGGCTGGGGAGGGGTTGGCTTTGTGGCCTTTCAAGTATTGCCAGCTTCGCGGCTTACGCCGCTCCTACAGACCCGCAATGCTTCGGTAAGGCTCTTGCCGAGCATGGCTCTGCACTACCGCTCCCATCAGGCGGCTTTGTCGCCCTTGTAGCTGCAGCCGGAAGTGCAGGTCTCGTGCACCACTACTTCGCTGAGCAGCGGCAGCGCCGGCTTCAGTTTTTCCCAGATCCACATCGCCAGGCGTTCGCTGGTGGGGTTTTCCAGGCCGGGGATGTCGTTGAGGTAGTTGTGGTCGAGCTGGTCGTACAGGGGTTGGAAGGCCGCCTTGAGCTCGCTGAAATCCATGATCCAGCCAGTCTCCGGGCCGGGCTCGCCGCTGACCCGCAGCTCGACGCGGAACGAGTGGCCGTGCAGGCGCGAGCATTTGTGGCCGACCGGGACGTTGGGCAGCCGGTGCGCGGCCTCCAGGGTGAAAACCTTGAAAATATCCATGGGCGCAATTGTAGAGCGGCGCCGACGCTGCGCGTATCCACCCGTGATGCCAGTCAGATTTTCATATCCATCAAGATAGAGCGATGTAACAGTTGGTTATGTGCGAATGCAACAAAGTGATTGGCCGGACATTTGCATGTCATGAGGTACTGAGCGGGTTGTCATTCACCTCCTCCGGATTCCATGCCTACACGTTCCCTGCTCGCCTTCGCGGTGGCCGCCGCTGTCGCTGCTCCCTCCCTCGCCCTGGCTGAAACGGCTGCCGATGGCAGCAAGACCCTCGATGCGGTGCGTGTCACCGGTTCCAACATCAAGCGCACCGATACCGAAACCGCCAACCCGGTGCAGGTGATTGAGCGCCAGCAGCTGGAGCAGACCGGCAAGGCCAGTGTGGCTGACCTGCTGCGTTCGATCTCCGCCAATACCGGCAATGCCAGCAACGAAACCAGCAACAGCGGCTGGGCTTCCGGTTCGGCCGGCATCGGCCTGCGCGGCTTGTCGCAGAAGAACACCTTGGTGCTGCTCAACGGCCGTCGCCTGGCCAACTACGGTTTCCCGGCTGGCGGCCTGTCCGATACGTTCGTTGATCTCAACGCGCTGCCGCTGGTCGCCGTTGAACGCATTGAAGTGCTCAAGGATGGTGCCTCGGCCGTGTATGGCTCGGACGCGGTTGCCGGCGTGGTCAACATCATCACCCGGCAGAATTTCGAAGGCGCCGAAGTCGGTGTCAGCGGCGGTACCTCCGATGCCGGCGGCCTGGACCAGCAGAACCTCAAGTTCGTTGGTGGCATCGGTGATCTGCAGAACGATGGCTACAACATCCTGGTGTCGCTGGAAGGTTATAACCGCGACCGATTGGATCAGGATCAGCGCGAGCTGACCCGTTCGGGCATCTACACCGACAAGGCGGGCGGCCGCTGGAACGGTTGGTCGGCCAAGGGCGCGCGCTACCTGATCAGCGGCAAGTCGGTACCGATGCTCGATGCCGCCGGCAACTGCCCGGAAGGCACGGTGCTCACCGCCAGTGCGCCGATCGATGGCCTGGCCGGCGACACCTGCGCTTTCAACCAGGCGCCGTACACCACGCTGATGCCTTCGACCAAGCGCTGGCAGGCCTACGTCAATGGCACGCTGCGCATCAACGACTCGGTGGAAGCGTTCGCCGATGTGATCTACAGCGACATCAAGGGCGTGTCCTGGTTCGGTTCCAGTCCGTTCTTCACCCTGGAAAGCGGCCGCTTCGCGCTCAACGCCGATACCGGCCTGGCCGAGCCGGTGCGTTCGACCCTGCCGGCCTCCAATCCGTACAACCCGTATGGGGTGGATGTACCGATCGAGTACACCTTCTTCAACCTGGGCGGCACCATCAAGACCAACCGTTCGCGCTCCTATCGCGGCGTGCTTGGCCTGCGCGGTCAGAGCGAGAAGTGGGATTGGGAACTGGGTGCGTTCCAGGCCGCCAGCAAGCAGCGCGAAACCGTCTCCGGTGGCTTTGCCAACCGCTGGTCGCTGTATGACGCCTTGGCCATGGGCAGCTACAACCTGCTCAACCCGTCGGCCACCGATCCTGCGGTGCTGGCAGCCATCGGCCTGAGCACGTTGCGTCCAGCTGATTCGGTGCTCAAGGGCGTAGACGCCAAGGTGTCCGGCAGCCTGGGCGAAACCTGGGCAGGCACCATTGGCTTTGCCGCCGGTGCCGAATGGCGGCAGGAAAAGCTCGACTCCGACAATCCCTGGCAGATCGATGCCGGCCTGCAGGTGCGCCCGGCCATTGCCGAAGTGCACGGCCAGCGCCAGGTCAGTGCTGCCTACGCGGAAGTAAGCGTACCGCTGCACAGCACGCTGGAGTTGCAGGTGGCTGCGCGCGCTGATCATTACAGTGATTTCGGCAATGCCTTCTCGCCCAAGCTCGGCCTGCGTTGGCAGCCGCTGGATTGGTTGCTGGTGCGCGCTGCGGCGTCGCGGGGTTTCCGTGCACCGTCGCTGTCGGAGAACTCGGCATCGACCAGCATCGCCTACGGCTCGGTGGTGGATCCGCACGATCCGGACGTGGCTGGTTCGCGCCAGAACCCGACCTTCTTCACCGTAGGCAACACCGCCCTCGACCCGGAGCGCACCCGAAGCTACAACGCCGGCTTCGTGCTGTCGCCGTGGCAGAACACCAACCTCAGCGTGGACTACTACCGCATCAAGCTGGACAACCTGATCGGCAGCGGCAATACCACCACGCTGGTGGAGGAGAACAACCCAGCCAATGTGCTGCGGGATTCGCGCGGCAAGCTGTTGGCGGTCTACAACCGTTACCAGAACCTGAGCGAGCTGGAGACGTCGGGTATCGATGTGGAGCTGCGCCAGCGCTGGCAGACGGCGGCAGCCGGTGATTTCGGTCTGTCCTCGGCGTTGACCTACGTGATCGACTACAAGCGCCCGCAGGTGATCGGTGGCCCGCTGGTGGATTACGCCGGCTCCAACCTCGGTCCCTCGCTGCCCGATACCAAGGCGACCACCACGCTGGATTGGGCGCTGGGTGATTGGCGCACCGCACTGACCTGGTATTACACCAGCAGCTATGACCAGCAAGGCAGTGCTGCTGCCAAGGCGGTGCAGAAGCAGGTGGCTAGCTACAGCCAGTTCGATCTCTACCTGGGCTACACCGGCATCGACAAGCTGACCGTGTACGCCAAGGTGCAGAACATTGGAGACCGGCAGCCGCCGTACGACGCCACCTTCCCGGGCGTGCGCGCGCCTTACGACTTCAGCCAATACGACCTGCGTGGCCGCTATTACACGCTGGGCTTTGATTACCGCTTCTGATTTGAAGCCCCTCTCCCTTCGGGAGGATGGGGCAGCTCTGTAGAGCCGAGCCATGCTCGGCTGAGGCTTTACCGGTAAGGCGCTTGCCGAGCATGGCTCGGCACTACGTCGGGAAGGCCTTTGCCGAGCATGGCTCGGCACTACAGGTGCAGCAGTCCAGGTTGATCTAGCCCCTCTCCCGCTCGCGGGAGAGGGGTTGGGGTGAGGGCCGCATTGTAGAGCCGAGCCATGCTCGGCTGGGGCTCTACCGGTAAGGCTTCTGCCGAGCATGGCTCGGCACTACAGGTTTCGCTTTATTTTCGAAATTTCGCTACAACGTTCATGCAATAGGGGAGTGCAACACCCATGTCGTTCCGCCTTTCACGCCTGCTGCCAGTGCTGTTGCTGGCAACACTCATCAGCCTGTCACCGGCCTACGCCCAGAACAGCTACTACTTCCCCGTCGCGCAGCAGTTCGACGCGAAGGTGCCATCGCCGCAGCAATTCCTTGGCTACGAGATCGGCAGCCACTACACGCGTCACGACCAACTGGTTGCGTATTTCAATGAACTGGCGCGGGTTTCGGACAAGGTCAAGGTCGAGGTGATCGGCCAGAGTTATGAGCAGCGGCCGCTGCTGTTGGTGACAATCACCTCGCCGCGCAACCACGCGCGCAGCGCCGAGATCGCCGCGCAGCGGCAGGCATTGATCGATCCTGCGCAGCCGCTGCCGGGTGCCGACGCACCGGCAGTGGCCTGGCTGGGTTACAGCGTGCACGGCAACGAAACCTCCAGCGGTGAGGCGGCAATGCTTACCGCCTACTATCTGGCCGCCAACCAGGATGCGGAAACCGCGCGCTGGCTGGATCATGCCGTGGTGGTGATTGATCCGGCGCAGAACCCGGATGGCCGCGACCGCGCAGCAAACTGGCACAACGCCTGGGGCTCGCAACCGCCGTCGGCTGACCCGGCAGACAAGGAGCACGTGGAGCCTTTCCCCAGCGGCCGCGTCAACCATTACTTCACCGATCTCAACCGCGATTGGCTGGCCTTGTCGCAGACCGACAGCTGGCCCAAGGTTGCCGCTTTCCATCGCTGGTATCCGAACATCCAGATCGATTTCCACGAGATGGGCAAGGACAGCACGTATTACTTCGAGCCCTCGCCGAAGAGCATGGAAAGCCCCTTGCTGCCCAAGTCCTCCTATGAGGCCAACAAGTGGCTGGCGCACTTCCACGCGCAGGCGCTGGATGCGCTGGGTTCGTTGTATTACACCGGCGAGAACTTCGACAATTTCTCGCCGATCTACGGCTCGACCTACCCGGATTTCCATGGCGCGGTGGGGGTGACCGTTGAGCAGGCCAGTTCGCGCGGCCTGGTGCAGGAGTCGGTCAATGGCCCGCTGCATTTCAACTTCACCATCCGCAACCAGGTGGCTACCGGCCTTGCCAGCGTTCGTGGTGTGGTGGAGGACAGGGATCGTCTGTTTGCCCTGCAGAAAGAGTTCTTCCGCAGCGCGTTGAAACAGGCGGCAGCCTATCCGGTGCACGACTGGGTGTTCGGCGATGCGGCAGATGCCACGCTGACCAACAAGCTATTGGCGGTGCTGTTGCAGCATCGTATCGAGGTGCATGCACTGGCCCGGGATGTCGAGGTCGATGGCAAGCGCTTCGTGGCCGGCTCCGCCTATGTAGTGCCGGCGCGGCAGCCGCAGTTTCGCCTGGCCCATGCCATCTTCGAGTTCACCCCGGCGGTGAAGGGTGATGTGTTCTACAGCGGCACTTCATATGCGGTGGCGCCGGCGTATGGCCTGCGTTACGCGGGAAGCCGCGGCGCATTGCCGGGTGGTGCGCAGGTGAGTACGGTGCCCGCGGTGCAGGGCGGCATCAGTGGCGGCCGGGCGGGTTTTGCCTATGTCGCCGATGCACGTGATTTTGGCAGCTACCGTTTGTTGGGGGCATTGCTGGGTGACGAGGTACGCGTACGCACTGCACACCAGCCGTTCACCGCTGCTACCGCCACCGGCGATGTTGCGTTCGGGCAAGGTGCGGTGGTGATTCCGGTGGCGGGACAGCGCCTGGATGGCGAGGCGCTGCAGGCCAAGGTGTTGGCCGCTGCGCAGGTGGCGGGTATCACAGTGCATGCGCTGACCAGCGGCCGCGCTGCCAGCGGCATCGATCTGGGTAGCGACAGTGTGCGTGTATTGCGCAAGCCGAGCGTCGCGCTGGTGATGGGCGAGGGCGTATCCGCCACCGAGATCGGTTCAACCTGGTTTGCGCTGGATACCGCGCTCGGCCTGCCGTCGAGCAAGATCGATCCGGCGCAGCTGGGCAGTGTCGATCTGTCGAGTTACACCTCGATCGTGCTGTCCGGTGGCACCTACACTACGGTCAGCGATGCCGGGGTGGCGGCGCTCAAGCGCTGGATTGGCGCTGGCGGTTCCCTGGTGGTCTATGGCAGTGGCGCGCGCTGGGCCATCGACAAGGGACTGGCCGAGGCCAAGCTGCGTGAGGGTGACAAGAAGGACGATGCTGAGCGTTTGGATTTCGGTACGGTGCGTGACGTGTTTGCACTGGGCCGTGTCAGCGGCAACATCCTCAGCGCTGATATTGATCCGACCCATCCGCTGGGCTTTGGTGTGCAGCAGCGCCGCATCTGGGTCAACAAGGAAGGCGGGCAGGTGTTGGAACCAGCGAAGAATGCCTTCCTCAACGTGGTGAACATTGATCGCGAGCCGGTGGTGAATGGCTATCTGTCCGATGCCAACCGTGCGCGTGTTGCAGGGTCGAGCTATCTGCAGGTGGTGCCGACCGGTAGCGGCAACGTGGTGTTGTTTGCCGATGACCCGGCGCACCGCAAATATTGGTATGGCACGGAGCGTTTGCTGCTCAACGCCTTGTTGCAGGCGAACCATCTGAGCACGCCCAAGCAGCGCGGGGAATAGGCTTTAGCCCCTCTCCTGTTTACGGGAGAGGGAACCGAGGCAGGGCCAAGCATCATCTGTAGTGCCGAGCGCTGCTCGGCAGGGGCTTTACCGCAAAGCCAAAGCTCCCCCTCATCCGCCCCTGCGGGGCACCTTCTCCCGCAAGCGGGAGAAGGAATCAAGCCAAAGCCAAGCACTACCTGTAGTGCCGAGCCATGCTCGGCAGGAGCTTTACCGCAAAATCCAAAGCTCCCCCTCATCCGCCCCTGCGGGGCACCTTCTCCCGCAAGCGGGAGAAGGGAAAAAAGCCAAAGCCAAAGCCAAAGCCAAAGCCAAAGCCAAAGCCAAAGCCAAAGCCAAAGCCAAAGCCAAAGCCAAAGCCAAAGCCAAAGGCAAAGGCAAAGGCAAAGGCAAAGGCAAAGGCAAAGGCAGAGGCAAAGGCAGAGGCAAAGGCAAAGGCAAAGGCAGAGGCAAAGGCAAAGGCAAAGGCAGAGGCAAAGGCAAAGGCAAGGGCAAAGGCAAGGGCAGAGGCAAGGGCAAAGGCAAAGGCAAAGGCAAAGGAAA
>NZ_LDJJ01000021.1 GCF_001431465.1 Stenotrophomonas terrae | reverse complement strand
AGCCAAAGCCAAAGCCAAAGCCAAAGCCAAAGCCAAAACCAAAGCCAAAGCCAAAGCCAAAGCCAAAGCCAAAGCCAAAGCCAAAGCCAAAGCCAAAGCCAAAGCCAAAGCCAAAGCCAAAGGCAAAGAAAAAAGCAATCTATCCGTAGCCCGGGTAAGCGCAGCGCACCCGGGGCTCCATGCACAGAACCCCCGGCACACCGCACCTACCTAAACCAGCCCGCTTAGTTCTTTATCTGCACATCATCGATATACACATTGAGGTCAAACGCGGTATTGGCGTGATACAGCCAGATCGCATCCAACTTCACGCTGCTGCCGGTGATCGTGCCATTGCCATCCACCCACGCATTCCACTGCGCCGCGTCACTCAACGACCACGACACATAGGTCCAGGTATCGGCCGCAATGGCCTTGCTGGTCGAACGCTCGGTGCCGTCGCTGTCATCGATGCCGAGCCCGACGCTGGTTCCGCTGCCACCACTCCATACCCAGAAACCGACCACACCATTGGCGCGGGTCAACGCGGTATTGCTGGCCGGCGCACCGCTGCCCGACAACAAACGCACGGCCCAGTCGGCGCTGCTAGCGGTGTTGTCCTTGAGCAGCACCCGCAGCGAACAGCTGCCGTTCTTCTGCGTTGTGCAATCGCGTGTGGCGGTGGATGCGGTACTGATGCCGATGGTGCTGCCCGAGTAGCTCGGGTTGGTATCGAAGTGGCCAACGTTGCTTTCAAAACGGTCCAGATACGTGATCGTGCCGGTACCGCCACCGCTGCCGGGGTTCAGCAGCCCGTAGTACTTGGACCAGTTCCAGTTGATGCCCGGGTCGGTGTGGGTCTGGCCGCTGTAGTGCTGATGGCCTTTGATCTTGACGCTGGTGGCCAACACATTGATGCCGCTGCTGGATGCACCGCTGTATGCGCTGGCACAGCTGATCGCGCTGTAGCTGGCGCAGAAGTGGCGTACCAGTGCGGCCGAGGCGTCGTACATCGCATTGGTGTACCAGGAGCTGTTGTCGACGTAGCCCTCATGCTCGATGCCCAGGGTATAGCTGTTCTGGCTGCCAACATGCCAGGCGGTGTCGGCGTTGCGCACCATCTGCGTTACCTGGCCGTCGGAGGAACGGATCACATAGTGCGCACTGACCTGCGCCGATGCGTTCTTGAACCAGGAGATGGTGCCGGCATAACTGCCCTGTGTGGTGTGGATGGTGACCGCGCTTACCGCTGCAGAACGTGAGCTGGAGTAGTTGGATGTCGACGCCGCGCTCCAGATCGCCGGGCCATAGTCGGTGCTCTGGATGCCGGCATCCAGCGCAGGGCTGGCCGCACTGGCTGCGGCAGTGGTACTGCGTGGTTGCAGGGTTTCGCTGATGGGGTCAATCCGGAAGGCGTCGGTTTCAACCCGGTCCGCGCTGATGTCCAGGCGTACCATCGGTGCCCGCAATGTCACCAGCTGCGGTGCGTCGAAGGCCTGTTCCCAGGCGATCGCGCGCTCGGGTACCACGATGCCGCGATCATTGACGCCACGGTCCTGCGCCAGCAGCACGTCGTAGGCAAAGCTGGTGCGCGCATAGTCATCGACCGCGCTTCTCGCGCCCACCGCCGCACTGGTGGGCGCATAGCCGGCATAGCGCATCAGCGCTGGACGGATGGCTTCCGGTGTCGGTGCCCCGTTGCTGCCGGCATTGGGGTGATCCTTGCGGATCTGCGCATCCAGCAATGCTGCAGCGGCGAGGATGTTGGTGGCTGCATCGGTGCGTACCGCGACAGCAGGCACCCCCAACAGCCTGGCGGCTTCGCCTACCTGGTCTTCGAAACCGCCGCCGGCATACAGGCCCATCACGCCCCAGGACGGTGGCATGCGCAGGTGCGCATCGTTCTGGTCGTGCGCGTCCGGTTGCAACGGTGACCAGCGGCTTTGCACAAAGGCCAGCGATTCCAGCGTGCCGCGCGGAATGCCTGGATAGCGACGATAGGCTTGCTGGAAGTAGCGCACATACATTGCCCGCAACGGCAGCATGCGTGCTTCTTCCATCTTCAGTTGCATGTCCAGCACCTGCTCGCTGTCGGCGACAGGTGCCTTGATGGTGGTTTGAGCGTAAGCGGGAACAAGTACGGCACTGGTGATGACGGCAGACAGCAGCACGGCGGTATGACGGTGCATCATCGGTAGGACCCCCAAGCGTGGAACCCCCTGCGCCTGCGGTTCTACCCCAGTGCGGCGGCGCGCGGGTGAAGGCGACGGTGAATCAGTGATGGGGTTCAAGGAGTTGCGGGCTTGCCTGCATGCAGCTTGGGCGGATCCGGCGTCTTGAAGGCAGCTCTCACACCCCCCTGTCCGCTATGCGAGTAAGTGGAGGGTGATTGTGAGCTCGTATGTATGGCGAGATGGCCGCCATGCGGAGGAACGGCGTTGATGCCGTTGTTGCAGGAGCTCCACGCACTGTCGACGCGACTTCAGCCTTGCGTTGCCAATCCAGCCGGCCGCCTGCGCTCCAACCACCAAAGCAAGGCCGCAACCAATACGAAGCCCAGCAGCCAAGGCCAACGCGGGACCGGAACCGGCAGTGGCGTTGAAGCTGCTGCACTACCGCGCATTGCAAACGTCGCATCACGCATCTGCTGTGCATGCAGTGCAACTGCCTTGGCAGGATCCAGCAGCAGGATGCTGTCGTGCTGGTCACCCGCTTCAATACGCTGCCAGCCGGCCTTCTGCGGCCATGCGGCAACGCAATTGTCTGCAGAAGGGTCGGGCAGCAACGCGGTGCGGCTGCCGTCATCAGCAAGCATCTGCACGGGGGCAGCCAAACCACACAGACCGATGCGCTCGCTGCTCCACGCCCATGCCGGCAACTGCAGCGTTGGCGCATTCGCAAGTGGCCGCGCCACGCTTGCCAGTGCGGCATTCCACAGTTCGGCGTGTGCATCGGCATGGCCGGCCAGCACCAGTGCATAACTGTCGGTGACCGGCAGTACGCCAACCCGGCCCAAACCCAGCGCACGCCAGCCGCCTATCGCCGTGCCATCGGCAGCACGCAATAAAGGCACTACCTCCGTGCCATTGAATTCCAGGTTGAAGCGCTCGACCGTGAGCGGTGTCTTGTTCTGCTCGGCATCGGTCACGCTGCGCAAGGTCACCGGCTTGGTCTGATCACCGCCGCGTACTTCCAGCCCCCATTCGCGCAAGGCGCGCCGTGCGTTGCCGTCCAATGTGCCGCCGGTGCGCACCAGCACACCGAGCCCGGCGCGCAGCGCGTCGGTGATGGCCGCGCGTTGAGCGGAGGACAACGACGCAAGCCGCCGCTCATCGAGTAGCAGCAGGTCCAGCCGCGCCAAGCTGGCGGCATCGATTGCGGCCGGTGCATCACCCAGCTGCAGTCCGCCGCCGATCAGCATGCTGGTCTGCAGCCGGGCGCCGATGTCGGTACCCCAGCGCTGCAGATACTTCAGCTCGGGACCGGGCGCGCCAGCCAGCACACGTATCGTCGGCGCGCTGCTTGCACGCGTACGCACCGGCACCGGCAGTTGATCCAGGACCTTGCCACCCATGTCGAGTACGCGCAGTACGAAGCTGACGTCGCCAGGCTCACGGGCACTGGCATGCAGGGTGACGCGTCCGCTGGCATCGGGCGTGACGATATCCACGCGGTGGCCGGCAGGGTCGAGCAGCTCCACACGCGCACCCGGCATGCCCTGCACACGGCTGTGGACGTTGAACGCAGCGCCGGGTGCAAGCAGGGGCGGTGCCTGCAGTTCCACCAGGCCGCGCGGCGCGGCGTTTGCGAGGAAGCGCAACGGCGGCAGCGTGATATCGCGGTCGCGCGCCGGCAGGCCCTGTCCAACGACCACCAACTCGCGCGTGCCCGGGTGCTGGCGCAGCGCGCTGGCCAGATCCGGCACCGCTGTCGCAGCCGCCAAGGCGGGCGCTTCAGGCAGGCGCACATAGGCTGCGGCTGGCACCGCTGCCAGCTCCGCCGCACTCGCGCCGGACGTCGCCACCACCAGGGTGCCGGCGTTGCCGGGACGTGCGGGTGGTTGCAGGGTGAAGTACAGCAGCACGCTGGCAGCAAGCTGCAGCAACAGCAGGGCCGTCAAGCGCAGTGCAGGTGGGCGCGGTGGCAGCGCGAAGCGCAGGCTGGCCAAGGCCACGGCCAGCACGATCAGCGCCAGTGGGAGCCACTCCATCATCGTCCGGGCTCCTGCGGTACCGATAGCGCTTCAAGGTAACGGCGGCCGCTGGCATCGGCGCTGTTGCGCCGTGCCGGTGGGCCATCGGCACGCCGCAGCGCGGGCCAGAGCTGCGCGCGCAGGGTTTGCCGGCACGGCTGGCATTCGGGTTGCTGGCGCAACGTGTCGATCGCGGCGACGACATCCAGTGGATCCGGCACGGCGTTGGGATGGGCATCCAGCCAGCGCGACAACGCGTCCAGATCCACCGCGGTATCACCGGTTGCCAGGGCCTGCCATGCGTTGGCAGCGACCGCGTCAGCGGCCGGACGCGCATCCAGCTGCACCGCGCGATTGCCCAGGCCATCGCGCTTGCCGGTCATGCGCCGGGCCATGTCGATGGGCGGCAGGTCGCTGCCGACCCGCGCCAGATAGATGCGCTCGGCCTGCTGCACCTGCTTGATGAACGCCAGTGCCTTGTAGGCATATGGCAGCGCCTGATCGGGATGGCCTTGGCGCAGATGACCTTCGGACTGCCACATCTGATCCAGCGCGAATTTGAGGATGGCGCGGGTCTGCGGGTCCAGCAGGGTGGCGGCTTCGGCGTGGTCGTGGGTATGGCCGTACTCGGACAGCACATCGGTGGCGCTGCCGAATACCGGTGCGGTTGCGGTGCTGCCGCCGTGATCGTGGCCGTCATCGTCGGCGTGATCGGCGTGGCTGTCGGCCGTGGGTGCATCGCTGGTGGGCAGGTCGCCGGTGGGTGGGGCTTTGGCACCACCTTCGGCTTCCTCGCCCAGAAACTGGCCATAGCGCAGGCGCAGGATGCGCTGGTCCACGCCGATGGCATCCGAGCGCTTGGTGAAGGTGTCCGCGTCCAGGCTGCCGCTTTGTTTGAGCAGCGCTTCGGCGTCGATGATGATCTGCCGCTGGCTGCGGAAATAGGCCGGCATCACTTTCTTGATCGCGCCTTCCAGGTCGCTGGCCTGCACCTGCTGTTCACTGGGCAGGCGCAGGATCAGGCTGGCACTGCGTGCTTCCTGTGGCTGCGGGCTGCGGTTGTCGCGCACGCTCAGTCGCGCGACCACTTCATCGCCCGGCTCCAGACCTAACGCGGCCAGGTCTGCGCTATAGGCGAAGCGCCGCGCCGTAGCCGGGCCGCTGCCGCTCAGGCTGAGCTGGCGCTGCAGGAAGCTGATGTTTTCGCCGCTGCCTTTTGCCGTGGTGATATCCAGCGTCGCGGTGCTGTTCACGCCGAAATCGTCGGTCGCCTCGAAGCGCAGCTGCCAGCTGCGTTGGCGCGGCGCGGCTTGATTGAGCGCCTGCGTCGGCTCGATCACTTTCACCTGCGGCGGACGATCAACGATCACGTCAAGACGATAGGCGCGGCCGGCATCGCCCATGGCCGGCAGTGTGTGGATCCGATACAGGCCTGCACGCTGCAGCACTTCAGTACCACGCCAGTAGTCGCCATCACGTTGCAACGCCACGCGACGGCCGTCGTGGAACTGCAGCCAAGCCTGCTGTGGTTGCGGAGCAAACTGCAGGCGCCATTGCAGCCGGCTGCCTTGCAGCGCACGCGCATCCAGCTTGTCGCCCGAGCTTGCGGCTTGGCCGCTGTAAGCCGGCGGCGTGACCTGCAGCCAGCTGCCACGCAGTGCTGGCACGCCGCTGCCTGCGCTGCTGGCAACCGGGTTTGTATCCACGGCAACCGCTGCATTGCCTGCACTGCGCGGCCATAGCAGCGTAGCGGCCACCACCAGCGCCGCAATCAGCCAGCACAGCAGCACGCGCTGCCAGGGCCAGCGTGGGCGGAGGTCGGGGGGATCGCGTTGCAGGCGCTGTTCGATGTGCTGCCGCTGCCGCTGCTGCAAAGGATTGAGTGTGCTGGCTGCGGCAAACAGCAGATCGGCGCTGTCCTCGAAGCGCGGTTGCTCGTTCAAGCGTGTGATCAGCCAGCGCACATGCAGGCGCCGCGCGTGCCAGACAGCAGCGCCAACGACCATCAACAGTGCGAGCGTGCAGACGATATAGCCGACATCGAAGCCCAGCACGCGCGCCGCCAACAGGCCGGCGGCCAGGGCCAGCGGCAGCCCGGCGCACAACCAGACCAGCAGGGTGCGGCGGCGTGCTGCCTGCAGCAAGGCGCGCGCACTCATTGCCGGCTCCTGCGGCGGGGTGCGCTGGCCAGCCAGCGCTCAAGCAGGAACAGCAGGGCGATCGCCAGCAACAACCAATGACTCAGTTCTGTTGCAGCCTGCGGATAGGTTGCGGCGCCTGTCTCCGGCTGCATCCTTGCGGCCAGGGCACGGCGTGGCGTCGGTGCGGCCTGCAGCACGGCACGCAGACCGCTGGGGAAGTCGGCATCCAGCAGGGCGGGAAGGCCGGCCGGCTGCAGCGGTGCGGCCCAGCGCAACCAATGGCCCTGCGCCGTGCTGATCTGTTCAATTACCAAGCTGCCGTTGGCATCACGCCAGAGCGGGGTGCGTTGCGCATCGATGGGCACCTGCGTACGAGCATCCACCAGCAGGCGGCCACCGCGTTGCAACCAGGCAGCTGTGTCGGCTGGCAGTGGCTTGGCCGACAGCCACACATGCAGTTTGTCGTCATCGCTGAAAGCGCTGCTGTCGTTTGCGGCTTGAGGCCTGGGCCCATTCCATGCGCTGGCGACGGCATTGAGGTAACGCAGGCCTTGCTTGCCGGCCTCGTCGTGGCGAACCTGCATCGCAGGCGGCGCAATGGTCACTGGTTTAGCGGTCGCTGTTGGCTGCTCCACCACCTGCCAATGCACTGCACGCGACAGCTGCGGGCGCTGGGCATCCAGACCATCGAGTACCGATGGCACCACGACGGTCAGCGCGGTATCGGCCGGCAGGCTGGCGTCCAAAGCGCGCAGCAGGCTGGACACGGGCTGCGCCGCGGGCGGTGCTGCGGTCTTGTCGATGCGCGGGAAGCCCGGTGCCAGCCACAGCCACTGGGCGTCCACGTCCGCCACGGCGCGACGGGCAGCGGCCAGGTCAACGCCGGGCAATACCGCGACGCGTGGTTGTGTATCGGCCACGCCGGTCAGCGCTGGCCGGGCCAGCAGCATGGCCAACAAGGCAAGCAGTAGCAGGCGCAAGACCAGCAGCGGCCATTCGTCGAAACGGATGCGTCGACGCGGCCGTGGCCTGGCCGACAACCAGCGCAGCGCGGCGAAATCGATGATGCGTTGTTCGCTGCGGCGGGCGAGATGGATCAGCAGCGGTAGCAGCAGTGCCGTAAGCGCGATGAAACCGGCCGGAAACAACCACAGCAGGCTCATGCACCACTCCCGGCGCGGCGCCCGAACAAGCGCTGCAGGGGCGCGTCGATGGCCTCGTCCAGATAGGCGGTGTCGTGGCGGATGCCGGCCGCCTGCAGGCGTGCATCCAGCACGCGCTGCGCTTCGCCAAGCCGGGCCAGATAGGTGCTGCGTACGCTGGTGCCGTCACTGAGCAGTTCTTCACCGGTTTCCGGATCGCGGAAGCGATGGCCATCGCGGAACGGGAAATCGCGTTCTTCCACCGTCAACAGTTGCAGGTGCAGCACATCGCGGCCGGCCTTGGCCAGACGCTCGGCAAGTTCGATGCCGGCTTCGTCGAAGCCATCGCCGATCATCACCACCAGATCATTGCTGGCAATGCGCTCCCACAGCGGTGACAGACGTTGTTGTGGCGGCCACTGTCCCTGCGCATGCAGGGCGTGCAGCTGCAGATGCAGGCGGTCGCGTTGGCGCAGGCCGTTGCCGGCGGGCAGCAGTTGCACGCCATCAGCTGCCAGTGCGATCAGGCCGAAGTCGTCGCCCTGCTGCATGGCCAGCTCGGCTACGCAGGCAACCAGTGCCTTGGCGGCGTCCAGCCGTTGCCAGTCCGGGCGTTCCTGGTCGGCCTGGCCCATCGAGGCGCTGCAATCGAGCAGCAGCCAGATGGTGATCGGGCTTTCGCGTTCGGATTCGCGCACGAAGAAGCGGTCCGAGCGTGCGTAGAGCTTCCAGTCGATCTGGCGCAGCTCGTCGCCGGGTTCGTAGGCGCGGTACTGGGCGAACTCCAGCCCGGCACCGCGGCTGCGGCTGGCGTGCGCGCCGATGCCACGGCTGCCACTGGCCCGCTGCGGCCACAGCCGCAGGCTGCGCAGGCGGCTGCGCACATCGGCGGGAATCAGCGGTGGCGTGGGAGCGGCCATGCTTCAGTGGTCGTATCAGGCCGGGAACGGCACCGCACGCAGCAGCGCGGCGATCACATCATCGGCGCTCTTGTGCTCGGCCTCGGCAGCGAAGGACAGCAGCAGCCGATGGCGCATTACCGGTGCGGCCAAGGCCTGCACGTCCTCGCGGGTAGCGGCAAAGCGGCCCTGCAGCAAGGCGCGGGCCTTGGCGGCCAGCACCAGTGATTGACCGGCACGCGGACCGGCGCCCCATTTGATCCAGTTGTTCACTTCAGCCGGTGCACCGTCGCCGGGGCGGCTGGCGCGGACCAGACGGGTGATCCAGCTCAGCAGGTCGGGGCTGATATGCACTTCGCGCACCGCTGCCTGCAGTGCTTTCACCGCTTCGGCGTCCATCACCTTGGGAACCATGCCGCTGTGGCTGCCGGTGGTCTGCGCCAGGATGTCGCGCTCTTCGGCTTCGCTGGGGTAGTCGACGCGTACATGCAGCAGGAAGCGGTCCAGCTGCGCTTCGGGCAACGGGTAGGTGCCGGCCTGCTCGATCGGGTTCTGCGTGGCCAGTACGAAGAACGGCGAGGGCAGGGCGTAGGTGGTGCCGGCGTAGCTGACCGTGCGTTCCTGCATGGCCTCCAGCAAGGCGGCCTGGGTTTTGGGCGGCGTGCGGTTGAGTTCGTCGGCCAGCAGCAGGTTGGTGAAGATCGGGCCCTGCTGGAAGCGGAACGCGCGCTTGCCGGTGCCATGGTCTTCTTCCAGCAACTCGGTGCCGAGGATGTCGCTAGGCATCAGGTCAGGGGTGAACTGCACGCGGCGGAATTGCAGTTCCAGCGCCTGCCCGAGCGAGCGCACCAGCAGGGTCTTGCCCAGTCCGGGGGCGCCTTCGAGCAGGCAATGGCCACCGGCCAGCAGGCCGATCAGCAGTTGTTCGACGACATCGTGCTGGCCGACCACGGCCTGTGCGAGCGCGCTGCGCAGCTCTTTCAAGCGCGGCAGCAAGGAGTCCAGATCGGGGGCGGTCATGCGGTCACCTGTGGGGTCAATGCGTCAGTGCGTACATCACGATGTTCACGCCGAACTTGGTGTTGTCTTCGGCCAGGAAGCGTTTGTTGCGCCAGTCGTAATCCCATTCGCAACCGTAGTCCTTGTAGCTGTAGAGCACGCCCAGCCGGCCATCGATTTCGATGCCCTTGAGGTAGTCGTGGACCAGGTCGTCGCCCCAGCCATTGAGCTCGAAGCCGGTGGCGGGCGGGCCTTCGGGGAACTTGAAGAAGCTGTTGTAGACGGCGTGGTTGTTGGGCAGCTTCTTCAAGGCGTTGGCGCCGAAAATACTGCGCATCTGTGCTTCGAAGGAGGTGGCGAACAGACCGTCGATATCGTGGTTGCAGTCATCGACGAAGACGAAGCCGCCGTTGCGCACGTAGCGTTCGAAGTTGCGACGCTCTTCCGGGTTGAACTCGACCAGTTTGTGGCCGGCCAGGTAGCAGAACGGTGCACGCAGCATCTTCGGGTCGGACAGCGCGATCACGTGTTCGTTGGGATCCACGCGCAGGGTGGTGTAGTCGACCAGCGAGGTGATCAGGTTGGAGGGCATGCGTGCATCCACATCCCAGTCACCGGAGTCGTAGCGCAGGCGGGTGAACCAGAAGTCGTAGCGGCTGGCCTGTGCGCGTGCCATGCCCGGCAAGGCGGCCGTCACCGCGCCGCCCAGCAGCAGGTGAAGGAATTGCGCTCGCGTTAGACGGGGTGAGGACAAAAGCAGAGGACTCGATTGGAGCCCCTCTCCCTTCGGGAGAGGGGTTGGGGTGAGGGTAAGGGCGAAGCCTCTGCAGTCGGTCACCACAGCGCTTCACGCCGAACCCTCATCCGCCCTTCGGGCACCTTCTCCCGGAGGGAGAAGGGGGAATCAGTTACACCGCATCCGACAACGAGGTAAACGTAAAGTCGCGCAGCTTCATCGGGGGGATCATCATCACGAAGCTCGACTCATCACCGGCCACACGCACCGGCTTGCCCAGCTCATCGATGTTGTTGAGCATGATCACCGGCGATTCGTTGAAGCGGAAATTCTTCACCGGGTGCTTGATCTGGCCGTTCTCGATGTAGAAGGTGCCGTCGCGGGTCAGGCCGGTCAGCAGCACGGTCTGCGGGTCGACCATGCGGATGTACCAGGTGCGGGTGACCAGGATGCCCTTCTCGGTGCCGCGGACCAGCTCGGCGATCGACTTGGTGCCGCCGCTCATCAGCAGGTTGCCGGCGCTGGCGCTGGCGGTCTTGCCCTGCTTCTGTGCCCAGTAACGCGAGTATTCCAGGTTGGCGATCTTGCCATCCTCGATGATGGCCATGCGCTCGCGCGGCATGCCTTCACCGTCCCATGGCAATACCGGGGCTTCCGGGTGCCACGGGTCGGCGAAAAGATTGACCTTGCTGTCGTAGACCTGCTCGCCCAGCTTGTTGCCGCCACCCTTCTTGGACAGGAAGCTGCGGCCTTCATCGGCCGAGCGTGCGTCGAAGAAATTCATCATGAAGCTGATCAGGCCCGCCGCTGCAGCTGGCTCCAGGATCACCGTGTACTTGCCCGGCTCCAACGCCTTGGCTTCGGCGGATTCGGTGGCCTTGCGCTTGGCGATCTCGATGTCCTGGTCGGCCTTGAAGTCGGACGCGTCCTTCAGGTTGCGGCCCACCCAGCCTGAGCCGCGGCCGTCTTCGGTGCGCACGGTGCAGGTGTAATCGAAGCTGGTCGCCTTCTGGTAGCCGAAGTTGCCCTTGCTGTTGGCGATGGCATAGAAGCCGTTGCCGTCTTCCAGGAAGCCTGCGGCGATCAGGCCATGGCCGCGGCACGGGGTGATGGAGTCGGCAGCCACCTTGGCGCGGAACTCCGGATCGATCGCCGCGGTGGAGGCGCTGAAGGTCGGGCTGGGCTTGTATTCCTGCTTGCCGATGATGGGCATGAACTCCGGATTTTCCGGTGCCAGCTTGGCCAGGTCTTCGGCGCGGCGTACCACGCGCTCCAACGCGGCATCATCGAACTCGTTGATCGAGGCAGTGCCGACGCGCTTGCCGAAGGCGACCTGCACCGCCAGCTGCGCATTGTTGACGATGCCGCTGGTGGATACGTTGTTCAGCGCGAAACGGATATTGCCGTTGACCGAGCCGGCCAGCGTGGCGGTGCATTCATCGGCCTTGGACAGCGCGATGACCTTGTCCAGGATGGCCTTGGCTTCCTGTTCGGTGAAGATGCTCATGGTTCAGAAGCTCCTTGACGATCAGCCGAGGCTGCGCGCGGTATTGATGACGTTGATGCCGTCGAAACGGGCGGTGGACGAGCCGTGCGACACGGCCGAGACCTGGCCCGGCTGGCCCTTGCCGTCGAAGAACGAACCGCCCAGGCGGTAGTCGCGTTCGTCGGCCACGGCACTGCAGGCGTTCCAGAATTCCGGCGTGCGGATCTGGTAGGCCACGTCCTCGAGCATGCGGGTGATCTGGCCGTTCTTGATTTCGTAGAACAGCTGGCCACCGAACTGCGCGTTGTAACGCTGCTGGTCGATGGAGAACGAGCCATCGCCGATGATGTAGATGCCGTTCTCGACATTCTTGATCATCTCGGCCACCGACAGCGGGGTCTTGCCGGCGGCCAGCGAGACGTTGGCCATGCGCTGGAACTGCACGCTGGACCACGAGTCGGCATAGCAGCAGCCATCGGACTCTGTTTTGCCCAGGATATGTGCCTGATCGCGGATGGTCTGGTAGTCCACCAGCTTGCCGTCGCTGATCAGCGGCCAGCGCTTGGTCTTCACGCCTTCATCGTCGTAGGCGACGGCGCCCAGCGAGCCCGGCTGCACCTTGTCGGCGAAGATGTTGACCTTGTCGCTGCCGTACTGGAAATGCGACTCACGCTTGTCCAGCGTTGCGAAGCTGGTGCCGGCGTAGTTGGCTTCGTAGCCGAGCACGCGGTCCAGTTCCAGCGGATGGCCAACCGATTCGTGGATGGTCAGCCAGGTGTGCGACGGATCCAGCACCAGGTCGTACTTGCCCGGTTTTACCGACGGCGCCTTGAGCTTCTCCTGCGCCTGCTTGGCGGCGGCGATGGCGTCTTCGCGCATGTCATAGGACATGCCGTAGACGATCACGCCGTTGGGCAGCACGGTCTTTCCGGAGGCCTCGCCATCCAGGTATTCGTAGCCCAGGCCCATCGGCGAGGACAGGCCATCGCGGGTGCGGAACTTGCCGCTGGCCTTGTCGATGGCGGTGACCGTCATCGGTGCCCAGATGCGATGCACATCCTGGTCGATATAGGAGCCGTCGGTCGATGCGAAGTACTTCTGCTCGTTGACCAGGAACAGCATCGAATTGACGAAGCTGGCGCCGGCATTGATCGCCGCGGCATTCACGCCCAGCAGCAGATCGGCCTTGTCCTTGATCGGCACTTCCATTGCGTTCTTCTTGATCGGCGTCCGCCAGCTGACCTCGCCGTAGCCGGGCGCTTTGGCGAACTGCACCGGCGCGGTCTGCACCTTGGCGTTGGCCTTGGCGATGGCGGCGGCCTGCTGTGCGGCCTTGACCACACCGGCAGGGCTCAGGTCATTGGTGGCGGCAAAGCCCCAGGCGCCATTGACGATGACGCGGATGCCGGTACCGGTGGATTCGGTGTTCACCACGTTCTGGACCTTGTCCTCGCGGGTGATGACGAACTGGCGCAGGTAGCGGCCGATGCGCACATCGCAGTAGCTGGCGCCAGCGGCCTTGGCGGCATTCATCGCATCATCGGCCAGGCGCTTTTTGACGGCGGGGTCGAGTGCGCTGACCAGTTGCTCGGCGGCGATGGCCTTGCCGAAGAAGGACGGCACCATCAGGCCGCCAGCGGTAAGCCCGGTCAGGGCTAGGAAGTCACGTCTCTGCAAGGCTGCTCTCCACGGGGCAAGGCCCGCAAGGCGGGCACTACGGCAACAAACGACGGTGGCTTCGCGGTGATCTGCGAACTGTTCGATTTTTGCGGGACCGGGTTTGCAGCGGTAGTGACTTTAGGCATGGAAGCGGTGGTTATTTGGATTTTCTGCGAACAGCCAACCCCTCCCCAAGCCTCCCCTTCGCTCCGTGAAAGGGAAGGAGTACGCCCCCTCCCTTTGGCCATAGGCCAAGGGGAGGGTTGGGGAGGGGTAAGTTTTTGCACTGCCTTTTGGCAGGCAAAGAAGCATTCAATTAGCCAACCGCTTCCCCCAACACCTGCTGCAACCACTCCACGAACACCCGCAACCGCTGCGAAGGATGGCGACGATGCGGAAACAGCAGATGCATCGGCATGGGGTCGGCGCGATGCGCCGGCATGACTTCCAGCAGGCTGCCGGCAGCCAGCTCCGCGCGCACGTCGTAGGCGGGAATCTGGATCAGGCCCAGGCCGGCAATACAACAGGCGATATAGGCTTCGGCATTGTTGACGGTGACACGGCCCGCCATCGGTTGGCTGCGCAGGATGCCGTTCTCGCGCCATTCCCAGGCTTCCACCCGGCCGCTGCCGGGCGAGGCATAGAGCACACCCCAATGCGTGCCCAGCTGCGAGGGATGCAGCGGCATGCCATGTGCGGCCACATAGGCAGGACTGGCCACGTTGATCAGCGGCAGCTGACCCACACCGCGCGCCACCAGGCGTGAGTCCTGCAGCGGGCCGACCCGCAGCGCGCAATCCACGCCGTCCTCGACCAGGTCGATGCTGCGATCGGTCATGCCCAGCTCGACGTCGATCTGCGGATGCGCCTGCAGGAAACCGGGCAATGCCGGGGCGATGATCAGGCGGCCGATGCGCCCGGGCAGGTCCACCTTGATTCGCCCACTCAAGCTCTGCGGCGATTGCCGGAACAGTTGCTCGGCCTCGTCCGCATCGGCGATCAGCTGCTGGCAGCGGGCATGGAACAGCAGGCCATCCTGGGTGGGCGTGACCTGGCGGGTGGTACGGTGGAGCAGGCGGGTGCCCAGGCGTTGCTCAAGCGTGCGTACCGCTTCGGAGACTGTGGAGCGGGGCAGGTTGAGCTGGTCGGCGGCGCGGGTGAAGCCGGCGCAGTCCACCACACGGACGAAAACCCGATACAGCTCGATACGGTCCACGGTGATTGTCCGGATTGGCCGACAAGTGAAGTCAGGATGACCGGCTTTATCCGGAAAACCAAGCCGATAGGCTCTGAGGCATTCCCCATCCACAGGAGTTCGCCGTGACCGACCATCGCATCCAAGGCAAGACCGTCCTCATCGCCGGTGGCGCCAAGAACCTGGGCGGCCTGCTGGCTCGGGACTTCGCCCGCCAGGGCGCCCGCGGCGTCGCCATCCACTACAACAGTGACGCTGCCCGCGGCGAGGCCGAAGCCACCGCCGAGGCGGTGCGTGCCGCCGGCGCCGATGCGCATCTGTTCCAGTCCGACCTGACCTCGGCCGCGGCGATGGAGCAGCTGTTCCAGGACGCGAAGCAGGCACTGGGCCGCATCGATATCGCGGTCAATACGGTTGGCAAGGTACTGAAGAAGCCGATGACGCAGATCAGCGAGGCCGAGTTCGATGCGATGGACGCGGTGAACAACAAGACCGCCTTCTTCTTCCTGAAGGAAGCCGGCATCCACCTCGCCGACAACGGCAAGGTATGCACGCTGGTGACCTCGTTGCTGGGCGCGTTCACGCCGTTCTATTCCAGCTATGCGGGCACCAAGGCGCCGGTGGAGCACTACACGCGGGCGGCGGCCAAGGAGTTCGGCGAGCGCGGCATATCGGTGACCGCGATTGGCCCGGGGCCGATGGACACGCCGTTCTTCTACCCGGCCGAGGGCGCCGATGCGGTGGCGTACCACAAGACGGCGGCAGCGCTGTCGCCGTTCTCCAAGACCGGCCTGACCGACATCGAGGACATCGTGCCGTGGGTACGCTTCCTGGTATCGGACGGCTGGTGGATGACCGGGCAGACGATCCTGGTCAATGGTGGGTATACGACGCGCTGAAAGCTTCCCCTCATCCGCCCCTTCGGGGCACCTCGCTGCGCGCCCCGGCCCCGCGTAGCACGCGGGGCGTACGAACAGTCACGAGCCTTGGGCTCGTAAGCGCCTGTTCTTAACCCCGTAGACGGGAGAAGGGAGCCTACGGCTAAGCCTGCGATCTGCGAGTCTACGGCCAAGCCTGCGATCTGATAGCCCCTCTCCCGCTTGCAGGAGAGGGGTTGGGGTGAGGGCAGCTCTATGCCTTACCCCAACGACCGCGCCGTATTGATGATGTTCACCCCATTGAAGCGCGTCGTCGCCGAACCATGTGACACCGCCGATACCTGCCCGGGCTGGCCCTTGCCGTCAAAGAACGAACCACCCATGCGGAAATCGCGCTCATCGCAGATTGCCGCACAGGCATTCCAGAATTCCGGCGTACGGATCTGGTACGCCGCATCCTCGACCATGCCGGCAATCTCGCCATTCTTGATCTGGTAGCAGAGCTGACCACCAAACTGCGCGTTGTAACGCTGCTGGTCGATCGAATACGAACCACGACCATGGATGTAGATGCCGTTCGCTACATCCTTGACCATCTGCGCCGGCGTCAGCGGCGCCTTGCCCGGCGCCAGCGACACATTGGCCATGCGTTGGAACTGCACGCTCTTCCACGAGTCGGCATAACTGCAACCATGCGAAGCGTTCTCGCCGAGGATATGCACCTCATCGCGGGTGGCCTGGTAATTGACCAGCACGCCGTCCTTGACCAGATCCCACTTGCGGGTTTTCACCCCTTCATCGTCGTAACCCACCGCACCCAGGCTGTAAGGCGCGGTCTTGTCGGCGGTGAAGTTGACGATGTCGCTGCCCCAACGGAAGCCGGCATCACGCTTGTCCAGGGTGGCGAAGCTGGTACCGGCGTAATTGGCCTCGTAGCCAAGCACGCGGTCCAGTTCCAGCGGATGGCCGACGTTCTCGTGGATGGTCAGGAACAGGTTGGAGGGGTCCAGCACCAGGTCGTACTTGCCCGGCTTCACCGACGGTGCGCTGAGCTTGGCGCGTGCCTGCCTGGCGGCGGCGATGGCGTCTTCCACCGGGTCATAGGAATGGCCGTAGCCGACCACGCCACCGGGCAGCTGGTGTTTGTCGGCGGCATTGCCGTCCAGGAATTCCCAGCCCATGCCGGCCGGCGCCGACAGCCCGGCGCGGGTGCGGAACTTGCCGCTGGCCTTGTCGATGGCGGTGGCGGTGAAGGGCAGCCAGATGCGGTGCACGTCCTGGTCGATCCACGAGCCATCGCTGGAGGCGAAATACTTCTGCTCGTTGACCAGGAACAGCTGCGAGTTGATGAAGTTGGCACCCGCATTGATCGCAGCAGCATTGATCGACAGCAGCAGCTCAACCTTGTCCTTGACCGGCACGGCCATCGCGTTCTGGCGGATCGGGGTCTTCCACTGCACCTCACCCACGCCCGGCGTGGGTGCCAACTGCACTGGCTTGGTCTGGATCTTCGCGTTGGCGCGGGCAATGGCCAGCGCCTGCGCCACCGCAGCGGCCACACCCTGCGCGGTGGACTGGTTGCTGGCGGCAAAGCCCCACGCACCATTGACGATCACGCGAATGCCAACGCCGGCCGACTCGCTGTTGGTGACGTTCTGCACGCGGTCCTCGCGGGTGACGATGGCCTGGTTGAGGTAACGGCCAATGCGCACATCGCAGTAGCTGGCGCCGCCCTGCTTGGCCAGCGCCAGCACGGTGTCGGCCAGCAGTTTCTTCTTGGCCACATCGGCCGGAGCCAACAATTCCTCGGCTGCAATCAACTGGGCATTAGGCAGCATGAAACCGGCGAGGCCGAGGCCGGAAAGCGAAAGAAACTGGCGGCGTTGCATGACGGACGGAACTCCAGAGCCAGCGATGCACTGCACCGCACAAGACCCTTGAATCTCGGCGGGACGAGGGTTTGAGCACAAGTGACCATCGTCATGCATGGCCGCAAACCGCCACTGCGGCACAATCTGCAGCGTTATCAACAGGCCCCGACCATGACCAAGCCCTATGCCGAATCCTGCGAGCGCAACAGCGCGCCCATCCTGCAGGTGCTGCAGCGCTACCTGGGCCAGGCTCGCAGCGTATTGGAGATTGGCAGCGGCACCGGCCAGCACGCCGTGCACTTCGCCGCCGCATTGCCGTGGCTGCGCTGGCAGGCCAGCGATCACCGCGATCATCTGCCCGGCATCGGCCTATGGCTGGACGAGGCCGGTTTGCCCAATACCCCGCCAGCGCTGGAACTGCAGGCGGTGGTCGGCAGCGGCCTGCAACCGCTGCCGCCGCTGCCCGTGCATGACGACGTGGCCGGCTTCGATGCTGTGTTCACCGCCAATACCCTGCACATCATGGGCTGGGAGGAGGTGCAGGCGGTGTCCGCCGGCTTGCCGATGTTGATGGCGCCCGATTCGCTGTTCATCGCCTATGGGCCGTTCAACTACAACGGTGCATTCACCAGCGATAGCAACCGCAACTTCGACGGCTGGTTGAAGGCGCGCGATCCGCGCTCGGGCATCCGCGATTTCGAGGCCGTCGACGCCTTGGCGCGCGCGCAGCAGCTGGTGCTGCGTGAGGACGTGGCCATGCCCGCCAACAACCGTTGCCTGGTATGGCAGCGGATGCGCGGCTGAAGCGGGCCGGGCTAGGATGCAATCACTTCAGGCAAAGGGCGGTGCGTGATGCGGGGACGTAACTGGTTGTTGGCGATGATGCTGGGTGCCGCAGCGCCGCTGGCATGCGCGCAGGCGCAGCCGATGGATGCACGCGCGGCGGCAATGCAGGTGCAGGCCAGTTACCCGGGCATGATCGAGCTGGAGGTGGATGCCAGTGACCTGCAGCGCCGCATCCAGCGCGTGCACCAGCGCATCCCCGTCTCGGCTGGCGCACTGACCCTGTGGTACCCGCAATGGATACCCGGCAACCACGCGCCTACCGGCCCGATCAACCAGATGGCCGGCCTGGTCATCCGTGGCAACGGCCAGGCATTGCAATGGACGCGCGATTCCGGCGACATGTACGCCTTCAAGCTGCAGGTGCCGGAAGGCGTCAGCATGCTGGATATCGAGTTCCAATACCTGTCGCCGACTGCTTCCGACCAGGGCCGCGTGGCGATGACGCCGAACATGCTTGACCTGCAATGGCACCGCGTGCTGTTGTACCCGGCCGGTTACGACGCGCGTGGCATCCAGGTCAAACCCAGCCTGCGCCTGCCGCAAGGCTGGCAGAGTGGCACTGCTCTGGACGTCGCCCAGCACAGCGCCGGCACGGAGCAGTACAAGCCGGTGTCGCTGATGACCCTGATTGATTCACCGGTATTCGCGGGCCAGTACTTCAAGCGCTTTGCATTGGATGAAGCCTCCAAGCAATCGGTGTGGCTGGACGTGGTCGGCGAGAACCCGCAAGCCCTGCAAGCCGATGCCAAGGTGCTGGACGCACATCGTGCGTTGGTGCGCGAGGCCGATGCGGTATTCGGCTCGCGGCCGTATACGCGCTACAACTTCCTGTTGGCGGTGTCGGATGTGTTCAGCGGCATTGGCCTGGAACACGCGCAGAGCAGCGAAAACGGCATGCACGACGGTTACCTGCGCGGCGAGCGCCCGTACACCGACAACGACCTGCTGCCGCACGAATACGCCCATGCATGGATAGGCAAGGCCTGGCGTCCGCGCCCAACCTGGGTGCCGCATTACAACGCGCCCATGTTCAACGACGATCTGTGGATGTACGAAGGCCAGACCCAGTACTGGGCAGTCGTACTGGCCGCACGTTCGGGCCTGTGGAAACCGGACTACGCCATGGCGATGCTGGCCCAGCTGCAGGCCAATTACGCCACCCAGCCCGGCCGCCAATGGCGCGATCTGCAGGACACCGTGCATCAGGGCATCCTTGATTTCAATTCCAAGCCCCAGGCCTGGGCTGATTGGCAGCGAGCATTCGAGTTCTACAACGAAAGCACCTTGCTATGGCTGGGCGTGGATGCGCGGTTGCGCAGTCTGTCCAAAGGCAAGCTCACGCTGGATGATTTCGCCAAGCGTTTCCACCAAGGCGGCAAGCAGGGCGACATTCGCCTGTATGACCGCGCCGACGTGATGCAGGGATTGGAAGCCGTGCAACCCGGCAACTGGGATGCCTTCATCGGCAGCCGCCTGGATGCACGCGATGGCAAGGCACCGGATGGTTTGGCGGCCGCGGGTTGGGAGCTGTACTTCGACGACCAGCCGAATCTTGTGGTTGCCGATGGTGAGGCCGATGGCATTACCGACCTGCAGTACTCGCTGGGTTTGAAGGCGGGCAGTGATGGCGTGCTGCAGGCCGTTGGTTGGGATAGCCCGGCATTCAAGGCGGGCCTGGCCAAGGACGTGACGATTGTTGCGGTGAATGGCCTGGCTTACAGCGGTGGCCGACTGAAGCAGGCAGTGACGGATGGCAAGCAGAACGGAACGCCGATCGAGCTGATCGTGCGACAGGCGGATAGTTTCCGTACTGTACGTATCGAGTACCGCGAGGGATTGCAGTATCCGCATCTGCGGCGGATTGCAGGGAGGGCGGATTTGTTGACGCGGATTTTGGCGGCGAAGCGGTAACGGGCCGCCTCCTTCTCCCGCCGGGAGAAGGTGGCCCAACGGGGCGGATGAGGGTAAGAGCGAAGCCTCGTGAAAAGTATCGTGCGGGCTTCGCTCCAACCCTCACCCCAACCCCTCTCCCGTAGGAGAGGGGCTTGAAGCAACAGCAACAGCTTCAGTATTCAACCCGATACCCAACCCCGAACGTCCGCCCCTGCGCCGGCACGCTCGACAACTTGCCGTAGGTCGCTTCCGCCTGCTGCCCATACACCGTCTTGTAGTCACGATTGGCCAGGTTGTAGACGCCAACACTGAAGCGCCCACCCGCCAGCGGCAGCTCACCAATCAGGTCAAACACCGCGTAGCCGCGGATCTTCGCTGCCGGCGTCGCGCGGATGGTCGGGCTGACCGCCGCTACCTGCGCATCACGCCAGGCATCATCCGTGCCGCCCACTGCTTGGCCCTGCAGACGCAGCAGGCTGTCGTTGGCAAAACGCCACTGCCCATGCACGCCAGCCTTCAACGGCGACACGCGGAAGGCATTGAGCTCGCGCCACTGCCCGGCCGCATCGCGGTACTGGCCGCGCGTGCTAGCCACGCTCGCGCCCAGTTCCAGTTGCGCGGTAGGCGTATAGCGCAGGTTGGCTTCCACGCCATATACGCGCTCATCGGTGTCAGCCACCGACACACTGTAGTTGCGGTTGAACTGCACGGTCTTGTCCGAGCGGTTGTAGAACGCGGTCACCGCGCTCTGCAGCTGCGAGTTGTTCAAGCGCCAGCCCAGCTCGTAGTTGTCCACCTTGATGGGGCCGATGTTACGGCTGTCGATGACGAAGTTGGCGTGCACGTCGCGCAGCATGCGCTGTGTATCCGGCAGGCTGAAGCCCTGCGAAAAATTCGCGAACAGCTGTTGCGCATCACTGAACTTGTAGACCACACCGGCATTGAACAAGGTCTGCGAATGCCGCACGCGGCCACCGGCCAGCAGCTGCGGCTGATAGCCGGCCACGGCGTCGGCGGTGATGGCCTCGGTGTAGGGCAGCGAATCATCCACATTGTTGCGCAGGATCTGATGACGCACGCCGGCCTGCACACTGAAGAGCTCGCTCAGCGCATGGTCGGCCTGCAGGAACAGGCCGGTGGTATCCACCCGTACATCCGGGCCCATCGCATACTGGGCAGTCGGCGTGTATTTCAAGCCATTGCTGGCGATGAAGGTGTTGATGTCGTACATCTGCCCGCGCTGGCTGTCTTCCTCGCGCTCATGGTCCACGCCATAGGACAGCTGCAGGCTGCGACCGCCGATATCAAAGCCCTTGTGCAACGCGGTGCGCAGGCCCCAGACGTCGATGTCGGTATTGGACTGCATCGCCACATAGGCATAGCCACCGGGCAGCGCCGGATGCACCAGGGTGGATACCGACGGGAACCAGCGGCCCTGTTCGTTCCGGTAATAGGCTTCCACGCTCAGTTCCTGGCCGCCGAACACGTCGCGGTTGCGGTACTGCGCGTTGACGCCCTGGTGACGGGTGCGCGGCTGTGCATTCAACTGCAGGCCATCGACCGCGTTGTGGGTGGGCGAGTAGGCAGGGTTGAACAGCACTGCCAGGCGTGGGCCGTAGTCCGGGCCGTAGTCGCTGTCCTGCTGGTCGTCATACCAGCGCATGCCCACGCTCAGTTGCTGCGCAGGGCTCAGCGCCCAATCCAGACGGGCGTTGAGTTCCTTGGTTTCGGTGTCCTGGCGGTCGGTCTGGGCGATCTCCGGGCCGATGCGGCGGCCGTGTGCATCCAGCGATGCGCCCTGACGGCCGTAGGCAATACCAAAGGCACCGCTGAAGGTGTCACCGCGCACGGTCATGGTCTGCGCGGCATTCCAGGCCAGGTTGTCGCTGGATACATCCGACGGCGTGCGCAGGCCGAGCTGACTGGCCAGCTGCACCGGCGCATTGCCCGGCTGCAAGGTGATGATGTTGATGATGCCGCCGCTGGCACCAGCGCCGTACAGCGCGGTGGCACCGGAGATCACCTCGATGCGCTCGATCATCGTCGGCGAGATGCTGTTGAGCTGGCGCGAGCCATCGCGTGCGCCGGTCAGCGGCACGCCATCGATCATCACCTGCACGCTGCGGCCACGCATGGTCATGCCGTAGTTGCTGGTAGTGCCACTGGCCGGCGCCAGCGACGGCACCAGTTGGCCGAGGATTTCGGCGGTGCTGCGGCCGGCCGCGGTCTGTTGGGCGATCTGCTCACGCTCGATGGCGTACACGGTGCCGGCGATCTCGGCCACGCTGCGCGCGCCGCGCACGGCGGTGACGCTGACTGCATCCAGCTGGCGGGTGCCGGCAGTGGTGCTGGTCTGTGCTGCGAGCTGGCCACTGATGGCCAGGCTCAGCAGGGCGAGCGGAAGCGTTGCTGCGGTATGCCGCATGGTGTCCTCGGAACGTATCAGGGAGAAGAAGGGGAAGGCGCGAAACGGCGCAGCAGCGGCCGGCACAACAGCAAGCCAAGTGCGGAGGCAATCGCCAGCGCCACGTAATACGCGGTGTAGCCAAGGCCCTTGGCGAGGAAGCCGGACAGTGCGCCGCCGATGAAATAGATCAGCAGTTCGAAGCAGACCAGCAAGGTGAAATCGGTGCCGGCCTGCTCGCGCGAGCTGATCCGCATGAACAAGGCATACAGGCTGGTCATCGCCACATAGCGCAGCGCCAGCAGGGCAATCACCAGTGCGCCCAGCCCAAACTGCGAGGTGGCAAGCACACCGCTGTACAGCAGCGCGGCCAGCAATACATACAGCAGCGTGCGCCACCAGCCGGCGTGCATCAGCAGCTGTTCGGCGCTGCGCTGTTTGAGCAGCCAGGCCGCACCCACAGCGGCCAACATGCCAACACCGGCGCCGCCCACCGAGATCAGCAGGCCGATCTCGGTCAGGCTCCACTTCTGATCCACCAGCAGTGGATTGACCATCGCCATCGCCGGGGCTTCCACCATGCGATACAGCACGATCAGCAGCAGTGCCCAGCGCAGCTCGGGCCGGCGCAGTGCACGCAGTACGCTGGGCTGCTGGCTTGCCGCCGGGCGTGGCACTTCGTTGATCTGCTGCACGGCGAACAGGGTGAGCGCACTCATCGCGGCCAGGCTGAGCAGGGCCACATTCCAGCCGCGCGTTTCATACAGCCACAGCACGCCGGCACCGCCGACCATGCTGCCCAGCGCCACGCCCACGCTCTGCGCCATGCTGCCCAGGCGATGCTCGGCCGGTGCCAGCGCTTCCACGGTATAGCCATCAATGGCGATGTCCTGGGTGGCGGCAATGGTGGAGATCCACATGCCGACCAGCACGAACACCGTGAGGCCGTGGTCCAGCCCGGTGAAGGCCAACACCAGGATGCCGACCAGCAACAGCAGCTGGGTCAGCCACAACCAACTGCGGCGCCGGCCCAATGCCGGCAGGTGCCAGCGGTCCACCAGCGGCGCCCACAGGAACTTGAACGCCCACGGCAGATACAGCAGCGACAACATGCCGATCCAGCGCAGGTCCACGCCCTGGCTGCGCAGGATGGCCGGCACCGCCACGTTGTAGAAGTACAGCGGCAGCGCATGGGCCATGTACAGCACCACGATCACGCCCAGGCCGAAACGGGAGGCGGCAGCGCGCTCAGTGCGCATTGGCCCGCTCCAACTGCTGGCCGATCCAGCGCATGCCGTCGGCGGCATCGGTGGTGACCAGATAGGGCACGCCCCAGGCCGCATGCAGGGCCGGGGTATCCAGCCGCTGCTGTTCGGCGGCGCTGCTGGCAATGCGCACCAGCCCCCTGCAGTGCTGGCGGAAGGCCGGCTTGTGCTGCTTGTACCAGACCGCCTGGATGGCCCGGTAATCGTCACTGAAGCTGGCGCCGGGCGCGGTGCTGGCGATGAAGTAGAACGGCGTGGCCGTCACGATCAGTGCTTCCACGCGCTGCAACCAATAGCGGATCTCGTCCGCACTGACCGCATCGTGGAAGACGGCGCGGACCACGGCCGCCTGCTTGATCGTCAAACCCATTGCCACTGACCTTCACTGAATACGGGGACAGGGGCAGGCACTTGCCGCCCCTCAAATAAGAATAGTTATCAATACCATTGAAAGTTTAGGCGCGGCGAAGGAAAATTTAGCCACGACGACATTCGTGGGTGCCTTGCATGCAGGTCTATACCTGCGCCGAACTGATGGACGCAGCCCACGCCTTGGGCGGCCAGGTGGACTTCGCGTCCGGCCTGCCCGATGCCATGCCGGTGTTGGCCGGCTGGCAGCAGGTGCAGGCGCTGGACGCTGGCCTGGTGCTGTACCTGAGCCGCAGCCGCGACATGGTGGGCGGCTGCAGCCACAACCGCCTGCCGGCAGGCCTGACCGCCAGCTTCCTGCTGCAAGGCGAGGCCGACGTGGCCATCGGCGAGGAACGCCTGCGCCTGGACAGTCGCCACAACCGCAACCCGGCGATGCTGATCCACCTGCGCGAGGACGACCGGTTCCTGCGTCATTGGCAGGCCGGCCGCCAGGAAACCAAAGTCAGCCTGCACTTCAGCGACGATTGGCTGGCCCAGCAGCTCGACGCCGTCGCCACGCCGGGCATCACCCGCCTGCGCCGCAGCCATGCCCGCAACCAGCGCTGGCAGCCGACCGCAGCCCTGCTGCGGCGAGCGGCAGGCTTGTTTGAAACCGATCCCTCCAGCCCACCGCTGCTGCGCCGCCTGCAGCAGGAAAGCTTTGCCCTGGAACTGGCGGCAGGCGTAGTGCAAGCACTGGCAGCAGAGCAGGGCGAGCGCGCGCTTGGCGCGCACCTGCAGCGCTGCGTGGAACGCCTGCAGCAATGGCTGCACAGCGGCGAGGCAGACAGCCTCAGCATCAACCAGATGGCGCGACAACTGGGCACCAACGCGGTGGACCTGCAACGCGGCTTCCAGCAGCAACATGGCAGCAGCATCGCCGCCTATCTGCGCACGCTGCGGCTGGAGCGTGCGCGACAAGCACTGCTAAGGCAGCGCGTGCCGGTGGAAGTGGCCGCCGATATCGCAGGCTACGCGCATACCAGCAGCTTCAGTGCTGCGTTCAAGCGGCAGTTCGGTGTATCGCCCTCGCAGCTGTAGTAGCCCCGGCTGTTTGTGGGCGCGGCATAAGCCGCGAAGCTGGAAAATTGAAAACCCCGCAAAGATGCCAGTACGGTGGCCATTCCTCCGACACAAAGTGGCATCGTTATCATGCCTTGCAGTCGCCGCTGAACAACCTTGAAATAGTTGTTCAGACGTTCCTGGAACAACCATATCATCCGCGAAGAATGAGCACTTATTCCGCCACAACACTGTAGTAGGGAGCCGATTCGGCCAAGGTAAAAATTTGCATCCCGAACTCATCGGCAAGACGCGCAGCAAGTTGAACGTCCTTGAATTAAACCGGGAAGAGGATCGCATCATCACCATCGGTGTTCACGTGCTTTCCATTGCAGATAAAAATGCTGGTCGCCGCACAAAATTTCCGCTGGCCGCCTTGCTCCGCTTCTGTGCCGAACGACACATGTAGCACCGCCGCCTGGGTGCAAGTATTGCCCATCGCCCCGCGCTGGTGCATTCATGGCAAGTACGCTCAACCGCCGCTCTTTCCTGGGCCGGACCGCGGCACTCTCGGCGATGGGGCTCGTCCTCGCCAGTAGGGCATTCGGTGGAATGCCGGGCCATGAGTTCAGCTCGGTGATCGAGGCAGAACGCAGATCAGTCATTTCTGCGATGGCCGGGAGCGGGATCAGCGCTGCCTCGGTCTGTCTTGTACAGGGGGATGAGCCGCGTTGGGTCGAGGGCTTTGGTCAGACAACCGCAGGCGCGGGGCATACGGTCGATGTGGGCACGCTGTTCAGCATCCAATCCACCTCGAAAAATTTTGCCGCGATAGCCGTGCTGCTGGCAGTGCAGGATGGGTTGCTTGAACTTGACACGCCCATAACACGTTACCTGCCGGAGTTTGCGGTGAACAGTCGTTTCGAGCCTGCGCCGCAGGAACGAATCACGTTGCGCCTGTTGCTCGCGAACCGGGCCGGCTTCACTCATGAAGCGCCGGTCGGCAACAACTACGAAGCGGACTCACCCAGCTTCGAGGCACATGTACGCAGCATCGCGACAACCTGGTTGCGCTTTCCGGTGGGAGAGCGCTATCGCTACTCGAATCTGGGCTTCGACCTGGCGGGGTATGTGTTGGAACGGGTCACCGGCATGCCTTACGCCCAATGGTTGCGGGAAAGGCTGTTCGCTCCGTTGGGCATGAAGGACAGTACAGCTACCCCCGCCGAGTACCTGAAACGCGCGGACCGGGCGTTGGGAAGCCAGGACGGTTACGCGGTGGTGCCGGCCGTGACGCCCCTGGTCGTGTCAGGCGGTGTGTGGACCAGTGCCCGTGACATGGCCACGTACATCGCGTTCCAGCTAGCTGGCGGGCGCCATGAAGCGCGCCAGCTGTTGGCCCCGGCGCTATGGGATGAAATGCACGGCTTCGGTCTGGGGGGCGATTACGGGCTTGGCGTGATGCGCACGGAGCGCCGCTACGGAACAACGCCAGTGCGCCTGTTGCATCATCGTGGCGGCGGGTTCGGCTTTGGATGCGTTTTCACGTATTGCCCGGAGGCCAGGTTCGGGTTCGCCGCGATGTTCAATCGTGCGACCTCGGCCGGTTATGGCTTTGGTGATGCGTTGATCGAACAGTTGCTCGAATCCCGATTTGGCCCGCGTGCACCGCGGCTGCCTGCCTCGGCGTTGGGGACGATACGGCTGAGCCCTGGCCGTGCACGTACATACGCAGGAAGCTGGATAGGCCGCAATGCGCGCGTCGATATCCTGGATTCAGTCGATGGCCGCCTGCGCATGCGTCGAAAGGGGGCTGGCACGGAGACCTCGCTCGGCTTCGTCGATGTCGATGAAATGTTCACCGTGGATACGCATGGGGAGGTGGTTGCTTACCGCCACCATGCCGCAACGGCAGGGCAGCCGGCGCACCTGGAATGCGCATCGGGCGAAGAAAGCCTTGACCAGAACGATGGTCCAGACCTGCCGCCCGGCCCGGATCGTGCGCATTGGATTCACTGGCTGGGGCGTTACCACATCAATCAATGGGGTAAATCTTCCATGACTGTTGACGTGGAGCACCGTTCGGGTTGGTTGTACATTGATGGCATACGGCTGGTTGTTGAAGCAGAGCAGGGCCTGTTTTTTACCAGTGATGGTGAAGCCGTTGATTTCCGCGGTGCAATTCCAACCTGGCGCAACATGCTGCTGCGTCGCGACGCGAAGTAGCGTGCCGCGATGCTGCCAGCCGCCGCGCCACCGAAGTCACCACATTCCTTCATCGCCGTTTCTGTGCACGCATCGTCCCCCGGCCTTGGAATCGGTGCACTGTGCGAGCATGCAGCTGATGTCGGCGCCAGGCAGTAACGGACCATCCTGATCAACCCCGCAGCATTGGCAAGCGGGGCGCATTGCCAGAACACGTGGTCCGGCATAGGCCTGCGCTAGTCCAGTTTTTTCCATACCGAAATCGGGATCGCGCCGTCAGGCCTTGGCGGCACGCGGTAAGTCAGGATGCCATCGGCGAGGGTGTAGTCGCGCTCCTGATTTCTGCCCTCCCAGTTGGGGAACGAGGCGGCTTCGATACGGAAGATAAGCGTGTGCGGTTGCGCGTTGACTGCGATGGTCCCGTAATGGGTACTCGAACCGAGCACAGCTGAGGCGAACTCGTCGGCGGTCCCTAGCGCCTTGTCGTCTGCGCCGAAGCGCGGGCGTTCGGACTTGAATATCTGCAAGGAGTAACGTCCGTGCGCGTCAATGATCAAGCGACCGGTGGGCGAGGCCCCGTAATCGTCGACGCGCCGGCCATCCGGAAGGAGCCTGTCGGCCGCCACAAGCGTCCACGTGCCTTGCAGCTGCGACTCCGGCGCCGCGGCAAAAACGTCGCGTGTAGCCAGGCCGGCGAGGATCGCGAGGGTCATGGTAAGGATGGCTTTCATGGCGGGTTTGCTCAGCGGTGGAGCCCGAACAGTACGCGGCCTCTATCATTTGATATACGGATCCATGATGATATCTATGATTATCAATGCGAATCATTGCATGAAGCCCTTGGATATCGCAGCGGTGCGGGCGTTCGTGGTAGCGGCGGAGCTGCGTAGCTTCACTCGTGCCGGTGACGTGTTGGGAACTACGCAGTCGTCCATCAGCCTCAAGCTGAGCAAGTTGGAAGGTCAGCTCGGCAGGCGGTTGATGGAGCGTTCGCCGCGGCACGTTCGCCTCTCGGCCGAAGGACTGGCCTTCCTGGATGCGGCACGTGGTTTGATCGAGGCGCACGATCGTGCCGCTGCTTCTTTCGAGGTCGAGGAACGCAGGCTGGTAGTCGGCGTGAACCACGCATTGATCGGCAGCGAACTGCCTGCGCTTCTACGCCGTATCAACGCGCATGATCCGAGCTTGCGCGTTGAGATGCGTGTGGGAGGGACGCGTGAACTGATGGCGCTCTACGATCAGGGCGAACTCGATGCAGCCTGGGTTCTCCGGCCGGATGATCATCGCAAGCGAAGCAAGGCGATCTATGCAGAACCGTTCTCATGGGTGGCCACACCCGGGTGGCAGGCTGCCAAGGGGGCGCCGCTGTTGCTGGCGACACAGGGCGAGACCTGCCGCATTCGCAACGCGGCGACGGCGGTTCTGGACAAGGCAGGAATTGAATGGACGGAAATCTTCATTGGTAAAGGCGCCGCTACCATCGGCGCCGCTGCGGCGGCCGGCATGGCGGTCGCGATCATGGCGATACGCACTGCGCCATCGGGCACCGTCGATGTCGGCGAGGCATTGGGCTTGCCACCGGTTCCCGCGCAGGAGGTGCTGCTATACAGCAGCCTCAATGATCGGCGTTCACGCGAGGCGTTGCGCCTCATGTCACTGGCCTTCCAGCAAATGACATGATTGCAGCAGGGCTTCCCGCGACGCTGTGAGGTGGCAGGCCCCAGCAATCCATTCAAGTAGACGCAGCTTGCCGGCGACAGCGGGAACGAGAAGACGCACAGCCTCTGCTCGACCTGCGGATGCCCGTTTTATCTGACATCCGTGGCCATGCCGGATCTTTTCGTGATCTACGCGGCGAGTCTCCACGATCCCACTCGGTTCACGCCGCAGATGCTGCTCTGCAGCGGCCGTGATTGCGCCTGGCACGATATTGATCCTTCGATACAAAGTTTTGAGAGAATGCTGGCTGGCTGATGCCGTTCGCTCTTGGCTGAGAGCGGAGTCGGGTCAGCTTGGGATTCGTAAGATTGATCGTGGGTAGGGAAACGCAGCCCTTGGCCATTGGCGGGCGCTGAAATGGCCGATAGCGGACCCGGCAAATCCAACCATTCGAATGGCGACGCCAAATGCTGAAATTCATGGTAGTTGCAGCACTTTTATTGACGGCAAACAACGCCATTGCGCGTGACCGCCCCATACTCTCGTGTGAGAAAGCGCCCCTTCTGGCAGAAATCCAGAGGCTGCTTCCCGATCACGTGATCGGCGAAACCGCCGATGTGGAACCGAAGCCGGTGGAAAAGCTGCCCCATTTTCCACGCAGCATCTGGATGCGCTCAGGCAGCAGCCTGACCTGCGTTGTGGTTGTCCTGGACGAAACCGGCAGGCCGCAGGAAGCCATCGTTTCCTACCCTTCCCGAATGGGGCTGACCGAACAGGAGAAGCAGGTGATTCTTTCCGTTCAATGGACGCCGGCACAGGTAGGCGGGCAAGTGCGGCCCTCCCTGGTATCCATGGATTTCGAGGTCCGCTGAAGCAGGTTCAGTCGGTAACAGCCTTGAACTTCAACGTTGACGCTGAAACTCAAGCCGCGCAATGCAACCCCTAGGTTGCATTGCGCATAGGCAGCGTATCCGTTGCCTGCTCAGGCCATCTGCACGATATGCAGCGCCTTCGGGTTGCGCCACGTCGCCAGCAAGCTTGCTTCGCGCGCCTTGGCTTCGTGCAGGTGCGCTTCCTTGACGTGGCCGTAGCCGCGGATGTGCTCGGGGATGCTGGCGATATCCACCGCCAGTGCCAGACGATGCGCATCCAGGCCACTGATCAGTTCCTGCAGGGTCTTTTCGTAGTCACTGATCAGCTGGCGCTCGCCGCGGCGTTCCTCGGTGTAACCGAACACGTCGAAGCGGCCGCCGCGCAGGCCCTTGAACCTGGCTAGCAGGCCGAAGGCCTTGAACATCCATGGGCCGTATTCCTTCTTCTGCAGCTGGCCTTGTTCGTCGCGCTTGGCGAACAGCGGCGGGGCCAGGTGGAAACGCACCTGGTAATCGCCTTCGAACTGCTCGCTCACGCGCTTGATGAAGTCGCCGCTGGTGTACAGGCGGGCCACTTCGTATTCGTCCTTGTAGGCCATCAGCTTGAAGAAGTAGCGCGCGGTGGCTTCGCTCAATGCGGTGCTGCCGGGGATGGCCTGCTGCTCGGCCTTGCGCACTGCGTCCACCAGGGCGCGGTAGCGGTTGGCGTAGGCGGCGTCCTGGTAGTCGGTGAGGAAGCTGCTGCGGCGGGCGATCAGTTCGTCCAGCGAGCGCGACAGATGGGCGTCGTCGAGTGAGGCGAAGGCGGCTTCACCGGTGGTGCGGCTGGCGGCCGGAAGGCCACGCACGTCCGGCTCGTTGCCGGGGTTGCGCGGTGCCGATGGTGCGCCGGCTTCGCTGCCTTCCCACTCGCCCGGCGGCAGTTCGCGCAGTGCGTGCGGCTTGCGCTCGGCATCGGTCGGTGCGTTGTGGACCAGGCCGGCGGCCTGTTGCACGGCCTGCGGATCGATCGCGGCCAGGCGGCCCCAGGCGAACGCGGTCTGGTTCATGCTCACGGCGGCGCCGTTGAGCTCCACCGCACGCATCAGCGATTCAAGCGACAGCGGCACCAGGCCCTGCTGCCAGGCGAAGCCGAGGATGAACAGGTTGGACGCAATGGCGTCACCGAGCAGCGCCGTGGCCAGCTGGGTGGCGTCGAGCAGGATCGGGTCGCGCCCGCCCAGTGCCAGCTTCACGCCGGCAATGATGTCGGCGGCCGGGAACTGCATGTCCGGGTGGGTGGTGAAGGTGCCGGGCATCGCTTCGTAGGTGTTCAACACCACCTGCGAGCGCTCGCCGCGCACCTTGGACAGCGCCCAGTAGTCGTTGACCACCACCATGTCGCAGCCCAGCACCAGGTCGGCTTCGCCGGCGGCGATGCGTACGGCGTGGATGTCGGCCGGGCTGTTGGCCAGGCGGATATGGGTGGTGACCGCGCCGCCCTTCTGCGCCAGACCGGTCTGGTCGAGCACGCTGGCGCCCTTGCCTTCAAGGTGGCCGGCCATGCCGAGCAAGGCGCCGATGGTGACTACGCCGGTGCCGCCGACGCCGGTGATCAGGATGTTCCAGGGCTGCGAGAAATCGGTGCGGAAGGTGGGCGCCGGCAGGTTGTCGAGCAGGCTGGCGGCACTGCTCTTGCTGCCCTTGCGCAGCTGGCCGCCGTGCACGGTGACGAAGCTCGGGCAGAAGCCGGTGGTGCAGGAGAAATCCTTGTTGCAGTTGGACTGGTCGATGTCGCGCTTGCGCCCGAACTCGGTTTCCTTCGGTAGCACGGAGACGCAGAAGCTCTTCTCACCGCAATCGCCGCAGCCTTCGCAGACCAGCGAGTTGATCATGGTGCGCTTGGCCGGGTCGACGATCTTGCCGCGCTTGCGGCGGCGGCGCTTCTCGGTGGCGCAGGTCTGTTCGTAGATCAGGATGCTGGTGCCCTTCACCGTGCGCAGGTGCTGCTGCACGCTGTCGAGTTCGGCGCGGTCGTGGAACTCCACATCACTCGGGAACTCGTGGCGGCGCGACTTCCACTTCTGGATGTCGTCGGACAGCAGCACGATGGTGTACACGCCCTCCGAACGCATCTGGTGGGCGATCTGCGGCACGGTCAGGGTGCCGTCCACCGGCTGACCGCCGGTCATCGCCACCGCATCGTTGTAGAGGATCTTGTAGGTGATATTGACGGCAGCGGCGATGGCCTGGCGGATCGCCAGCGAGCCGCTGTGGAAATAGGTGCCGTCGCCGAGGTTCTGGAACACGTGTTCGGTGTCGGTGAACGCAGCTTGCCCGGCCCAGGTGACGCCTTCGCCACCCATGTGGGTGAAGGTGTCGGTGTCGCGGTCCATCCACGTCACCATGTAGTGGCAGCCGATGCCAGCCAGCGCACGCGAGCCTTCCGGCACCTTGGTGGAGGTGTTGTGCGGGCAGCCGGAGCAGTAATGCGGCACGCGCGGGAACTGCGCGCGCGGCAAGGCCATCTCGGCTTCCTTGACGTCCATCCAGCGCAGGCGTTCTTCAATCGACTCGGTGTTGAAGAAACGCTGGATGCGGCGGCCGATCACGCCGGCAATCGTGGCCGGGGTCAGCTCGCCGGTGGACGGCAGGATCCACTCGCCCTGTTCGTCGTACTTGCCGACGATCGACGGGCGCGGGCCCCAGTTGGCCGGCCAGTTGTAGAAGTATTCCTTCATCTGCCGCTCGATGAAGGCCTTCTTCTCCTCCACCACCACGATGTCTTCCAGCCCGCGGGAAAATTCACCGATGCCCTGCGGTTCCAGCGGCCAGGTCATGCCCACCTTGTAGATGCGGATGCCGATCTCGGCGCAGGCCTTTTCGTCCAGGCCCAGGTATTCCAGCGCCTGCAGCACGTCCAGGTAGCTCTTGCCGGTGGTGACGATGCCCAGCCGCGCGCGCGGCGAATCCATCACCACCTTGTCGATGCCGTTGGCGCGGGCAAAGGCCTGCGCGGCCTTCACCGCATAACGGTGCAGGCGCATTTCCTGTTCCAGCGGCGGGTCCGGCCAGCGGATGTTGAGGCCGGCGGCCGGCATCTCGAAATCTTCCGGCAGGATGATCTGGCGGGCGAACGGGTTGACGTCCACCGACGCCGACGATTCCACCGTCTCGGCAATGGTCTTGAAGCCGATCCAGCGGCCGGTGTAGCGGCTCATCGCCCAGCCGACCAGGCCCATGTCGAGGATGTCCTGCACGCCGGCCGGGTTCAGCACCGGCATCATCGCGCTGACAAACTCCTCTTCGCTGCCGTGGGGCAGGGTGGAGCTGCGGCAGGCATGGTCGTCGGCGGCCAGTGCCAGCACGCCACCGTGCTTCGAGGTGCCGGCGGCGTTGGCGTGCTTGAACACGTCACCGCAGCGGTCCACGCCCGGGCCCTTGCCGTACCACATGCCATACACGCCATCAACGTTGGCACCGGGGAACAGGTTGGTCTGCTGCGTGCCCCAGACCATGGTGGCGCCCAGGTCTTCGTTGAGGCCGGGGATGAACTTCACCTTGGCCGCTTCCAGGTGCTTGCGCGCGCGCCACAGCTCCAGGTCGAAGCCGCCCAGCGGCGAGCCACGGTAGCCGCTGATGAAGCCGCCGGTATTCAGGCCGGCGGCGGCATCGCGCTGCTGCTGCATCAAGGGCAGGCGTACCAGCGCCTGTACACCGCTCAGGTAGATGCGGCCATCGGTACGCGTGTACTTGTGCTCCAGTGTGTAATCGGAATCACGCACGCCGATCAGCGGGTCGTTGGCGGAAGCAGGCGAGGTAAGTTCGGCAGTACTGGTCATGGCTGGCCCATTGCGGAAACGGCTGGCAAATGCCAGCCGGCGGGGCCGGTGGCAGCCGCGGATTGTAGCAGCGGGGCTTTCATCACCCTGTAACCATGTCGCGCGTAGCGCCGGGAGCGGTTAGGATCGGGGCCGGGTGGGGGATAACTGTTTGATGGGGGTTGCAGTCATGGGGGTTACAAAGCGCATGGTCGCTGGCGCGTTGGTGCTGGCGGGTCTGCTTGTTTCGAATGTGCAGGCGCAGAGCCTGCCGAAGATCAACGAGTTCTATTTCGACGAGGATGTGGCGGCCAAGCCCATCCACGCGGTACCGCCTGAACAGGCGGATGCGGTGGATCAGCTGATGAAGCTGCGCGAGCGTGGCCGCAAGGGCGTGGAAGCCACGGCCCAGTTGGCCAGCATCGCCTACCGTGATGGTCGCGATGAGCTCGGTGCCAAGCTGTACCAGGAGGCCTTGGCCTCGGTAGCGGACAATTCCGCACAGGCCCGTGGCCTGCGCTGGAACCACGGCTGGGACCTGTATCGCCGCGGCGATGCCCAGGACGCCTTGAATCACTGGACCAAGGTGGCTGAGGCTACCCGCGGCAATCCGTCATGGTTGCCGCCAACCTTGGCGTTGGCACTGTGGAACCTGGATCGCAAGGACGAAGCTGTAGCCTGGTATGCAGCCGCCGTGCGTACCGAGCCGGGGCAGTGGACTGCAACAACGGCGTATCCGCAGCTGTTGCCACTGTGGACCGATGCCGAACGCACGCAGCTGGCCCAGGTACAGCAGGCATGGGCGGCCAATCCGCCGGCATGGCCGTAAGGCCGGGGCTGCAATTCCGCACCCGCAGCGTGCGGGTACGGCGACAGGAGGTTTTGAGCCGGCGCTGATTCCCCCTGCGGGGCAGCGCGGCGCAAGCTTGCACCATGGCATTCGACGCATTCGCACTGATCCTGGCCATGCTCGCCTTGGGCATGGTGTTCGCACGTTTTCGGGTATTCCCGGACAACGCGGCCGACGTGCTCAACAAGGTGGTGTTGTACATCTGCCTGCCGGCAGCGGTGCTGACCTATGTGCCGCGCCTGCAGCTGGATATCTCACTGCTGGGCATCATGCTCACGCCGTGGCTGCTGATGCTGTTGACGCTGGCATTGGTGAGCCTGGCCACGCGGGTCTTTGGTTTCGAACGGCAGGTGCACGCGGTGCTGCTGCTGTGCGTGGCGCTGTGCAATTCCAGCTTCATCGGCTACCCGATGGTGCGCGCGCTGCTGGGTGACCATGCCCTGCCGTATGCGGTGGTCTACGACCAGTTCGGTACCTTCGTGATGCTGTCCACGTTCGGCCTGTATGTGCTTGCGCGCTACAGCGGCGATACGCCGCCCAGCACTGGCCAGATCCTGCTGCGCATTGCGCGCTTCCCACCACTATGGGCACTGATCTTCGCCTTGCTGGTGATGCCGGCAACCCCGCCCAGCTGGATTGCCGGCGCGCTGAAGAACGTATCCGACGCCATGCTGCCGCTGGTGATGCTGGCAGTGGGGCTGACCATCCAGCTGCGGCTGTCGCGCGCTGAGCTGGCACCGCTGGGCATCGGCCTGCTGCTCAAGTTGATCGTGCTGCCGGCGGCGGCATTGCCCTTGTCATGGGCGTTCGGCCTGCAGGGCGAGATGCTGCGGGTCAACGTACTGGAAACCGCGATGCCGACGATGATCACCGCCGCCGCCCTGGCCATTTCGCATCGCCTGGCCCCGCGGCTGGCAGCGGCGATGGTGGGTTATGGCATTGTGTTGTCGCTGGTCACGCTACCGGCCTGGGTCTGGGTATTGGATCGGGTGGCTTGAGCCGCACAGCGAAACTCGATGCTCTTGAGGGAGACAGGCATGCGTAGACAGGGAATGTGGGCACTGCTGCTATGCGCGATCGCTTCAAGTGCAGGCGCAAAGGCCGCTGTGGAAGACCAGGATGGCGCGGCTCCCGAAGAGCTGCTGGTCCAGGTGCAGGCACAGAATCAGGCGCGGATGGAACAGGCGCGCAAGCTTGCAGCCACAGGCGAAGCGCTGAATCTGTACGCCGCTGCAGGATTGGCTCCGCTTTCGCTCGACCTGCAGGCCGGCCAGCTGAAGCCGGCGCCAGAAGCGGAACGCTGGCTGCTGGAAGCCATCGCCAAGGGTAGCGATGAACCCTTGATAGCGGCCACCGCAGTGCGTCGATGCCTTGATGGTGGCGATTGTGCGGTGGAGAAGGCGGTAGCGACGCTGCAGAACGAAGAGGGTGCCGATGCGCAGTTGTTGTTGATGCGTTGGGCGCAGACGCGTGGAGATCAGGACGGCGCCGACAAGGCCAAGCAACATGCCTTGGATGCGCGACGTTATGGCGATCAGCTTCCTTTGATAATTCGGCTGCTGGATGCCGCCACCAGCGGGATGGCCTGGCCTGTGGTCCAGCCACAGCGGGCGCTGCAATGGGAACAGGCCAACAATGGCTTGTATGCAGAACACGAGCGGGTGGTGACGCTTTTCAGCATCGCGCTGGCCATGTGGCAGCCGGAGTTGAAAGCCGCATTGACGCTCTGTCCAGCCGATGGATCCGACATCCTTCCGCGTCAGCAATGCCGCAACCTGCTGCAGCGAATGGCTGACAGCGACACGATGATCATCGCCAAGGCCGGTGCGCAACGGCTGGCAGGGATCGAGGCGCAATCTGAAAGCGCTCGTAATTCAGCTGAGTATCTTCGGCAGTTGGATTGGTTGTTCTTTCGTAGCGCCGAGCTCTTGAACAACAATGATCCCGCGCAGAAAGCATCGACTGTGGAACCGCAGGTATATATGCGCTGGTTTGGTGAGGAGGGCGAGATCCCGGCAATGCGCAGATTGCTGCAACACCGCGGCGAGCCCTTGCTGCCGCCAGCAGGGTGGGTAGTGCCGCCAGTGCCGCCAAGCCGCTGACATCAAGCGCAAAGTACGCGTGGCCCCGTCACCCGGGGCCACGCTTCTGTGTGTAGGAGCGGCGTAAGCCGCGAAGCTGACCTTGTTGAAAGCCTTGGCAGCTGTGCCATCTGATGCAGTGCGAGCTTCGCGGCTTACGCCGCTCCTACAAACAGCGGGTTCGCACGCCGGCGATGTAGCCCGGGTAAGCGCAGCGCACCCGGGAAGTGGGTTGTGCAGCAGTGCGGCAGGCGCTCGGGTATCAATGGTTTCGGGTTTGGAGCTATCGGCCATCAGGGCGCGCAATGTGCTCCCGGGTGCGCTGCGCTTACCCGGGCTACGCTTTTGCTTGCGGGAGCGGCGTAAGCCGCGAAGCTGATGTTGTTGAAAGCGTTGGCAGTTGTGCCATCCGATGCAGTGTGTGCTTCGCGGCTTACGCCGCTCCCACAAAGTGTGGGTCTGCTTGCCGTTGGTGTAGCCGCGGGCATTGCGGGCAAGGCCGCTGCCGAGCATGGCTCGGCACTACCGTTTGGTTTCTCTCGTTCGCGTGGCGCAAGGGGCGGATGCTGACGCTCTTTGACCCAGCTTCAATCCGCCGGTACGGTGCGCTCGCGTGCCCAATGGCGTAGCGACTGCACCTGCTCGGCCATCAATACCGACAATGGCCGGGTGTTGCGGATCTCGGTCATCAGCAGATCGGTATCCAGCGGCTTCTGCTCGGCGTGGGCGGCGTATAGCCCGGCGACCACGGCCTGTTCGATCTCGGCGCCGGAGAAGCCATCGCTGGCCGCGGCCAGTGCCGGCAGCGCGAACAGATCCGGCTGCAGCTGGCGGCGTGCCAGGTGCAGGTGCAGCAGTTCGACACGGGTGTCGGGCGAGGGCAGGTCGACGAAGAAGATCTCGTCGAAGCGGCCCTTGCGCAGCAGTTCGGCCGGCAGCTCCTGTACCTGGTTGGCGGTGGCGACGATGAACACCGGCGCCTTGCGCTCGGCCATCCAGGTCAGCAGGTAACCGAGTACGCGGCGCGACACGCCACCGTCCTCGCCGCCGCTGGCCAGGCCTTTCTCGACCTCGTCTATCCACAGCACGCAGGGTGCCAGCTGCTCGGCCGAGGCCAGCGCGTCGCGCAGGTTCTTCTCGGTCTCGCCGTGGTACTTGTTGTAGAGGGTGCCGAAATCCAGCCGCAGCAGTGGCACGCCGAAGCCGGCGGCGGTGGCCTTGGCCAGCATGGATTTGCCGCAGCCCTGCACGCCCAGCAGCAGCATGCCCTTGGGCGGGTCCAACCCGGGCGGGGCGTTGCCGGAGACAAACACCGCGCGGCGCTGCTCGATCCAGCGCTTGAGCCGGCGCGCGCCGGCCACGTCGTTGAAACGGGCCGAGTCGTATTCGTAATGCAGGTGGCCGCTGCGGTTGAGCAGCTCGAACTTGAGCTTGGCCAGCTGCGGCAGGTCGTCGGCCTGCAGGGCGCCGTCGGCATAGATAAGCTGGCGGGCGATGCGGCGGGCGTCGGTCATGCTCAGCCCGCGCAGGTTGCGCAGGATCTGCTGCACGGCCTCCTGGTCCACCTCCACCCGCCGCCCGCCGTTCTCCTGGGCGTAGCTGGTGGCCTCTTCGCGCAGCATCTTCAGCAGCGCGTTGGCATCGGGCAGGCGTGGGTTGAAGCGGGTCGCCAGGGCTTCCAGTTCGGCCGGCAGCTCGACCTTGGTGCCCACCAGCACCACCACGTGGGGCTGGCTGTGGCGGCGCTGGATGATGTCGCGCAGCAGCCGCTGGTGGCTGGCGTAGCCCAGGTAGGGGTGGAAATCGAGCAGCAGGTAGATGCCGCGCTGGTCGGCCTCCTGGATCATCCGCAGCGCCGCGCTGGCATCGGGCGGGCCCACCGCCTCGTCCTCGCGGTCCATGTCGATGCGGCGCAGGCCCTCGGTGATCGACCAGCGGTACAGGGAGCGCCACACATGCATCAACGCCTCGCGGAACAGGCCCACGATGCGGGTCTCGTCCTGGGTTTCGATGACGATCAGCGGGGTATTGGCGCGGATCAGTGCGGTCAGGTCCTGCAGCTCGCTCATGGTGGTTCCAATGCCGGGGGCGACACGATAGCAAGCCCGGGGCCGTGTCGGGGCGGCTTCCTCACCGGGTGACTACCTTTGGTAACGCGGGCCGGTGTACGCTGCGGGCAAGTCCCGCGAAAACGAGGCGTGCATGAAGACGATCCTGGTAGCCGGCTCCAAAGGTGGCGTCGGCAAGACCACCATCGCCACCCATCTGGCCGCACATTCGGCCTTGTCCGGCAAGGCAACGGTGATCGCCGATGCCGACCCGCAGGGTTCCAGTACCCGCTGGGCGCAGCGCCGCTCCAGCCTGGAGAGCGCGGTGCTGCCGGTGGATGTGCATCGCAAGAAGAACTGGGAGAAGCTCATCCCCGACGGCGCCGAGCAGGTCATCATCGATGCCCCGGCCGGTGCCTATGGCGAGGACCTGGAGCGCTTCATCGATATCGCCGATGCGGTGGTGGTGCCGGTATTGCCCTCGGCGCTGGATATCGAAGCCATCGTCGGCTTTCTCAACAGCCTGGCCAAGATCAAGCGCATCCATTCGCGGGCGGTGCCGGTAGGGCTGGTGCTCAACCGCACCAAGCCGTGGACACAAACCTCGCAACAGGCCAGGCAGATGCTGGCCGAATGGCCGTATGAGGTGGTCGCGCAGCTGCGCGACAGCCAGAGTTATGTGGTGATGGTCGGGCTCGGGCGCAGCCTGTTCGACTATCACTCTGCACAGGTACGCGAGCACCAGCAAGACTGGGAGCCGCTGCTCAAGTGGTTGAACAAGGTCTGACAGGAGTACTACCCGACCATGCGTGAATTGATCCTGCTGCGACATGCCCATGCCGAACCGGCGGCCGATGGCCAAGCCGATATCGACCGGCCCCTCTCACCGCATGGCCTGGCCGAAGCCGAGGCTGCCGGGCGTTGGTTACAGGAACACAAACTGGTGCCGGACCGGGTGCTGTGCTCGCCGGCGCGGCGCTCCCGGGAAACCCTGGAGGCGGTGCTGGAGCGTACCGGCTACGTTGAACAGCGCCTGGAAGAGCGCATTTACGACGCCGCGCCGGGCACCCTGGCGGCCCTGCTGGACGAACATAGCGAGGTGGAACGCGTGCTGGTGGTGGGCCATAACCCGGGCCTGGAACAACTGGTGGCGCTGATGCACAGCGGCCAGACCGGCGACTACCGCGGCATGCCGCCGGCATCGGTGGCGGTGTTGTCGCTGCCGATGGAGGCGGCGATCGAACCGGGCATCGCCAAGTTGACCGCATTCTGGTGGCCTTGAGTCCATGGCGGCGGCGCGGTCCGGGCTGCTGCTGATTCTGTTGATGCTCGCTGGCTCGGCCCTTGCGGCCGAGCCATTGCATTTCGACACGGCGCACTCCCGTTTTGGTTTTGAAATACGTACCCGCTTCGGGCAGAAGGTGGAGGGTGTCTTTCCGCGCTTCGAAGGCTGGATCACGGTGTTGCCCGACGGCCGCCACCAGGTGCGGCTGCGCATGTACAGCGAGTACGTGGAGATCCCGGACCGGCCGCGCTACACCGGCTGGATCCGCGGCGAGGACTTTTTTGACGCAGCCCGCTACCCGGTGGTGGAGTTCGACTCCGATCCTTATGACCCGCGGTTGACCGAAACCGGCGGTGACGTGCAGGGGCGCCTGTCGATCCGCGGCATCAGCCGGCCCGAGGTGATGCGCCTGGCAAAGCCTGAATGCGCCCGGCCCGGCTATGATTGCGACCTCGTCAGCCGCGGCGTCATCCTGCGCGGCCGTTATGGCATGGACAGCTGGCAGATGGCTTTGAGTGATCGAGTGATATTCGTACTGCGTACACGCCTGGTTGGCGCCCCCAAAACGTGAAACCTGTTATCCGTCTTCTCTTGATGCTGGCGGCCTTGCTGGCCAGCGGTTGTGCCTCGCTGTCCAATCAGCAGCGCGAGCGTGCCCAGGGCATCGCGATAGCAGCGCGCTCGGCCGTGGTCGATTGCGACCAGCCCGATCGCTGCGCGCTCGATTCGCCGCTGCGCGCGCTCGGTGGCAAGGCCATCGCCGAGTCCACCGCGCAGCTGCCGCGGCATTACGCCACCATCGTCGACGAGGGTGAGCTGTCCTTGGTGGCCCGGCTCAACCTGATCCGCAGCGCCACCCGCAGCGTGGACCTGCAGACCTATATCTTCGACACCGATGACAGTGCGCGGATGGTGATCGATGAACTGCTGGCTGCGGCCCGGCGCGGGGTCAAGGTACGGGTGTTGATCGACCAGCTCTCGGCGATCTCCGACGTGCAGATGCTCAGCGCCCTGTCCGGCGCCCACGCCAACTTCGAGCTGCGTGTCTACAACCCGACCTTCGGCAAGGCCAAGCTCAACTACTTCGACTATGTCGGCAGCGTGCTGTGCTGCTTCCGTCGCTTCAATCAGCGCATGCACAACAAGCTGCTGGTGATCGACGATGTGATCGGCGTGGTCGGCGGCCGCAACTACCAGGACGACTATTACGACTGGGACAAGGAATACAACTTCCGCGATCGTGACGTGGTGGTGGCTGGACCGGAAGCGCGTGAGATGGCGGCCAACTTCCAGGCGTTCTGGGATGCACGCCGCAGCGTGCCGGCCGAACGCCTCAACGATGTCGGCAAGACCCTGTTGAACGAAGGTGTGCCGGCCATGCCGCAGGCTGCGTTCCGGCGCCCGGAACGGATTGAACGGGTGGATGCGGAAGCCTCCGACCCGCAGTTCATTGAAGAAGCCTTCGTCGATACCGCGTTGCCAGTGCGCTCGGTCAGCTATGTGGCCGACCTGCCACGCAAGCATCGTCGCGAGCGCGAGGCGCAGCCGCTCAATGGCCAGCATCTGACCGAGCCACGGCTGGACGCCCTGATTTCGCAGGCGCAGACCGAAGTGATACTGCAGACCCCGTATCTGGTGCTGTCCAAGCCTGCACAGGCCTTGTTCAAGGGCCTGCGCCAGCGTGAGACACCGCCACGGGTGGTGGTTTCGACCAACAGCCTGGCGGCGACCGACAACCCCATCGTCTATGCGCTGTCCTACAAGTACAAACGCCGCAACCTGCGCGAGCTGGGCTTCAACATCTACGAATACAAGCCGTTCCCGCTGGATGCCCCGATCAACTATGCGCAGTTGCTGCCCGCACCCTTGGATGGCGAGCCATCGCTGCGGCCGCAGCCGACGTCACGTAATCGGCTGATTGGTGGCAGCGCGGCCGGCAGCAATGTGCGCGGCAGCGGCTCCGGGCGCCGGCTCAGCGCCGATGGCAGTGAGGTAGAACGCGATGTGCTGCGTACCGAAACCCGGCCTTCGTTCCTTGGCACGCGCGCGGTCAGCAAGCCGCTGCCGGTGACCCGCCGCGGTGCGCGCATGGGCCTGCATGCCAAGTCGCTGGTGGTGGACCGCCGCATCGGCGTGATCGGCACCCACAACTTCGACCCGCGCAGCGAGAACTACAACACCGAAGGCGCGGTGATCATCGACGACCCGGTGTTTGCCGAGCAGCTGGCGCAGAGCATCCTGCGTGACGTGCACCCGGACAACTCCTGGGTAGTGGCGCCGCGTGAGAAACCGCCGGTGCTGGCAGGACTGAACTACAGCATCGGCAAGGCTTCCGAAGCGCTGCCGGTGCTGGATTTCTGGCCGTGGCGCTACGCCACCGATTACGCCTTCGTGCCGGGCCCGGAATGCCCGCAACCGCTGCGCCGGCAGGACCCACGTTTCCACACCTGCTACACCGCGGTCGGCGACTTCCCGGAAGTGGATGTCGGCCCGAAGTGGGTGCTGGTGCGCATGCTGACCGCCTTCGGTGCCGGCCTGGTACCGATCCTGTAAGCGTCTTTGTTCCCCCCAACAGGAAACTGCAATGAGCCAAGTATTCCGCGCGCCGGTTGACCTGCAACTGGTCAACGCCATGAGCCGCGACACGCTGATCGACCATCTGGGCATCGTCTTCACTGCGGCCGGCGATGACTGGCTGCAGGCAACGATGCCGGTGGACGCACGCACCAAGCAGCCCTACGGCCTGCTGCACGGCGGCGCCTCGGTGGTGTTGGCCGAGACGCTGGGCAGCAGCGCCGGCAACCTGTGCGTGGACCCTGCCGAGCAGGTCTGCGTCGGGCTGGAGATCAATGCCAACCATCTGCGCGCCGCACGCAGTGGCATGGTGACCGGCACCGCCCGCGCGCTGCATGTGGGCCGCACCACCCAGGTGTGGGAAATCCGCATCGAGGACGAGGCCGGCAAGCCGGTGTGCATTTCGCGACTGACTTTGGCGGTTGTGGCCAAGGGCTAGGAACCTGGAGGGCAGCAGCCAGCAACCAGGGTTGGAGGCTGGAGCTGGGAGCTGGGAGCTGAAAGCTGAAAGCACCCCTCCCCAACCCTCCCCTTGCCTTCGGCAAAGGGAGGGGCAACGGCGCGGCCTCCTGCCTCTACGCGTGCTTTGCTCCTGCTTCGCTCCCTCCCTTTGCCGCAGGCAAGGGGAGGGTTGGGGAGGGGTTGGCACTTGCTCCTGCGCTTGCTCCAGCAAGCTAAACCGGCACCGCGACCGGCAGATGCTCGCGTACCCACTGCGCCAGCGCCGGCGCCGGCAAGGCCGGGGTGAAATGAAACCCCTGCGCGATCTGGTAACCCTGTGCGTCCAGCAGGCGTAGCTGTTCCAGGCTCTCGACGCCTTCGGCCACCACCTTCAATTGCAGGCTCTGGCCGATATGGGCGATGGCCTGGGTCAGTGCGCTGGCGACCTTGTCGCCCTCGATGCCGCGCACGAAGCTGCGGTCCAGCTTGAGTTCACTGATCGGCAGCTGGCGCAGATAGCTGAGGCTGGAATAGCCGGTGCCGAAATCGTCCATCGACAGCCGCACGCCCAGCGCGTGTACCTGGTGCAGGGTCTGCAGGGTGATGGGGTCGCCGTCGAGCAGTATGTCCTCGGTGATCTCCAGGATCAGGTCGCTGGCGCATAGCGCTTCCTGCTGCAGGATCTGGCTGATGCAGTCCGGCAATGCGGCGCTGTGGAAATTGGTCGGCGACAGGTTCACCGACACCGAGGGCACCTCCAGGCCATCGCGGCGCCAGCGTGCCAACTGCCGGCAGGCTTCGCGCAGCGCCCATTGGCCGAGGTCACCGATCAGCCCGGCTTCTTCAGCCAGGGGAATGAAACGTATCGGCGGCACGCTGCCAAGGCGCGGATGCTGCCAACGCGCCAGCGCCTCCACGCTGTGCAGGGCGCCGCTGTGGATATCGATCTGCGGCTGGTAATACAACTGCAGCTGGCCCAGCTCCAGGGCCTCGCGCAGCGCGGCTTCCAGCGCCATGCGCTCCTGCGCGCATTCGTCCATCTCGCTGCTGTAGAAGCGCACGCGGTTGCGGCCGTTGTGCTTGGCCTGGTACATGGCGACGTCGGCATGGTGCAGCAGCGAGTCCATCTCGCCGCCGTCGTGCGGAAAGATGCTGATGCCGATGCTGGCCGAAGGGCGGATCTCCATGTCGCCCAGCGGCAAGGGCAGCCCCAGCGTGCGCAGGATGCGCTCGCTGCGTTCGCTGGCGGCGGGCACATCGCAGCGGTTGAGGATCACCACGAATTCGTCGCCGGAGAGCCGGCCGACGATATCCATCGGCCCGGTTTCTTCCTGCAGGCGCCGCGCCACAGTGCGCAGCAGCTCATCGCCGCCGGGGTGGCCGAAGGAATCGTTGATCTGCTTGAAGCGATCAAGATCGATGAACATCACCGCCAATGTCTGCCCTTGATGGCTGGCGGCGGTGATCGCCTGGTCGGCCTGGGCATGCAGCAGGCTGCGGTTGGGCAGGCCGGTGAGGTCGTCGTAGAACGCCAGCCGACGGATCCGGTTGCGTGCTTCCTCGCGCTCCAGCGCCAGCGCGCACAGATGCACGATCACCTCGACCAGGCGGTGGTGGAAGGCGTCCGGGTCGTAGGGCTGCCGGTAATAGAAGGCGAAGGTGCCCAGCACACGGCCGTCATTGGCCTTGATCGGCGTCGACCAGCAGGCCGCCAGCCCATGCTGCAGGGCCAGGTGGCTGATGCCTTCCCAGTTGGGGTCGGTGGCGATGTCACGGCTGAGCACCGGCTCGCCGCTGTGCGCGGCGGTGCCGCAGCTGCCGGTTTTTGGTGCCACCGGCACGCCATCCACCAGCCGGATGTATGTGTCGGGCAGGCTGGGCGCGGCCAGGTGGCGCAGCCGCCCATCTTCGACCCGCAGCACCGAGCACAGCACCTGCGGGGCGATCTTCTCCACCTCCAGGCACATCATCTGCATCACCTCGGCGGTGGGCACTTCGCGCACCATCGCATCGAGCATCTTGTGCTGCAGGACTTCGTGCACCTTGGTGCGGGTGATGTCCATCAGCACGATGACCAGGTTCACCAGGGTGCCGTAGTCGTCGAAGATGGGATTGGTGCTGACCGAGCACCACAGCGGCTGACCGTTCTTGCGGTACAGCCGTTCGTCGGCGCGGATCGGCTGGCCGGCGACCAGGCGCGCGACATAGGCGGCAATCTGCTCGGGTGAATAGCTGTCCGGGGCCAGCAGCGTCGGCACGTACTGGCCCATCGCCTCGCTGTCGAGAAAGCCGAACAGGCGCCGGAAGCCCTTGTTCAAATGCACGATGCGGCCTTCGGCATCGGTGATCAGCACCGCGCTCTGGGTCTCATCGAAGCCCAGCGACAACAAGCGTTCGCGCGCCTGCGCCAGCCGCCTGGCGGTGACATCGTTGACCAGCGCCAGGTGGATGCTGCGGCCATTGTCGGCGATCTGCGACAAGGTGACGCTGATCCAGCAGGGAACGTCGTCCTTGCGGATCAGCTGGATGTCATGTGGGTCGGCGGCCAGCTCCTGCACGCGGTTGCTGGAGCCCGGATACAGGCGGGTGTTGTAGCGCTCGCGCATGCTGGCCGGCGCCAGCGTGCCCAGGTTCTTGCCCTGCAGCTCGGCACGTGACCAGCCGGAGATGTGCTCCATGGCATGGTTGACGTACAGGATGGTGTTGGCGTCATCGAACAGAATGACGCCGTTGCCGATCTGCTCCAATGCCGCAGAAAACAACTGCAGCATGTCCTCTGTCGATGACAGCAGCTGCCGGTCCATCATGCCGCTCCCCTGAACGATAGTGTTGTTGTACACACTTCATGCCGGGAAAGCTGCCGGCATACCCTGAATCGACAGGCCTGCCGGTACTTCCTGCCGATAGTGTGGCACGGCGCACCTTTTCGGTGCGCGGGGGAATGCTGGCCGGGGTGGCGGCCACGCTGGCGGAAGCTGGACCGCATCCGGTATCGTGCGCGGATGACTTCCCCCCGTCCCGCCCCCCAGGGCGGTGTGGCCCGCGTGTTCCGTTACCTGTACCGCGCCCCGCTGCTGCTGGTTCACATTGTCCTGTTTCTGCCGCTGATCCTGCTGCTGATGACGCAGCCGTGGGGGCGTATGGGCCCCGCCGACAACCCGCTGGAAGAGCGGGTCGTGCGCTGGTGGTCGGGTGGTTTGATGTGGATATTCGGCTTCCGCCTGCAGCGCTTCGGCCAGCCCCTGCCGGGTGCGGTGCTGTTCGTGGCCAACCATGTGGGCTGGATCGATATCTGCGTGATCCACAGCCAGAAAATGGTCGGCTTCGTGGCCAAGCGCGAGATCGCTGGTTGGCCGGTGGTTGGCTGGGTAGCCAGCCGCGGCCACACCATCTTCCACCAGCGCGGCAACACCGAGTCGCTGGGTGGGGTGATGGAAGAGATGGTCAAGCGCCTGCAGGAGCAGCGGCCGGTGGCGGTGTTCCCGGAAGGGCGCACCCGTGGCGGCCATGAAGTTGGGCCGTTCCATGCGCGCATCTTCCAGGCAGCGGTGGAGGCCGGTGTGCCGGTGCAACCAATCGCGCTGCGCTATGGCGAGCGCGGTGATGCGCAGACCACGGTGGCGTTCGCGCCGGGCGAAAGCTTCTTCGGCAATTTCCTGCGCCTGCTCGGTGAGCCGGCACGGCGGGGCGAGGTGCATTTCCTGGAGCCGCTGGCCGTCCAGGATCTGGAGGGTCGCCGGCGTATCGCCGAGACCTCGCGTGCGCGCATCGTGGCGGTGATGGAAGGGCCGTAAGGTGCATATCGCGGCCAACACTGTGGTGGGCAGTCAACGCCAACCGGGTCGGTCATGCTGAGCGCCTGCAATTACCAGCCCCCGCGCTGGCTGCGCAATCCGCACCTGCAGTCGATGCTGGCATCGAGCCGGGTGCGACTGCGGCGTGGCCAGCAACTGCTGGCCGGCAGCGGTGCGCTGACCCAGGAATTGATGCTCGATGGCGGTGACGGCGTGCGCCTGCAGGCCTGGCACAGCCGGCTGCCGGGCGCGCCGCCGAAGGCGCTGGCACTACTGCTGCATGGCTGGGAAGGCAGCGCCGAATCCAGTTATATGCGGATGACTGCCGCGCGCCTGCTGGAGCAGGGCTTCGAGGTGGTGCGGCTGAACTTCCGCGATCACGGCAATACCCATCACCTCAATCCGGGCATCTTCCATTCCTGCCGCATCGATGAAGTGGTCAACGCCGCTGCCGATGTGGCGCAGCGCTTCGCCGGCCTGCCGATGGTGGCGGCGGGTTATTCGCTGGGCGGCAATTTCGTTCTGCGGCTGGCCCTGCACGCACCTGCTGCAGGGGTGCCGCTGCTGCACGTGGCCTCGGTGTGCCCGGTATTGGATCCGGCCATCACCATGGACAGCATCGAGCGCGGCCCGGCGATGTATGACTGGTACTTCCGGCGCAAGTGGACCGGCTCGCTGCGCCGCAAGCGTGCGCTGTTCCCGGAGCTGGCCGATTGGGATGACAGCGTATTGAAGCTGGATATCCGCGCGCTGACCGGCTGGTTGGTCGATCACCATACCGAGTTCGGTTCGCTGCAGGAGTACTTCGATGGCTACTCCATCGCCGGCAACAAGCTGGCCGCACTGCAGGTGCCGGCCGACATCCTGATGGCGGCCGATGACCCGGTGATTCCGTTCACCACCTTCGACCACTGGCAGCTGCCGGCCAGTGCCCACCTGGAGATCGCGCGCTGGGGCGGGCACTGCGGTTTCATCGAGAACCTGCGTGGCGATGGCTTCTCCGAGCGTTGGGTAGCCCAGCATCTGGCCGCCGCCGTCGGCTGAACCCAGCGGCCCCGGCCGGGGCCGCTACAATGCGGGTTTGCGCTAACGCTGGACCGCCATGCAAGACAAGATCATTGAAGCCCTGCGCCGCAACGCCACCGACGAGGCCGTGAGCCTGTCCCAGGCGTGGGTTGGCGCGGAACCGCAGCAGGCCCAGGCCCACCGCTGGTTGGCGCTTGCGCTGCAGCAGCAGGGGCAGCTGGAATCGGCCCAGGCCAGTCTGGAGACTGCGCTGGGGCTGGCCCCGGATGACGCGGCCCTGCACCTGCAGCACGCCGGCCTGCTGTTGGCGCTGCGTCAGATCGACGCCGCCGGGCAGGCGCTGGACCGCAGCACCACGCTCAATCCCAACGAATTTTCTGCCTACCTGATGCAGGCGCATCTGGCGCTGGGCCGCGATGACATCGACGAGGCTGATCGTCTGGGTCGCATGGCTGCGCGCGTCGAGCCGGACAGCCCCGAGCTGGGCGCGATTGAAGGCATGGTGGCATTGCGCCGTGGCGACGCCGACCGCGCGCTGGCGATTCTGTCGGCGGCCAGCGCCAAGCTGCCGGGTGATGTCCGTGTGCTGTACGCACTGGGCTTCGCCTATCTGGGCAAGGACATGCTGGCCTTCGCCGAACAGGCGTTCCGCCGGGTGATCGAATTGAACCCGGGCAACCATGCCCTGCGCGGGCTGGTGGTGCAGTTGGCGCTGCGCCAGGGCCACCTGGATCGCGCCGCGGAAATGATGCGTGAGGTACTGGCCACGGCCGAGGGTGACAGCCCCGGCCTGCGTCGCCTCGCAGGTGAACTCGAGCTGGCCTCGGACCAGCCGCTGCAGGCGCTGGAACACCTGCGCCCGCTGCTGCAGCAGGTGCCGGGCGACCGCGCCACCCTGCAGATGTTGTTGATGGCCTGGCAGCGCCTGGGCCGCGAAGAGGAAGCACGCAGCGAACTGGACGCGGCCGTGCAGGTGCATACCCAGCACCACGACCTGTGGATGGCGCGGCTGGCGGTGGCACCGGTGGGCAGCGAGGAAGCGGTGGATGTGGTCGAGCGCTGGCTGGCCGCCATGCCCGAGCATCTGCCGGCGCTGGAAGCACGCATGAGCCTGCATGACATGAACGACCAGGCCGAAGAAGCCGAAGCCGTTGCCCATCACATCATCGCGCTGGAGCCGGGCCGGGTCAGCGGCGAGCAGCGCATTGTCGAAGCGCTGTTGCAACGCGAGCCGGCCGCCGCCATTGCGCACGTGCAACGGCTGGTCGACAACGCACCGGAGCAGGCACGCCTGAGTGTGCGCAGCTGGCTGGGCGCAACCCAGGACCGCGCCGGCGATCACGCCGCTGCCGTGGCGACCTGGCTGCAGATGCATGAGGAAATGGCCCCCAACCGCCTGCCGCTGCCGCAGCAGGCGCGCGCGCCTGCCGAGTGGCCGGCGATGGGCGAGGTGGCCGGTGACAATACGCTGCGGCCGATGTTCCTGTGGGGCGCGCCGGGCTCGGGCGTGGAGCGGGTGGCAACGGTGATGGCCGCCGGCAGCCGCGTGCTGCGCGGTGACCGTTTCGGGCCGACCCCGCCGAACGACGCCTTCCAGAACTTCCTGACCCTGCAGCGCCTGGCCACCGATGCGTTGACCCCGGAGCAGCTGGTGCAGCAGTGGCGCGACGCGCTGCCGGCACGCGGCATCGAAGACGGCAACGTGATCGACTGGCTGCTGTGGTGGGACAACGCCTTGTTGTGGGCGCTGCGCCCGCAACTGCCGGAAGGCCGCCTGGTCATTGCCCTGCGTGACCCGCGCGACATGCTGGTCGAGTGGCTGGCATTGGGCGCACCGGCACCACTGGCGGTCACCTCATCCAACGAGGCCGCGCAGTGGCTGGCGCGCGCACTGGCACAGGTTGCGCTGCTGCATGAGAAGGATCTGTACACCCATCTGATCCTGCGCACCGACGATGCAGTGAACGACCCGGCGGCAATGGGTGCACTGCTGGAACAGGCCTTTGGCCTGCGCTTCCCGCCGGTACGCAGCCTTGGCCAAGGTACGATCGATGCGGGCCATTGGCGCAAGTATGCGCAGGTGCTGGCATCGGAATTCGCGCTGCTGACCCCGGTCGCGGTGCGCCTGGGCTATCCCGAAGCCTGATCAAGGAGCAAGCATGAAACTGGACAGTCAGAGTTTTCAGAACGGGCAGCCGCTGCCGGCCGAGTTTGCTGCGGGCGATGCCAATGGCTTTGCCGGCAACCGCAACCCGCAGCTGGGCTGGCGCGATGTGCCGGCCGGCACGCGTTCGTTCGCGCTGGTATGCGTGGACCCGGACGTGCCGACCGTGCCCGAGCTGGTCGGTCGCGACGACGTCAGCATTCCGCTGGACCAACCGCGTGGCGACTTCGTGCATTGGGTGATGGTGGATGTGCCTGCCGAGCTGCGCGAGATCGCAGCCGGCAGCTGCAGCGACGGTTTCACCGCGCACGGCAAGTCGCAGCCGGCAGGACCGGCCGGCGCGCGCCAGGGCATCAACGACTACACCGGCTGGTTTGCCGGCAACGCGCAGATGGCTGGCACCTACCATGGCTATGACGGCCCGTATCCGCCGTTCAACGACGAGCGCCTGCACCGTTATTTCTTCCGCTTGTTCGCGTTGGATGTGGAGCGCTTGCCGGTGGACGGTGCGTTCACCGCCGCCGATGTCTACCGCGCGATGCAGGGCCACGTGCTGGCCGAAGCAGCGGTGCACGGCACCTACACGTTGAACCCGAAGCTGGCCTAGGCACCACACCTGTAGTGCCGAGCCATGCTCGGCAAGGGGGCAAGAGCGACCCCTCCCCAACCCTCCCCTTGCCTGCGGCAAAGGGAGGGGGTGCAGTGCCGAGCCATGCTCGGCAAAAGCGTCACCGTAGTGCCGAGCCATGCTCGGCAGAGGCGTTACCGGTGAGGCCCCAGCCGAGCATGGCTCGGCTCTACAAGGGCGCCGCTCCCACATAGCGCAGAACAGAAAGGGCGCCTTGCGGCGCCCTTTCTGTTTGTTCGACGGTGATGGCTTACTTGACCGTTTCCGACATCACCACCATGTCCAGCACATAGGCCTGCGACGGCGCATCGGCCGGCGGGTTCTTGATCTGGTAGCGCTTCAGGCGCAGCACATTGCGCACGCCCGGCTCGTGGGTGTAACCCTCGATGTTGCCGTAGAAGTTTTCGTAGGCACCGCGCTTGCCCTGTTCCAGGCCCTGCTCGTTGTACTTCACTTCGCGCACCTGCAGGCAGGTGGCGTCCTTCATCAGCGGGTGCGGGCAGGGCTTGGCCTGTGCGTCCACTTCCATGAATACCGTCTCGCCTGCGCCGCCGTAGCGGGTTTCAGCGGTCGGCTCGGCGCGGAAGCTCAGTACGTCGCCATTGGCGGCAACCAGACGCATTGCCGATGCATCCAGCGACTGCACGGTCAGCTTGCCCTGCAGGCGTTCGCTGACCAGGCCGTCCAGCGCCATGATCGGGCCCTGGCAGGCCTTGTTGGTCGACATCATGCTGCCGATGGTCAGTGCGTTGCCTTCCACGGTGTAAGCGCCGCCCATGTTGTTGCAGGCATTGCTGACCGACATGCGGCCATCCTTGAAGTCCAGGGTCAGCGGCTTGTCGGTGTTCACGAACAGGCCGTCGATGCGCTTGCCGGCCGCGTCAACGGCGTTGTCCAGCAACCAGTGGTTTGCGCCCAGCTGTGCGGCGTCGATGTTCGCGGCAGGAGCGGCGGTGCTGGTGCTGGGGGCTGCGGTGGTTTCGCTCTTGGTGCTTGCCGGCGGGTTGCTGCAGGCGGTCATGAGGGCGATGGGCAGTGCCAGCAGAAGAATGCGCTTCATGGTGAACTCCTTGGTAGCGTTGGGAAAGTCAGGACGACAAACGGCTGGAGCCGGGTGTCGGGGTTGCACTTGCGACTGCGTGTTCAGTTTCCAGCAGGCAGAAACAGCAGCAGGCCGAAGCCCAATGCAATGCGATATAGCGCAAAGCCGGTGAAGGGACGGCGTTTGATATAGCTCAGCAGCCACTTCACCACGATGAAGCCGGTGATGGCCGCGGCGACGAAGGCCACGCCGACATCGGTCCAGTTCTCGTTGCCGAGCTGGCCTTTCTTGGCCATCTCCAGCAAGGCGTAGCCGCTGGCGGCGAACATGGTGGGGATGCCGACCAGGAACACGAACTCGGCCGCTGCCGCGCGCCGGGTCAGGCCCAGCAGCATGGCCAGGAAGATCGCCGCGGCCGAGCGCGAAGTACCCGGAAACACGCCGGCAATCACCTGCGCCAGGCCAACGGCCACGGCTACTTTCCAGGTGATGGTGGTGCTGTCCGGCAGGCGCCCGGCAAAGCGCTCGGCAAGCAGCATCCAGACGCCACCGATCACCAGCGCCCAGGCCACCGGGGTGACGGTTTCAGGCAGTTCCCAGCCGGCCAGGCGTACCGGCAGGCCAACGACGGCGGTGACCAGGAAGGCCACGCCGAGCTTCATCACGTAGTCGCGGTTTTCGGCCTGGTTCAAGCCGGTGGCCAGCGTCCACAGGCGCTGCCGGAACGCCAATACCACCGCCAGGATCGCGCCGGCCTGGATGACGATGTTGAAGAAATCCGAGCGTGCGCCCAGCCAATGCTGGGCGATCAGCAGATGGCCGGTGCTGGAAATGGGGAGGAATTCGGTGAGGCCTTCAAGAATGCCCAGTAGCAGGGCGGAGAGCAGGTCGGACATGGGAGCGGGAGTGGAGGAGGCGGGCACAGCATAGTGCATTCAGTGCTTCGCACCTGAATGGTGCATGGCACGAAAACAGCACCAAGATGGTGCTTATAACCGCTGGCAGTTTTCCACGGATACCAATCAAAACAACAGCTTGTAGTTAACAAAAAGTTGGCACGCCATTTGCTTTGATACAGGCACGTCACCATCCATTCGAGGTTGCACCCGATGTCGCTGGAAAATGTTGAGAAGCTGATCAAGGACAACCAGATCGAGTTCATCGACCTGCGTTTTGTCGACATGCGTGGCATCGAGCAGCACGTGACCTTCCCGGCCTCGATCATCGAGCCGTCGCTGTTTGAAGAAGGCAAGATGTTCGATGGCAGCTCGATCGCCGGCTGGAAGGGCATCGCCGAATCGGACATGGTGCTGATGCCGGACGCTGACAGCGCCTACATCGACCCGTTCTACGCCGACCCGACCCTGGTGTTGACCTGCGACGTGCTCGACCCGGCCACCATGCAGGGCTACGGCCGCTGCCCGCGCGGCATCGCCAAGCGCGCCGAGTCCTACCTGAAGTCCTCCGGCATCGCCGACCTGGCCTTCTTCGGCCCGGAACCGGAATTCTTCATCTTCGATTCGGTCCAGTTCGCCAACGACATGGGCAACACCTTCTACAAGATCAACTCTGAAGAAGGTTCCTGGAACACCGGCAAGAGCTATGACGGCACCAACACCGGTTACCGTCCGACCGTGAAGGGTGGTTACTTTCCGGTGCCGCCGACCGACTCGCTGCACGATATCCGCGCCGAGATGTGCAAGGTGCTGGAAAAGGTCGGCATCGAAGTCGAAGTGCACCACCACGAAGTGGCCAATGCCGGCCAGTGCGAGATCGGTGCCAAGTTCAACACCCTGGTCACCAAGGCTGACGAACTGCAGCGCATGAAGCACGTGATCAAGAACGTTGCCCACCGCAACGGCAAGACCGTGACCTTCATGCCCAAGCCGCTGGTCGGCGACAACGGCAGCGGCATGCACGTGCACCAGTCGCTGGCCAAGGGCGGCAACAACCTGTTCTCCGGTGACGGCTACGGCGGCCTGAGCCAGATGGCGCTGTGGTACATCGGTGGCATCTTCAAGCACGCCCGTGCGATCAATGCCTTCGCCAACTCCGGCACCAACAGCTACAAGCGCCTGGTGCCGGGCTTCGAAGCACCGGTGATGCTGGCCTATTCGGCCCGCAACCGTTCGGCTTCGTGCCGCATTCCGTGGGTGTCCAACCCGAAGGCACGCCGCATCGAAATGCGTTTCCCGGATCCGATCCAGTCCGGCTACCTGACCTTCACCGCGCTGATGATGGCCGGCCTGGACGGCATCAAGAACCAGATCGACCCGGGCGCACCGAGCGACAAGGATCTGTACGACCTGCCGCCGGAAGAAGAGAAGCTGATCCCGCAGGTCTGTTCCTCGCTGGACCAGGCGCTGGAAGCACTGGACAAGGACCGCGAGTTCCTCAAGGCCGGTGGCGTGATGAGCGACGACTTCATCGATGCCTACATCGCGCTGAAGATGAAGGAAGTCACTGCGTTCCGCGCCGCGACCCATCCGCTGGAATACCAGCTGTACTACGCAAGCTGATGTGACGGCGGCCAGTACAGCGTGCTGGCCGCCGGCAACACCAGGTGTAGTTACTAGCTGTTGTTAGGCGGCGGTGGCGTGGACCCTCCCCCTCCCATCTGCGTCATCGCCGCCGCCTTTGTTGCTGGGGAGCACACAGGCCGGGCAACAGCTGGCAACGCATCTACAGGGGCAAGAGAATCCGAGCGCGCGGCATGGGCTGTTCCTCCCTCCCGCGTGGTTGTGGCGGCCGGCAGCAATGCCGGTGGTCGCAGCCAGGCCCATGATGCGTTCGGCGCAACAGCCAGCGGCCGCACAACGGCCGGTGGAAGACACGATGCCGGCCCGCAGCCGCAGGCCGGTCTCCTCCACATCGGGACATGCGCATGAAATTAATCTCCGCGATCATCCGGCCATTCAAGCTCGACGAAGTGCGTGAAGCCTTGGGCGCCGCAGGCGTTTCCGGCATCACCGTCACCGAGGTCAAGGGCTTTGGCCGGCAGAAAGGCCACACCGAGCTGTACCGTGGCGCCGAATACGTCGTCGATTTCCTCCCCAAGATCCGCATCGAAACCGCTGTCACCGACGATAACGTCGAGGCAGTGATCGAAGCCCTGCAGGGCGCAGCCGGCACCGGCAAGATTGGTGACGGCAAGATCTTCGTTACCGCGCTGGAACAAGTGGTGCGTATCCGCACCGGTGAAACAGGCGCCGACGCGCTGTAACAGCCCGCTGAACCCGTCCTCCGGCGGCAGCGACCGCCAGGTGACAACGGGTCGCTGGCAGGTTCCACCCCCACAACCGGAGTCGACAATGCGAACGGAATTTTTCACCGGGTTCAAAGCCCGGCTCGGAGGCCTGTGCCTGTCTTTCATGCTCACCGCAGTGCTGCTGGGCATGTTTTCGAGCAGCGCCTGGGCACAGGACACGCAGGCCCAGCCCGCAGCCACTGAGGTTGCGGCCGCTACAACGGAGGCTGCAGCCGTACCTGCAGCAGAGGCGGCAGCTACGTTCGACAAGGGCGACGTGGCGTGGATGCTCACCGCCACCTTGCTGGTGCTGATGATGGTGGTGCCCGGCCTGGCACTGTTCTACGGCGGCCTGGTGCGCGCAAAGAACGTGCTGTCGGTGCTCAGCCAGGTATTGGTGGTGTTCTCGCTGGTGCTGATCCTGTGGGTGGCTTATGGCTACAGCGCGGTATTCAGTACCGGCAACCAGTTCTTCGGCTCATTCACGGAATTTGCCTTCCTCAAAGGCTTCAGCCCGGACTCGGTGGGCAATACGCCTATCGCCGGACTGCCGGACTTTTTGTTCGTCGCCTTCCAGTCGACCTTCGCCGGCATCACCACCGCACTGATCGTTGGCGCCTTTGCCGAACGCATCAAGTTCCGCGCGGTGCTGTTGTTCTCGGCACTGTGGTTCACCCTGAGCTATATCCCGATGGCACACATCGTCTGGGGTGGTGGATACCTGGGTGAGATGGGTGCGATCGATTTTGCCGGTGGCACCGTGGTGCACATCAATGCCGGTGTCGCTGGCCTGGTGGCAGCGTGGTTCGTCGGCAAGCGCCTGGGCTATGGCCAGACCGCATTGAAGCCGCACAACCTGCCGCTGACCTGGATCGGCGCGATGCTGCTGTGGGTGGGTTGGTTCGGCTTCAACGCCGGCTCGGCTGCCGCCGCTGACACCGTGGCCTCGTTGGCCTTCATCAACACCGTGTTGGCTACCGCTGCCGCTGTCCTGGGTTGGACGTTGGTGGAAGCCATCACCAAGGGCCATCCGTCGGCATTGGGTGCGGCCTCCGGTGCGGTTGCCGGCCTGGTTGGTGTGACGCCGGCCTGCGGCACCGTTGGTCCGCTCGGCGCGATCGTGATTGGTTTTGTCACCGGCATCATCTGCGTCTGGGGCGTGACCGGCCTGAAGCGCCTGTTGAAAGCGGACGACACCGCCGACGTATTTGGCGTGCACGGTGTTGGTGGCATTGTTGGCGCCATCCTCACCGGCGTGTTCAGTGCGCAGTCGCTGGGCGGCACCAAGGTTGATCTGGATATTGCTCACCAGGTGTGGGTGCAGGTGGTCAGCGTGGGCTTCACCGTGTTGTGGTCGGCGGTGGTCACCGCAGCGGTGCTGCTGGTTGTACGCGCGCTGGTTGGTCTGCGCGTCAGCGAAGAAGCCGAACGTACTGGTCTGGATGTCACCACCCATGGTGAGTCTGCGTACGAGGTTTGATTGCGCTGGCCTCTTTCCGGCAGAAGACCAAAGCCTCTCTGCCGAAGCAGGCCTAAGCCCCTCTCCCGTTTACGGGAGAGGGGTTGGGGTGAGGGCAACTTTGAGGCGTTACCGGGAAAGCCTCTGCCGAGCATGGCTCGGCACTACAGTTCTAGCCCCTCTCCCTCCGGGAGAGGGGTTGGGGGTGAGGGTGGCTTTACCAACGCCTTGATCTTCCCGGCCTTCTCAAAATGATCCAGGCGATGGGTCTGGATCCACCAGGTAGCCGCTTCCATCAGCAGTTCCGGATCATCATTGCGGTTGGAAAAAAACGCATAGAACGACAGCCCTACCGTCGGGCCCTTCGCAGCGATCCTGGCATCGCAGACGGTGATGATTTTCTGTTTCAGTGAATCGCGCATCGCAGTTCCAACCGAGTCTTGGGCAACAAGTCTGCACAGCCTGGACAGATCGGGCAGCCCACCCCAGCGGAAAGCGTTCTGAACATGCACGGCATGTTCCGCGCCGGCATCACACCGGACTTCCCACGCACTGAGCAGGCCCTCCCATGCAAGCAATCAACATCGCCACCGTTGTCGGCCCAGCTTCCTGCCCATGCCTGTGCGCACTTGCAAAGCGGCGCGCGGCAACGTGCAATGCCGGACATGAAGACCAAACTGCTGCTGCCGCTCGCCCTGTTGGCCTCGCTGACTGCCTGTACTTCCGCCCCGGAGCGCAATCCGCTGGCGCAGTGGGTGCCGTCGCCCAACTACAACGAGCGCCAGCCGGTGCTGATCGTGCTGCACCACACCGAGCAGGGCTCGGTGCAGGAAAGCCTGGACACGCTGCGCACCGCCAACAGCGGTGGCCAGGTGAGCTCGCATTATCTGGTGGGCCGCGATGGTGACCTCTACCAGCTGGTGGCCGATGGCGAACGCGCCTGGCATGCCGGTGGCGGCCGCTGGGGTGGCTTCACCGATCTCAACTCGACCTCGATCGGCATCGAGATCGACAACAACGGCAGCAGCCCCTTCACCCAGCCGCAGATCGCCACCCTGCTGCGCCTGCTCGAAGACCTCTGCAGCCGCTACAACATTCCGCGCAGCCAGATCATCGGCCATGCCGACCTCGCACCGACCCGCAAGGCCGATCCCAGCCGCTATTTCCCGTGGCAGCAACTGGCAGAAGCCGGTTTCGGCCTGTGGCCCGACCCCAGGCACGGCCCGGCACCGGCTGGCTTCGACAGCTGGATGGCGATGCAGGCCTTCGGCTATGCGCTGGACGACCGTGCCGCTGCGGTGCGCGCCTTCCATCGCCGCTTCCGTGGCAGCGACACGCTGCCGGCCGAACTCGACCTCGAAGACGCCCGCATCCTGTATTCCCTGCTGCAGCAGAAGCAGTGATCCGGTCGGTTTGCACTATATTGGTGCAATGACCGACCCTGATTTCAGCCCTTCGCCGGACCTGATGGCCACTCCCCTGGTCTGGAGTGACGCGGACGGCCGCATCCAGGGGGCCAATCCGGCGTTCTGCCGCTGGCTGGGGGTAAGCGTGCGGCGCCTGCTGGGCCAGCCGCTGGTGTCGCTGGAAGCGCAGGGCGAGGCCCTGGCGCAGCGACTGGCGCTGCCGGTGACCGACATGACCCGCCTGCCGCGATTGACCTTGGCGCTGCCGGGCGAGGCGCCGCGCTTCGCCGATGGCTGGTTGAGTGCGGTGGAGGAGGGCGGCTGGCTGCTGGAAGCCCATCCGGTGGACGAATTCCAAGGTACCGATCCGGCCCAGGTACTGCCCGGCGCGTTCAGTGCCGCGCTCAAAGGCCTGGCCCACGAGCTGCGTAATCCACTGGCCGGGCTCAAGGGCGCCGCCCAGCTGCTGGCGCGCCGCGCCAGTGGCCGCGATGCCGACGAACGCGAACTGATCGAACTGATCGGCGCCGAGATCGAGCGCCTCAACACCTTGCTGGAACAGCTGCTGTCGCCGGCCCCGCAACGCCCGCACGCGCCGCTGAACATCCATGCCGCGTTGGAGCGGGTGCTGCGCCTGGTCGAGAACGAGGCCGGCTGGTCGGTGCGCCTGCTGCGCGATTACGACCCCAGCATCCCGGAGTTTGCCGGTGACGCCGATCGCCTGACCCAGGCGCTGCTCAATCTGGTCCGCAATGCCATCCAGGCCGGTGCCACCAGCGTCACCTTGCGTACCCGCGTGGAGCATGGCCTGCGCATCGCCGAGCAACCTTACGCGCTGGCACTGCGCCTGGAAGTGGCCGACGACGGTCGTGGTGTGCCGGAGGAACTGGCCGAACACCTGTTCCTGCCGCTGGTCAGCGGCCGCGCCGAAGGCACCGGGCTCGGCCTGGCACTGGCCCAGCAGGTAGCCCGCGAACATCGCGGCACCTTGAGCTACCGCTCGCGCCCCGGCCATACCGTGTTCACCGTGCTGCTGCCGTTGCCGGTTGCCGAGGAAGCGCCGGAGGTGAGCGATGCATAAGCCCAGTGCGGCCGCGACTGTCTGGGTCGTCGATGATGATCGCTCGGTACGTTTTGTACTCAGCACTGCACTGCGTGATGCCGGTTACAGCGTCGAGGGTTTCGACAGCGCCGCCGCTGCATTGGCTGCGCTGGCCCAGCAGCCGGTACCGGATCTGTTGTTCACCGACGTGCGCATGCCCGGCGATGACGGGCTGGTATTGCTGGACAAGCTCAAGGCTGCGCACCCGCAGCTGCCGGTGATCGTGATGTCGGCCTATACCGATGTGGCCAGCACCGCCGGCGCCTTCCGCGGCGGCGCGCATGAATTCCTGTCCAAACCGTTCGACCTGGATGACGCGGTGGAGCTGGCGCGGCGCGCGCTGCCCGAGGCCGAAGAGCTGCCTGTACCCGCGGCTACGCCGGCGCCCGCGCAGAAAGAAGAAGGGCCGCCACAATTGATCGGCGACACGCCGGCCATGCGCGCCTTGTTCCGCGCCATCGGTCGGCTTGCGCAGGCACCGTTGTCGGTGCTGATCAACGGCGAAACCGGCACCGGCAAGGAGCTGGTGGCCAATGCGCTGCACCGCGAGTCGCCGCGCGCCAAAGGCCCGTTCGTTGCCCTCAACACGGCCGCGATCCCGGCCGAGCTGCTGGAAAGCGAATTGTTCGGCCATGAAGCCGGCGCCTTCACTGGTGCCAGCAAACGTCATATCGGCCGCTTCGAGCAGGCCGATGGCGGCACCCTGTTCCTCGATGAAATCGGCGATATGCCACTGGCCCTGCAGACCCGGCTGTTGCGCGTGCTGGCCGAGGGCGAGTTCTTCCGCGTCGGTGGCCGTGAGCTGATCCGCGTTGATGTACGCGTGGTTGCCGCCACCCATCAGGACCTGGAAACCCTGGTCGAACAAGGCCGCTTCCGCGCCGACCTGCTGCATCGCCTGGACATGGTGCGGCTGCTGCTGCCGCCACTGCGCGAGCGCCTGGGCGATGTGCCGCAGCTGGCCGAGAACTTCCTGGCCAATGCCGCACGCCGGCTCGACATGCCGGCCAAGCGCCTGTCCGTGGCCGCGGTAAAGGCACTGCGCGAGCACAGCTGGCCGGGCAATGTGCGCGAGCTGGAAAACGTCTGCTGGCGATTGGCTGCGTTGGCCGTCGCCGATACCGTATCGGCCGAGGACGTAAAGGCCGCCTTGAACCGCGGTGGCCGCGCCACCCACGCCACCACGCCGCTTGCCCCTGAGCACTGGGATCGCGCCTTGGCCGCGTGGGCGCGCCAGCGCCTGGCCGAAGGTGCCAGCGGCCTGCACGCCGAGGCCCGCGAGCGGCTGGACAACGTGTTGCTGGAAGTGGCGCTGGACTTCACTGACGGCCATCGTGCCGATGCCGCCGCGCGGCTCGGACTGGGCCGCAATACCATCACCCGCAAGCTGGGGCCAGGCCGCCGTCGCTGAGCTGCGACGGCCCGCCCAGCCCAGCTGAATGGCGGTATGTATACTCGGCTCCCCATGGAAACCACGACACCGTTGGTGGATGGCAAGGGGCTGATGCGGCGCCGACAACGCGCTGACCGGCGTATGCCCATGGCGTTTCCCGTGCACCCGCACGGCCGCTCCCGCGCAGCGGTGCCGCGCCGTCGTCTACGGCGCCCCGCAACATGCTGAGCGCCGATGCCTGGAACCGGCTGGTCGAGCTGTTCGGCCAGGCAACCGATCTTCCTGAAAACGAGCGGATCCGTTTCATCCATGCGCAGACCGCCGACGATCCGGTGTTGCAGCGGGAATTGCTGGCGCTGATTGCCGCCGATGCGGATACCGACGCTACCCGCCGGCTGTGTGAGCCGGTGCAACGCGCGGCCGAGGTATTGCTGCAGGCCGCCGAGGCCGAGGTGATCGCAGGCACCCGGTTTGGGCCATGGTCGGTGGAGCGGATGATCGGCGCTGGTGGCATGGGCCGGGTGTATCTGGCGCAGCGCGCCGATGGTGCCTATGCGCGCGAGGTGGCGCTCAAGCTGGTCAGCGCACCGGCCTTGAGCGGGCGCCGGCACGCGCACTTCGAGTACGAATGCCGGCTGCTGGCGCATATGCAGCACCCTGCCATCGCGCAGATCCATGATGCCGGTACCGACCCGGAAGGCCGTGCCTATCTGGTCATGGAATACATCCAGGGCCAGCCGATCACCGAGTGGTGCGACCAGCACGGCGCCAGCCTGCGGCAACGTGTGGAACTGCTGGCCAAGGTTGCCGAAGGGGTCCAGCACGCACACCAGAAAGGCGTGATCCATCGCGATCTGAAGCCTGCCAATGTGCTGGTGGGCAGCGTCGATGGGCAGCCGATGCCGAAGATCATCGATTTCGGCATCGCCATTGAAGCCGAGGCCGCGGAGACCGGCAGCGGCGGCGGTACGCCGGGTTACATGAGCCCGGAGCAATCGCTGCCAGACAGTGATGTCGATGCGCGCAGCGACGTGTATTCGCTTGGCGCGATCCTGTACCAACTTGCCTGCGGCAGCTGCCCGGACGGCGCCGCGCTACAGCGGCCATCGCAGTACCTGCAGGGGCTTGCCCCGCAGCGGCAGGCACAGCTGGCCAGCACCCGCGGCAGCACGCCGGCGCGTCTGCGCCGGGAGTTGCGTGACGGTCTGGACGCCATCGCATTGAAGGCGCTGCGACCTGCGCGTGGTGAGCGCTACGCGTCGGTATCGTTGCTGCTTGAGGATCTGCGCCGTTGGCTGCGGCATTACCCACCGCAGGCAGCGGGCCGTACCCGGCTGCTGTCGCTGCGCAAATTCGCACGTCGCAACCGGCTGATGGTGGGGGCTGCGGCAGTTGTCGGCCTGGTGCTGCTGGCGGGCCTGGCAGTCACCAGCTGGTCGCTGCACGAAGCACGCCAGGAAGCCGCGCGCGCCACGGTCTCCTCGCGCTTCCTGGCCTCGGTGTTGGACAGCATGGACCCGGCCATGGCCGACGGCCTGGACCGGACCTTGATGTTGCGGGTACTGGATGATGCCTCCAGGCGTGCCCCCCGGGATCTGGCGGCGCATCCGGACATCCTTGCGGACATGCAGCTGATCATCGCGATCAACCAGATCACGCTCGATGAATATCCGCGCGCGATCGGTCACCTGCAATCGGTACGTGCACTTGCCGACCAGCACCCCGGGCTGCTGGAACGGCAGCGCCTGCGCGCACTGCAGATATTGGGTGAGGCCTATATCGTCAACGGCACCCATGCACAGGCGGAGGCGGTGTTGCAGGAGGGCATCGCCAAGGCCAGCGCGGGCGGCGCCGACCATCACCGGTTGGGCGCCGACATGCGGTCGCGGCTGGCATGGGTCTGGTTCCAGCAGGGCAGGGTGCAGCCAGCCCTGCATCTGGCCAGGCAAGCGCTGGATGCGTTGGACCGCAGCGGACCTGCCGACGACCAGCAGCGCCTGGATGCCGCCAAGCGCTACGCCAACATGCTGTCCACCAGTGGCGATTACCCGCAGTCCATCGCCTTGATGGATGAAGTGGTACAGCGGCGCACCCGGATCAATGGACCCGACCATGCACTGACGCTGGTAGCACGACGTGATCTGGTGACGACAAGGCTGCGCATGCGTGATTTCGCGGGTGCCGAGCCTGAACTCAGGCAGTTGCTGGCGGCCTATGAGCGCATGTACGGCGTCGACAATGCCTATCCCATGGGTGTGCGCGGCATGCTCGGCAGTGCCTTGCGTGAACAGGGAAAGGTGGACGAAGCCGGGCCGTACTACCGTGCAAGCATGGAGTGGAGTGCGAAGCGTTACGGCCCCGAATCCATGTCCACCCTGGTTGCCCGCCACAACCATGCCAATTGGCTGTTGGCTGCCGGCCAGGCCCGACAGTCGCGGGATGAGCAGAAGGCGCTGCTGGCCCTCGCAGACCGTAACCTGGGCCGCGCCAATCACATCACCGCGGAGGTCCTGCGTGGCCTGGCCGAAGCCGAGCTGGTGCTGGGCCAGAGCGGCAATGCCCTGCAGCACGCCAACGCCGCGTTGCAGGCGATGCGCCAAGTGTATGGCGATCAGCATGAAGGCGCGTTGCGCGATGCGCGCAGCACCTTGCAGAAGGTGCAGGCAGCGGGCGACGGTACAGCAGCAGTGGGCGCTGGCGCCGATTGACAGACGCAACGCTCGACCGCGTGCCGACAAACAGGCATCGTTGGCCCGATATGTTCGCAACAACGCAACGCTGCGGTTGGCCATCGGCCTGCCCGGCATGTATTCAGAGGAGTTCCCGATGCGCCAGCGCCTGTTCCTGTTGACCGCCACCAGCACCTTGCTGCTTGCCGCCTGTAGCTCAGGCCCGGCGACCAAGGCCGAGCCACCGCCGCCGCCGGTGGCTACGGTCAGTACCGCCAAGTTGGCCGAAGCCAATCTCGCGCCGGCCTCGGCCAGCCTGGTCAGTGGCCGTCTGGCGCTGGTGCCGGAAGCGGGTGGGGTACACATCACCGGCGTCATTGGTGGCCTGCCGCGTGGCCAGCAGGCCGCCTTCCATGTGCATGAAAAAGGCGATTGCAGCGCGATGGATGCAAGCAGTGCCGGTGGCCATTTCAACCCGGCCATGCAGCAGCACGGGCGCGCCGGTGCCGGGGTACATCATGCCGGCGACATGGACAATCTGCAGGCAAACGCCGAAGGTGTGGTTCACGTAGACGTACACCTGCGTGGCGTTACTCTTGGCGGTGGTGCTGCAAACGACGTTGCCGGCCGTGCACTGGTAGTGCATGCAGCGGCCGACGATTACCGCAGCCAGCCAGCCGGCAATGCCGGTGCGCGCGTTGCCTGCGCGGTGATCCGCGTGGTGCGCTGAGCGCGCCAATCCTGATTTGAACCAGACCAGCAAGGGAGTCACCCAATGCGACTGATCCACACCAGCTTGTTCCTCGCCAGCGCCCTGGCCCTGAGCGCCTGCAACAAGGGCGCCGAGCCCGATGCGGTGCCGGCCGACAGCATCACCCCGCCGGCGGCAACCGCGCCGGTGGCCGACCCGGCCGCACCGCCGGAGATGGCCAAGCCTATCGCCACCGCCCAGCTGCAGCCGACCAAGGACAGCACGGTTGCCGGCACCATCAATTTCAGCCTGGTTGATGGCCAGCTGCGCGCCAGCGGTGACATCAGCGGCCTGAAGCCGGACAGCGAGCACGGCTTCCACATTCACGAGAAGGGTGATTGCAGCGCACCGGACGGCAGCAGCGCCGGTGGCCACTTCAACCCGGGCAGCAGCGAACACGGCAGCATCAGTGCCGCGATGCATCACGGCGGTGACATGCCCAACATCAAGGCCGATGCGCAGGGTAATGCGCATATCGACGGGCCGGTGGCGAGCAACGTCAACGTCGGCGTAGGCGATGGTTTTGATATCGTCGGCCGTGGCCTGATCGTCCACGCCGACCCGGACGACTACAAGACCCAGCCGACCGGCAATGCCGGTGCGCGCCTGGCCTGCGCGGTGATTACCAAGGTGCCTTGAAGCAAGGAACTAGTTGCCAGGAACGAGGAGCTAGTAAAGGCAGTACAACCACAGCAAAGGGCCG
>NZ_LDJJ01000020.1 GCF_001431465.1 Stenotrophomonas terrae | reverse complement strand
GGGGGAAGGTGCCCCGAAGGGGGGGATGGGGGTTGGGCTGCACCTGCACCAGCAACCCCAAGCACAGAACGCCCCAAGCGCGCCGACACCCCGAAATCCTCCGCCACGCCACCAATCAGGAAACCCGGCTCGCGCCCGGCGGCCTGCAGCAGATAGGCCAGGATGGTGGTGGTGGTGGTCTTGCCATGGGTACCGGCGACGGCCAGCGTGTCGCGGCCGGGCAGTACCTGCTCGGACAGCCATTGCGCACCCGAGGTGTAACGGCGGCCCGAGTCCAGCACCGCCTCCACCGCCGGATTGCCGCGCGAAAGCGCGTTGCCGACCACTACTTCGTCGCAATCCGGGCTGATATTGCCGGGCAGATAGCCTTGCGCCAGTGAAATCCCCAGCGTTTCCAACTGGGTGGACATGGGCGGATACACCGCCTGATCGCTGCCTTCGACCTGATGGCCAAGTTCGCGGGCCAAGGCGGCCACACCGCCCATGAAAGTACCGGCAATGCCGAGAATATGGATCTTGCTCATCCGCAGATTGTCGCCGATGCGCGCCGCCAAGGGGTAAGCCTGAGGTCGTGTAGGTGTACCCCTAACGCCTGTAGGGGATTCCCCGATACCGTCACGCACGCTTCACAATGAGAATACGTGATGCCAGCCTCAGTATCCCTCAGGTCCTACTCCCCAAGAGGCCATCCCCAGGGAGCTCATGCTGATGGGGCCGTGAGCACGCCCTTAGCTGGCTTTTACAAGCGAAACGCCCGGATCCAGCTCATGGCTCCGGGCGTTTCAGTATGTGCGGCGGCCTGAGCCTGCCAGGCCGCTGTGCGCTGCGACGGTCACCCGGCACAGCGCGGCATCCTCAGCGCTTGATCGCCGCCAGAATGCGGGCCAGCACTTCGTCCAGCGCGCCAACACCGTCAACGCGCGCCAGGGTGCCCTTGGCTGCGTAGAAATCGATCACCGGTGCGGTGGAATCGTTGTAGACCTGCAGACGCTGACGCACCGATTCCGGATTGTCATCGGCACGGCCCTGCTCCTGGGCGCGGCCAGCGATGCGCTCGACCAGCAGTTCGGTCGGCACATCCAGCTGCACGATGGCGTCCAGCGGCTGGTTCAGCTTGGCCAACAGCTCGCCCAGCGCATTGGCCTGGGCCACGTTGCGCGGGTAACCGTCCAGGATGAAGCCCTTGGCGGTATCGGCCTGCGACAGGCGCGATTCCAGCATGCCCAGCAGGATGTCGTCGGACACCAGGTTGCCGGCATCCATCACGGCCTTGGCCTGCTTGCCCAGCTCGGTGCCGGCGGCCACTTCGGCGCGCAGCAGATCACCGGTGGAAATGTGTGGAACCTGCAGTTGTTCCTTCAGGCTCGTTGCCTGTGTGCCCTTGCCCGAACCGGGCGGTCCCAACAGAACCAATCGCATTCCTGACTCCCATATGTTTTGAGGAAACGGGACGGACAGCGGCGTTAGACTCATGGGCCGATTCACGCTGCACCGCAATATGTGCAGCTTACCGCATCCGGCCAATGTCCCGGAATGTCCCCCGCTCTGGAGAGTATTGCCCATGTCCCAAGGAACCTTGCTGTATGCGCAGTCCGGCGGTGTCACCGCCGTCATCAACGCCACCGCCTCGGCCGTCATCGCCGAAGCAAGGTCGAAGAAAATCAAGGTGTTGGCTGCGCGCAACGGTATTCTCGGCGCGCTGCGCGAGGACTTGATCGACACTTCGAAGGAGTCGGCCGCCAACATCGCTGCCCTCGCCCATACGCCGGGCGGAGCCTTCGGCTCGTGCCGCTACAAGCTCAAGTCGCTGGAAGCCGACCGCGCCAAATACGAGCGCCTGCTGGAGGTCTTCAAGGCGCATGACGTGCGCTGGTTCCTCTACAACGGCGGCAATGATTCGGCCGATACCGCGCTGAAGGTTTCGCAGCTGGCCAAGGAATACGGCTACCCGCTGACCTGCGTGGGCGTGCCCAAGACCATCGACAACGACCTGGCGGTGACCGACACCTGCCCCGGCTTCGGCTCGGCCGCCAAGTACACCGCCGTGTCGGTGCGCGAGGCCGCGCTGGACGTGGCGGCGATGGCCGAAACTTCCACCCGCGTCTTCATCTACGAAGCGATGGGCCGCCACGCCGGTTGGCTGGCGGCGGCCGCCGGGCTGGCTGGCGAGAACCCCAACGATGCACCGCAGATCATCCTGCTGCCCGAGCGCGCCTATGACGAGCCGGTATTCCTGGCCAAGGTGAAACAGGTGGTGGAGAAGGTCGGCTTCTGCGTGGTGGTGGCCAGCGAAGGCATCCATACCGCCGACGGCCAGTTCGTTGCCGATGCCGGTGGGGTCAAGGATTCCTTCGGCCATACCCAGCTGGGCGGCGTGGCTTCCTACCTGGCCGGCAAGGTCAAGGCCGAACTCGGCTACAAGGTGCATTGGACGCTGCCCGACTACCTGCAGCGCTCGGCACGGCATATCGCCTCCAAGACCGACTGGGAACAGGCGCAGGCGGTGGGCAAGGCCGCGGTGCAGTTTGCGCTGAAGGGGCACAACTCGGTGATGCCGGTGATCGTGCGCAGCTCGGATGTGCCTTACCGCTGGAAAATCGAGGCCGCGCCGCTGTCCAAGGTTGCCAACCACGAGAAAAAGATGCCGGCCGGCTTCATCCGCAAGGATGGCTTCGGCATCACCGAGAAGGCGCGCCGCTACCTGCAGCCGCTGATCCGCGGTGAAGCACCGCTGCCATATGGCCGCGATGGCCTGCCCAAGTACGTGACGTTGAAGAACCTCGCCGTCGCCAAGAAGCTCCCGAGCTGGGAAGGCTGAGCAGGCAATGTAGTGCCGAGCCATGCTCGGCAGGGGCTTGCCCGTTAACGCCGCAGCCGAGCATCGCTCGGCTCTACAGGTGGAGCTTTGTCGGTAACGCCCCAGCCGAGCATGGCTCGGCTCTACAGTCATTACTTCAGACAGGTGTGCCGCGTGGAATGGCGGCGCATCCTGCCGCCAAGGTCTCCACCCAGGCGGTGCAGCATGTTCCGCAAGATAATGATCGGGATGCTTGGCTTCTTCGTCGTCTGCGTACTGGCCGGCGCGGGTTACCGTGTTGGCCAGCATCTGGCACAGCAGGACAAGGTAGCCGCTGCGAGGTAAATCCTCTCAGCATCAACACGTTGCAACAAACAACAGAAGCCAGCCTCTCCCGCCGCCAGCGGGAGGTCTGCGTGACACATTCCAAACCTGCGTTGGTCCCGCTAGGATCGCCTGTTCAGGCAGGGGGGGCTATCCGCATGTCATCACGTTTGTTCCGCTGCGCCGCCATGGCGCTGGCACTGCATGCTGCGTCCAGTAGCGCAGCCAATCAGGATCAGGTCTTACCCGTTACCGTAAGCGCTGCCGAGACAGCGCCTGCACCGGCAGCTGACGCGCTTCCCGCGATTCCTGTCGGCACGCCGGTCGTCATCGAAATCGCCGAACCCCTGGCATCGTCCAGCAACAAGCGCGGCGACGTATTCGCCATCAGGCTGGTCGAGCCGTTGCTGCTGGACGGCATTGAACGTCTCCCGCGCGGAACCCGTGGAACTGGCGAAATCGTCCACGCCGCAGCTGCGCGTGGCGGTGGCGCCCCGGGTGAGCTGTTGATCGCCGCACGCACATTGGAAACGCCACAAGGCCAGCTGCCGCTGCGCGGGTTCAAACTCGGTGCCACCGGTGATGACAACAGTGGAATGGCGCTTGGCGTATCACTCGCAGCGGGGCCATTTGCGATGTTCATCAGAGGCCGCGAGATCGAGATTCCTGCAGGCACACGCGGCATCGCCAAAACCAAGGCCGCAGCACCGCCTGCAACAAGCACGACAGCCGCTGCCATGCCAGACACCACAAACACTTCTGATCCAACGGTCGAAACCGGCAACGGCAGCAGCGCCGTTGCAGAACCTGTTGTTCCATCCCAGCCGGAAACCCCGGTCCAATCCAAGGAGTAGTTCGATGCTTCTACGTTCGTGCGCGATGGCCCTGTCTGCAAGCTTGTTGATTCCGCTGGGTGCTTTCGCACAGCAAGTGCAGGCACCACCTGCCACCGATGCCGCCATCGCCGCGCAGGAAGCGTCCGCGGCCGACGCAAGCGCGCCGGAAGAGGCTGAAGCAGCCGATACCGCGACCACTGCTGATACTGCGCAAGCTGCACATGCGGCAGTTTCCGACAGTCCTGTCGCAGGTGAAACCGCCGCCCGCAGCGGTCTGATTGCCGCAGCACCCGCAGACAAGGCACAGATCGTGTTCTTCCGCCCATCGAAGTTCACTGGCGGCGCGATCGGCTTCAAGGTCCGCGAGGGTGAGCAGGAACTGGGCAAGCTGCGCAGCGGCAACTACTTCATCCACCTGGCCGAGCCAGGCACCCACGAGTACACCGTCCACTCCGAAGCCAAGGACATGTTGACGATTGAAGTGGAAGAAGGCGAGACCTACTTCGTGCAGGGAACCATCACCATGGGTGTGTTCGCCGGCCGTCCCAATCTGTCGCCGTCCGACCAGGGCACCTTCGACGGCATGGCAGACAAACTCAAGCTGCGCGAGTGAGCAATCCGTCAGGGGCGCAGTGCTGCGCCCCTGGCCAAACCTGCCGCGCTCAGCGGCAGGTCTTTCCTTCCATCTTCAAGATGGCCGAATAGGCCGGCAACGCGGCCAAGCGCCCGGCCGCTGCCTGCGTCTTGGCATCTTCCAGGTACACCCGGTTCTGGCCCTGCCCGTCCAGCGCGACCTGCTGGCCGGCCGGTTTGCGCCACACCTCGATCATGGCCTGTTGCGTGCTGCAGCTTGCCGAGGGAATGCGCACCACTTCGTTGAGCTTCCAGCCGCTGGCTTCGCTTGGCGTTACCTTGCTGGAATCCAGGAATGCGGCGCGCGGTTGGCATTGCGCGCTGGTCCGCACCAACTGCATGTCATAGGGAGCGGCGGCATCGCCGGTGAAACGCCCTTCGATGCGGGTGCAGGCTTCTGGAATCTGGCGTACGGTGTGCAGCGCAGCATCGGCCTGCGGACTGGCTGCAGGCCGTTCGATCTCGGGCTTGGCGTTGGTCGCGAACAACGGCAATGGCAGCGCGGCAAGCAGGATCAAGTGGAATGCGGCTTTCATCATGGTGTTTCCCTATCGGCAAGCTGTCGACGTTGCCAGCGTGCGGCTGAACCGCTGGGCAAGAACGCTGCCTGCTGGCGGTGGAGACAGCTGCCAGTCATACTCAGGCCGCCTCAGAGTGTTTGAACACAGCGACACGTACCACAGCCGCACGCGGCCCGGGTCTGTTCCAGTGCTTCGATCTACCCGGCGTGTCCCCGCTTCATCCACAGCTGTATGGCATCCACCAACGCTGGAGGGGTCATGCTCGAACAGTACGGTCTTGTGCTTTCGCTGGTCTGCGCCGCTGTCGCCATCGTCTACGGCATCATCTCGGCCCAATGGGTCCTACGCCAACCTGCCGGCAATGCCCGCATGCAGGAAATCGCCGCCGCCATCCAGGAAGGCGCGCGGGCCTACCTCAACCGCCAATACCTGACCATCGCCTTGGTCGGCGTGGTGCTGTTCGTCTTGGTCGGTTTCTTCCTCAGCTGGTATACGGCGATTGGCTTTGCGATCGGCGCCGTGCTGTCCGGCGCTGCTGGTTACATCGGCATGAACGTGTCGGTACGCGCCAACGTGCGCACCGCCGAGGCTGCGCGCAATGGCATGAGCGCGGCGATGGATGTCGCCTTCCGCGGCGGTGCCATCACCGGCATGCTGGTGGTGGGCCTGGGCCTGCTCGGCGTAGCCGGTTACTACCTGATTCTGCAACGTATGGGCCTGAGCCAGGCCGACAACCTGCACGCATTGGTTGGGCTGGCCTTCGGCAGCTCGCTGATTTCAATCTTCGCGCGGCTGGGTGGCGGCATCTTCACCAAGGGTGCGGACGTAGGCGCGGACCTGGTCGGCAAGGTCGAAGCCGGCATTCCCGAGGATGACCCGCGCAACCCGGCGGTGATTGCCGACAACGTCGGTGACAACGTCGGCGACTGCGCCGGCATGGCCGCAGACCTGTTCGAAACCTATGCGGTGACGGTGATCGCCACCATGCTGCTGGGCGGCATGATGATGGCCGAGGTTGGCCGCAACGCGGTGCTGTATCCGCTGGTACTTGGCGGCGTCTCGATCATCGCCTCGATCATCGGTGCGTTCTTCGTCAAGGTGAAAGCTGGCGGCTCGATCATGGGCGCGCTGTACAAGGGCGTTATCGTCTCCGGCGTGCTGGCGGCCATCGCCTTCTGGCCGGTGACCACGCAGCTGATGGCCGACAACAGCCACGGCGCCACCAACCTGTACATCTGCGCCTTGATTGGCCTGGTGTTGACCGGCCTGATCGTCTGGATCACCGAGTACTACACCGGCACCCAGTACAAGCCGGTACAGCACGTGGCACAGGCATCAACCACCGGTCACGGTACCAACATCATCGCCGGCCTCGGTGTTTCGATGAAATCCACGGCATTGCCGGTGATTGCGGTGTGCGCTGCAATCTGGTCGGCGTTCCACTTTGGTGGTCTCTACGGTATTGCCATCGCCGCAACGGCAATGCTGTCGATGGCCGGCATGATCGTCGCCCTCGATGCCTACGGCCCGATCACCGACAACGCTGGCGGCATCGCCGAGATGGCCGATCTGCCGCCGGAGATCCGCAACATCACCGACCCGCTTGATGCGGTGGGCAATACCACCAAGGCGGTCACCAAGGGCTATGCGATTGGTTCGGCGGCATTGGCCGCGCTGGTGCTGTTCGCCGACTACACCCACAACCTGCAGATGGCGCATCCGGGTGAAACCTTCGCCTTCGACCTGTCCGACCACACGGTGATCATCGGCCTGCTGATCGGCGGCCTGATTCCCTACTTGTTCGGTGCGATGGCGATGGAAGCGGTGGGCCGCGCCGCGGGTGCGGTGGTGGAGGAAGTACGCCGCCAGTTCCGCGAAATCCCCGGCATCATGCAGGGCACCGCCAAGCCGCAATACCACAAGGCAGTGGACATGCTGACGCGCTCGGCAATCAAGGAAATGATCGTGCCGTCGCTGCTACCGGTCGCAGTGCCGGTGGTGGTTGGCCTGCTGCTTGGGCCGAAGGCGCTGGGTGGCTTGTTGATCGGCACCATCGTGACCGGCCTGTTCGTGGCGATCTCGATGACCACCGGCGGTGGCGCCTGGGACAACGCCAAGAAGTACATCGAGGATGGTCACTTCGGCGGCAAGGGCAGTGAAGCGCACAAGGCAGCGGTGACCGGCGATACGGTCGGCGATCCGTACAAGGATACGGCTGGGCCGGCGATCAACCCCCTCATAAAGATCATCAATATCGTGGCGTTGCTGCTGGTGCCATTGCTGTAATCCACGCTGGCAGCGAAAAGCTGCCCTCACCCCAACCCCTCTCCCGCATGCGGGAGAGGGGCTCCTGTATCCAGCGATGGAGAGACCGGAGGGTCCGCGGAGCGGTCCAACAGGAAGCAGCACTTGTGGGAGCGGCGTAAGCCGCGAAGCTGTCATCACATCAGCTACCCGTAAAGGAGGACAACACCACTCAACGCGGACGCTTCACCGCATACACCCGGCCGTCATCGCCGCCACCGCAGTAGAACAACTCGCCGCCATCCGACTCCAGACCACTGACACCGATGTTGTCTGGCATCTGCAGGCGTTCCAGCACCTCACCTGTATCGACCTGCAAGCGACGGATGTCGCTCTGCCCGGCTTCACCAGTGGCATGCCAAAGCGCGCCATCCACCCAGGTCACGCCGGTGACGAAACGGTCCGATTCGATGGTGCGCAGGATCGCGCCATTGGAAGGATCGATCTGATGGATCTTGCGCTGCCGGTACTGGCCCACCCATAGACTGCCTTCGGCCCAGGCCATGCCCGAATCGGTGCCTGCGCCCGGCGCTGGAATCGAAGCCAGCACCTTGCCACTGCGTGGATCAATCTTGTCGATGCGTGCTTCGGCGATCTGCCAGAGATGGGTACCATCGAACGCCGTGCCGGCATCGCAGGGAACTGCCAGCGTATGCACCGGCTTGCCATTGCTCGGGTCGAACGCGACCAGCGCCGCACCGGTCGCCGCCCACACATTCTGTCCATCGAAGCTGACGCCATTGATGGTGTCCGAGCCGGCGAACGGCCCGTACTCACGCACCACTTCGGCTGCATGCACATTCGCCACGGTCCTGGCCGGGCTCAGGGTTTCACTGTTCATCGCTGCAATCTCCTGGCATGTCCGCGATTGGCTGCCTGCCACCGACACTAGTCAATCGGCAGCGCAGCAGGGAGTAACAAGATCGTCGTGAATCCGTTCAAGGGCATCGACCACCAGCGCTGTGCCCGGCCGCGCCCGCTGGAGCGCGCCTGGCCGGCCGCTTCCAGCTCCACCAGTGCCCGCTGCACATTGCGCTGGCTGCCGCCCAGGGCCAAGGCCAACGCCGACGTCGACCATGCAGCGCCATCGCCAAGCAGCGCCACCAACGCAGCCTGTTCACCTTCGATGGGCGGAACCAGCACCCGCACCGGAGTTGCAGTACACGGCGACAACCGAAAGCCCGCCGGGGTGGCTTCGATGTGCGCGTGACTGGCAATCAACGCACGCAGGCGACCGATCTCCACCCGCAGCCGTGCGCGCAACGTCTCGTCGCCGTCGCGCCGGCCAAATACGCGCAGAATGAGGTCATCACGATCGACGTCGCCCGGCCACGCCTCCGCCAGCGCGCGTACAAGCGCGAACAGCACCGGCCGTCTTGCCAGCGATTGCCAATGACTGCCTACTCTCACACCGCGCCGGCAGGCATCCACCACCCATGCCCCGGAGGCCAGCAGTTCCTGCACCTGATCGATACGCAGCAGCGCATCGGCACCGCCGCCAAGACAGCGGGCCGCCGGCTGATCCAGCTTGCGGCAGGCCTCATCGACTTCCGCCTGCAATGTGGCAATACCGGCCTGCGCCGCCGCCATCCGGGCGCGCTCAAGCGCGGCACGCGCCTGTTCGGTCTGCAACGTGCGCAACGCCAGCGTCGCCGCCGTCAGCGCGCTCATCGCCACCAAGGCGGCAGGCATGGGCCGGTTTTCCAGCAGCCTCAGCACGCGTGCGGCTTCCTGCAGCTTCCCCAGCAGCAACAAACGCCTCGCCAGGATCAACCATGCCTGCAACGCATTTGCGGTATCGCCACGGGAATCCAGCTGGGCGGCAATAGCCGACAGCGGATCGGAAGAACCGCCGAGTTCGCGCAGCGCCAGCGCCACCTCGGCCTCGGCCAGTCCGCAGCGCGCACGCGCCACGACCTCATGCACCCCGAAGCCGCGCTGCGCACGCCGCAGCAACTCGCGCGCAAGCGGCAGTTCCCCCAGCTGCGCCATGGCGATGCCGCGCAGAGCCAATGCAGGGGGATCGTCACGCAGGGCAACATGCTTCAGTGCGGCGAGGACATCACCACTGGCCAGGGCGCGGGCGGATGCTGCGATAAGGGAATCCATTGCTGCAGGCTAACCGCGGGCGTGCACGGATGCACTTTTCTGCTCGTGCACGTTCGCAATAGCCGCTTGGAAGCTTGGCGGGCCCATCACCGTGAATGCCTATCGGCGCTTGGTTGCCATCGCGCCACAGGATTGCTGCCAACAGCGCCCTCCCCCTCCCCTCTTCCGCCTTGCGGGAGAGGGACAGCCCTGGCCTGCCGTCAGACAGACTGCTGCCGCTTACCTGCGATTGATGAAGAACTCCACCGGCACCATCACTTCCACCGGCTTGCCTGCCATCTCCGCCGGCGGCGCCGGCACCGGTGTTGCCCTTGCCAAGGTCTCCAGTGTGGCCTCATCCAGGCTGTCATGGCCGCTGCTGCGGCCGATCCGCGCATTGCTGACATTCCCCTGCCTGTCCACGCTGAAGCGCACATAGGCTACCCCTTGCTGGCGCAGGCGCTCGGCCATGCGCGGATAGCGGCGGTACTTCTCCAGGTGGCCCAGCAACAAACCCTGCCAGGTAACCGAGGCCTGCGCCTGCAGGCCCGAGGTGGTCTGCAGGGCGGCGTAGCGCTCGCTGGGCTTGGCGCTGACATTCGGTGGCGCCAAGGTCTGGTCCACCGTGTGGGCATCGGAGTCGGGTGTCGGATCGGGGGGTTGCGGTGGCACATAGGCATCCACCACCTCCGGCTCCTGCGGTGGCGGTTCGCGCTCCAGCCGAGGTGCAGGTAGTGGCTCGCTGCGCTGCTGTTGCTGCTGCGGCGGGCCGGGCGGAATATCGGTCGGCACCGCCGCTGGTGCCTCGGGCATTTCGGCCAGGTCCACCATCACCGCTTCCTGCGGTTGCTGATCCGCCAGCAGGGCCGGCGTGTGCAGGTTCCACCACAGCGCCGCACCAATCACTGCGGCGTGCAGCAACAGCGCCAGCACGAAGCTGCTGCCCCAACGCGGGCCGGACGATGCAGTAGCGACGGTCACGGCGACTGCTCTACCCCGACCAGCGCGACTTTCAGATAGCCCGCGCGACGCAGCAGATTCATCGTCTCCATCAGCTCGCCATAGCTGACCGAGCGATCAGCACGCAGGAAGATGCGCTGCGAGTGGTCACCTTGCGTGCGCGCTTCCAGTGCGGCGCCCAGGGCGTGCGCGGTGACCGCATCATCACCGATACGCAGTGACAGATCGGCCTGCACGGTAAGGAACAACGGTTCCACGTCGCGCGGTTGCGGTTTGGCGCTGCTGGCCGGCAGTTCCACCGGCACATCCACCGTGGCCAACGGCGCGGCCACCATGAAGATGATCAGCAGCACCAGCATCACGTCGATGAAGGGGGTGACATTGATTTCGTGTGCTTCGTCCAGCACGTCATCGTCGGACTCGCGGGAAGTACGGATGGCCATGACCCGACCTCAGCGCGCAGCGCGCGACAGCGCACGGCCGCAATCCAGATCGCGCGAGACGATCTGCTGCACGCTGGCGGAGATATCCCCACCCAGCGCACGCAACGTCAGCAGCCGGCGACTGAAATGGTTGTAGATGACGACCGCCGGAATCGCAGCGACCAGGCCCATCGCGGTCGCCAGCAAGGCTTCGGCGATGCCGGGCGCAACCACCGCCAGGTTGGTGGTATTGGAAGCGGCAATGCCGACGAAGCTGTTCATGATGCCCCACACGGTGCCGAACAGACCGACGAACGGTGCCACCGCACCGATGCTGGCCAGCAGGCCAACGCCGCTGCGCAGGCGGCGACTGGTGCCCAACTCAATGCGTTCAAGCCGCGAACCGAGACGTTCCTTGGTGCCGTCATGGCCCTGCGCGTCGGCCGACAGCGTCAGTTCGGTGCGGGCAGCATCCAGCATGCTGCGCGCCAGACCTGGTCGCAGCAGTACCGACTGCGTGTCCGCGGCATCGAGACTGCCACTCACCTCCAATACCTCGCGCGCCAACTGCAGTTCGCGGCCGATACGCGCCAGCTCGAGGGTCTTGGCGATCAGCACGGTCCAGGTGGCCAGGGACGCCAGCGCCAGGCAGATCATCACCGCCTGCACCACCCAGTCGGCAGACTGGTACATGGCCCAAGGGGTGAGTGCCTGCGCGGCGGCGTGCGGGGAAATGTCAGCGTGCATGGGGAGATTCCGGATCGTCGTTGGAGAAAGTCGCACTGGCGATCTGGCTGGTGCGTTGAAAGTTCTGCGAAATGGCGCCGCATAGGCACGACGCAGCTTGTTGCGTATCAGCAGCGGTAGACTGGTTCATGACCGCTCCTCACCAGCCACCGGCTCGCGAGGGCTAGGCCGCGACAGCACATAGGCGGCACTGGCAAGGAAGAAGACAGCCACCGGCACGGCCAGCTTCCAACCCGGATGCGCGCCGATGAAGAACAACACATAACCAAGCGCCATACCGCCAGCGGCAAAACACTTGCCCTTGCGACTCACAGCACCCTGCTCGCGCCACAACCGCAGCGGCCGACCGTAACGCGGATGCTGCAGCAGCCACGCTTCAAAGCGCGGCGAGGATTTTGAAAAGCACCACACCGCCAGGATCAGGAAGATGGTGGTCGGCATCACCGGCAGCAATGCGCCGATCACGCCCAGCGCCACCATCAACCAGCCCATGCAGAACCACAGCCAGCGAATCACGTCGCGGCCTTGCTGGCGTCTGGCTGTGCAGCGCCGTGCATCAGGCGAATTCCTGCTCGACGTAGCCGCGCACCGTGTGGAATGCGGCGTTGGCGGCATCGATGGCTGCCGCTTCCTGCGCCTCGCTCATGGTGATTGCATCCATGGATGCGGTGAACTCACGCCAGTGGCGGGCTGCGCCATCGGGATGTGCGGCCAGATGGCTGGCACCAAAGTCGGCGCCCAAGCCCAGCTTGCCTGCGAGCTTGAACAGAACTGTGCCGCCCAGGTTGGAGCCTTCCGCAACGTACAGCCAGCCCAGTGCCTGCGGCAGCTCGATGTCGTCAGGGATGACCGCGGCGGTTTCGGCGGGAATGTCCTGTTGCAGATCACCGAGGTCGGCAACAATCTGCTGCAGACGCTGGCGCTGTGCCAGATCCGGCAGCAGCGCGCGCAGCAGCGGCGTCGCGTATAGCGCCTGGATGTCACGGTGGAAGCGGTATTGCACGCGCACGAACCTGGCGAAGCGCTCGCGGCTGGCGAAGATGTCCTCGGCCATGATGCGTTTGTCCAGCGAATCATGGGTGTTGCTGGTGGCTGCCTTCAGGCGTTGACTGCGGGTAGGCGTGGCATTGGTTTCGGCGGTGGTCATGGTCTGCAACAACAAAGCGGAGGGGGAAGCCGGCTGCGCCCTTTGATGGATTCGCCAGCTTTCCTGATTGAGACGTTTGCCGGGGGCGTTCCCCCAAGTGGACTGCACGATGCGCTGCAACCGGCAATCCCGGCGCGTGCGCCGGGATTAGCTTGCACTTCGATCAGTCCCTATCCATCAATAGCGGAACGTCAGCGACATGCGCGCGGTACGGCCCGGTGCCGGCAAGATACCCAGCGCAAGCGGGTCCAGGTAATAACGGTCGGTGGCGTTGTCCAGGTTCACATCCACCGCCCACTGCGCGTTGAACGACCAGCTGGCAAACAGGTCGACGATGGTCGCTGGGCGATACAGCTGCTGGATCGCCGACAGACCCACGTTCCACTCCTTGTCCAGCTTGCTGATCGGGCCGGCGTTGTGCACCACGCGGGTACCGAAGCTCAGCCGTTGGTCGAACAGGCGCGAGCCCAACGTCACATTGACCGTGTAGCGCGGCGGGTTCTGGGTGTTGCTATAGGAACCTTCGAAGCCACCATCCACGCAGTTCGGGGTGTTCTTCAACTCCTCGATGTTGCGCTTGATGCCGTACTCGCGCCGCTCTGCGGCAATGTCCGGCGCACAGGTCTTGGCCTTGAAGTAGTAGTGCGCGGACAGATCGGCGAACACCTTGCCTGCATCGTAGTTGGACTGGAACTCCATGCCCGAGACCTTGAAGCGGTCCACGTTGCGGATCAGCCCCGCTGACAGCGTGCGGTAGTCGCGGGTGATCAGGTCGTCCACGCGGGTATCGAAGTAGGCCAGCTTCACTGCCAGCTGGTCGCCATTGGCGAACAGGTCACGCTTGATGGTGCTGGCGCCGATTTCCCAGCTACCGGCACGCTCCGGCTTCAACTCACCCACCGGCTTGGCGGCGGTGAACAGGCCCAGCGTGGTTTCGAACAGACTGGGCAGTTTGGTGCCTTCGGCATACTTCACGTAGACCATGCTGTCGTCATCGAAGCGATAGGTGACGCTGGCGCTGGGCGAGAACCCGCTGTCGCGGCGCTTGATCGGCTTGGACCAGGTCCAGCTCACCGGCACCATCAGATCCTCAGCGTCATCGGCATCGTAGAAGTTCCAGCCATCGATGTCGGCCACCGTGCCCTTCTTGTACGGTGAGGCCAGCAGCGAGGCTTCGGTGAAATTGCCGTTGGCATCGGGATACCAGTTCAGCATGGCGATGCGTTTGGCGCGCCACGACGGCAGGTTCGGATTGCCATCAAGCAGCTGGGTATAGCGGTACTGCCCGGATGCCTCGAAGCGATCTTCGGTGGCCAGGCGATTGCGGTCGTGCACGTTGACCCGGTTCCAGCGGCCACCGGCCATGAACTCCCAATGTTCATCGGGCTCCCACTTGATCGATGCGACCGCGCTGTATTCCTTGCGTTCGGCATTGCGCAGGAAGCGGTTGTTGACCAGATCGTCGTGCATCACCGGCGCATTCGGGCGGATATCCTCATCGCTGAGCGACAGGCCGTAGTCGAAGGTGAACAGGCCGGCGCTGGTTTCCAGCAGCGAGGTATTGCTGATGTCCAGGCCGAAGCGCTTCTGCTTGAGCGGATTGGCGTATGCATCCTTGTAACCGGGATTGCCGCTGAAGCTGGGCGCGTCGTACCACTCGGTGCGGCGGTCGAAATACCACGGAGTAATACCGGTCAGGCTGTTGTACATCATGCTTTCGACATCGGTGTACCAGGCGTTTGCGCGCAGGTCGACAAGCGCGCTGTCCGGGTTGAAGCGATAGCGCAGGCTGTAGCTGTCCATGTCAACATGGCCCGGGTCCCATTGTGGTACGCGGTCACGGTCAACGCGGATGATCTGCGAGGCCATGATCTCGCCGGCCGTGCCTTCGTAGCGACGGTAGCCCAGCTCCAGCGTCTGTGCATCGTCGATGCGCCAGGTACCCTTCAGCAGCGCGGACTCCGAACGCGAGGAGGTATTGAATACTTCGGTGCGCGGTGGGTTCAACGGTGCCAGCGTGCGCCGGGTCTGCGGGAAATCGTCATAGCCGTGCTTGCCGCCAAAGTAGTTGCCGGTATCGCGCCAGGCATAGGCGGCGACCAGATCGAAGCGGTCCCAGCGCTGGGCCACGGCCACGTTGGCGAACTGGTTGCCGGTGGCGTTGCGGTCGGTACGCGGCGCAGCACTGTACCCGGGCACGTTGTTGGCGCTGTTATTGGCCAGGCCGGTGCGCACGCGGATGCCACTGTCGCGGCCCTCGCGCAGCACGTCGTCCACCTTCAAGGTCTCCATCTCGACCACGCCACCAATGCCACCGGAGGCGTTGGCCTGCAGGCTCGGCCCCTTGGTGATGGTGATGTTGGAGATCAGGTCCGGATCGAGATAGGTGCGCTGCGACTGCCCCGCATAGCCACGGTAGGTGTCCATGGTCGACTGGCCACCATCGATGATCACCGGAATGCGGCTCTGGCCCTGAATACCGCGGATGTTCACATCCAGCGCATTGCCCACGCGCGGGTCGCCGGCGGTAACACCGGCCACACCCTTGATGATGTCGGCGGTGGAGGTGCCGCGGAAACGCTCGATGGTCTGCTGCGGGATGTAGTTGCTGGAACCGGTGCTGCGATAGGTATCGAGCAGCCGCGCGGCATCATTGCCTACGCCGTCGCCCCCGCGCTGGTCGCCGGCCACGCTCAGCGTGCCGGTGACGACCAGGTCGTCCGCGTTGGCGCTTGCCGGCAGCTTCTCAAGAGCCACAGCGCCATTGCCGCTACGGTGCGCAGCCAGGCCGGTGCCACGCAGCAACTGCTGCAGCGCCGTCGCCGGTGGCAACTGGCCGGATACCGGCGTGGAGGTCGCCCCCTCGGCCAAGGCTGCCGCATAGGCCACCTGCACGCCCGACTGGCGCATGTACTGGCCCAGGGCTGCGGCCAGCGGCTGCGCGGGGATATCGAACTGCACGTTGGCGCTGGCAACCGTGGCCTGCGCCATTGCCGGGATGGCTGGCGTCAGCACTGCCAGGCCGGCGGCCAGCATTGCAACGTGCAGGCGGGAAAGACGCAGGCGTGTGCCGGCGCGGAAAGAACTGGGCATTGAAAATCCTGTTGTCGAAGCCGCAATCAGGCGGCGGAGGTTCGACGTACGTGGCGGCGGCTGAGGTACGGTCGGGGTTGAGACGAATGAGCCAGGCAAAACCCCAAGACCAATCGTCCTTCTCAGCTAGCGACGCGCTGGCAGCGCGTCTTCTTGCGCCTGCACGATGGCGATGCCGAACGGCAGTCGCGTCACGCTCAGGCCACTGCCCGCAGCCAGCGCATCCAGCGCCTGCTCAGATTGATCCAGGCGCAGCGCGGCATTGATCGGCGGCAATGCCGATAGATCGCCGCGCACAAACACGTGGCCCGGACGGTAGCGCTGCAATTCGGATAGCACCTGCGTCACAGCTGCGTTTTCCAGCAGCAGTTCGCCACGTCGCCATGCCGCGACATGATCAGGCGCCAGTGACGCACCGCGTTCGGCAACGCCGCGCTTGCTCCAAGCCGCAGCCTGCCCAGCCTGCAGGTACATCCAGCCCTGGTCCGGACGCGCCGCAACCCGCACACGGCCCTGCTCCACTGCAGTATCGACGCGATCACCCTCCCGGCTGACCACGAATGCGGTGGAGATGTCTTCCACCACACCCTCACCGACGGTGATGCGGAATGGCGCGCCGGCTTGCGGCACGACCTCGAACCAGGCGCGCCCACGCAGCAGTTCGATACGCCGCGTGGCCTGGCCGTAATGCACGGCAATGGCGGCACCGGCATCCAGCACTGCAGTCGAACCGTCAGGCAGGCTGACATGACGGATGGCCACACCCGCGCGATGGTCGGCGCGCAGACGCAATGCAAGTTCCGGTGCGGACATCACCGCGCAGAACAGCATCAGTACCGCCACCGCTGCCGACCAGCGCCGCTGCGTGCGCCGTACAGGCTGCTGCAGCACCACGCTTGTCTGCGGGCGGGCGCCGAGGCTGCGCCAAAGCACGCGCTGCCGCTCAAACGCGTGCCGGTGCCCGGGCAGCAGCAACCACTGCTCGAAGGCCTGCATGTCGGGCTCGCCCATGGCTCCCGATGCCAGCCGCAGCAGCCAGTCGCGCGCCTGCTGCGCAACGGGAGTTTCGGGTGGGACGGAAGATGACGGCGGGCGCATGGGCTGGCTCAGGTGATGGCGGCAAGGACAGGTAGGGACGAAATACAAGACGATTGGCGCCGCCGTATCCCCAAGGAAAGCTGCAGCGCTAGCCGCCACCGCGCGCCCAGGCCAGGCGCTGCAGGGCCAGCCGCAGATGATTTTCGACCGTGGTCACCGATACCCCCATGCGCCGCGCCACTTCCGGCTGGGTCAGCCCCTGCAGGCGGTTGAGGCGGAACATGCTGCGGGTCGGCTCCGGCAGATGCCCGGCCGCCTCCAGTACCCGCGTCAATTCGTCCTGCGCCATCACCTGCTCCTCGGTGGACAGCACCTCGTCCGGCCCCCACAGGTAATTTTCGGCCTGCAGGCGCAACCGGCGCGTGCGCTCACGGCCATGGTCGGTGGCCAGATTGGTCGCCAACCGGTACAGGTAGGCGCGCGGATTGCCGATCACCGGCTCATTGCCAACCCCACGGACCTTGAACCACACCCCCTGGATGACGTCGTCGGCGCCGCCGTCGCTGCCGAGGATCTGCCGCACAAGACGCAGCAGCGCCGGGCGTTCGCGGATCAGCAGTTCGGTCAACGTGGTGGCATTGCTGGACATGGAGGCTGTGCAGGCGCGGCAGGCCGCCCGCGCGGGATTGTCGTGGGCCGGCAAGGATACACCTCCAACGATAATGATTCTCATGTGTATTTCGTGGCGATGCGCTCCCGCGACGCTGAACGCTGCCGGCCAGGGCGCCCACCGAGGTTTGGTGCGCCGCAATAGTCGTGGGCGTAGAATGGAGCTCTTTTTCAACCAACAACGATTCGGAGTCAGCGCAATGGGCCTGAAACTGGTCTCGCCGGGCAAGAACCCGCCGGAAGAAATCAACGTCATCGTCGAGATCCCGAAGGATTCGGAGCCGGTGAAGTACGAAATGGACAAGGAAAGCGGCGCGATGTTCGTCGACCGCATCCTGTCCACCCCGATGCGCTACCCCTGCAACTACGGCTTCGTGCCGCAGACCCTGTGCGGCGACGGCGACCCGGCCGACGTGCTGGTGGTGCTGCCGCTGCCGCTGGTCCCGGGCTCGGTGGTGCGCTGCCGTCCGGTCGGCGTGCTGAAGATGAGCGACGAGGCCGGTAGCGACGAGAAGATCCTGGCTGTGCCGGTCGCCAAGATCTTCAGCGGCTACGCCCATGTCGAAGATATCGCCCAGGTTTCCAGCCACTGGCTGGAGCGTATTGGCCACTTCTTCGAGCATTACAAGGATCTGGAGAAGGGCAAGTGGGTCAAGATCGAAGGCTGGGGCGACGCTGCTGAAGCCAAGCGCATCCTGGTCGAAGCTCACAAGAGCTACCTCGCCACCCAGGAACAGGACGTCTGATTTGCCCTGCGCGAGGTCGTAATACCAGGCCCCGCGCAGCGACAACCATCACGTTTTCCTTGCAGAGGGCATGACCCTTTGCCAGCGAGCAGCTACATTGACAGGCCGGTTTCCGGCCTGTTTTTTGTTCGGATTTTGCGTTTTGTCCAAGGGGAAGTGTCTTGCGAATCCTGTTAGTCGGCGGCGAAGCCAGCCTGTCGGCCGAGCTGCTTGAGTACATCGGCGATCTCGGCGACGAGTGGGAAGTAGAGTCGGTCCCGGACGGCAGCGCCGCCATCGTTGCGGTTTCCTCCGCCACGATCGATGCGGTCATCGTCGCCCCGGTGCTGCCCGACCTGGCCCCGGCCACCCTGCTCGGCCAGATCCGGACCCTGCGCCCGGAAACCATCCGTATCGCCCTGATCGATGGCGACAACAGCCAGCGCGTGCCTTCGGCGCGGATCATTGGCGTGGCCCATCGTTTCCTGCCGCTGCCGCTGCCGCCGGAAGTGCTGCTCGAGGCGCTGACCAGCCTGGAAGAGCTGCGCGAGCTGCTGGACAGCCCGCGCCTGCGCCAGTCCATCGGCCGCATCGAGAAGCTGCCCTCGCCGCCGCACCTGTATCTGAGCCTGATGCATGCGCTGGAAGATGACGAGGAAAGCAACGCGGCGGAAGTCGCCAAGCTTGTTGCCGCCGACCCGGCCATCGCCGCCAAGGTGTTGCAGCTGTCCAATTCGGCGTTCTTCAACAACGGCCGCGCGATCTCCGACCTGCGCGGTGCGGTGACCCGGCTGGGCATGGCAACGCTGCGCGACCTGGTGCTGGCCAGCGAGGTGTTCGCGCTGCCGGGCATGTCTGGGCCGGACCGCAACGCGATGCAGTCGCGCGCGCTGCTGGCCTCGCGCCTGGCAGCCAAGATGTTGCCGGCCGCCAGCGCGGAGCTGGGCTCCACGGCGGCGCTGCTGGCCGACATCGGCCTGCTGCTGCCCGGCGTGCGCGACGAGCGCCTGCCTGCCGACGCTGAAGAAACCCGTCCTGGCCACGCCGAAGCCGGCGCCTATCTGATGGGCCTGTGGGGCCTGCCGATGCCGATCATCGAAGCCGTCGCCTTCCAGCTGCAGCCGGGCCGTTCCAATGTGCGCAGCTTCTGGGTGGCCGGTGCCGTCCATGTCGCGACTGCACTTGCCGCCGGCAGCGAGGTGGATGAGCAGTACCTGGCCCACGTCGGCGTGCTGCCGAAGCTGGAGCAGTGGCGCGCGATAGCCGATGAAATGATGGGCTTGAGCGTCGACGCCTGAGCCTGACCTGCAGCAACTGCGGGACAAGGATTGAATGACAACGGCCGCGGATGCGGCCGTTGTTGTTTGCGGGGATTGAACGCGGGTGGCATTGCGTAGGCTGATGCTTTTTTGGCCCTGCCTGTCCCGGGTGCGCTGCGCTTACCCGGGCTACGAATGCCTTGCTTGGTCCTGCTTGGCCCCGGGTGCGCTTCGCTTACCCGGGCTACGGATTGGCCGGCATTGCGGAAGATTGCACACCGGTCGCGATGTATTCGCGGTTTCAAGTAATCCACGCAAAGAAAAAGGGTGGGCCTTGCGGCCCACCCTTTGTCATGCATCACAGTGCTTCGATGGATCAGAAGCGCTGGGTGTACTTCATGTACAGGAAGCGACCGATGTCGAAGCCACCGTAGTACGGGAAGCTCGAGTTCGGTGCCGAGAACATGATCGGACCCTGGTGGTTGAACAGGTTGTTCGCACCGACGGCCACGGTTGCATCCCACGGCGCCTTCCAGCTGACCTGCATGTCGTGGAAGGTGTTGGAACCGGTCTTGCGGATGGCATCGCCTTCGCCGTTTGCCATGTGATCCGGCTCGGTGCAAGGACGGTTGGTGACGCAGCTTTCCTTCATACCCGAGTAGTAACGGGCGGTGTAGGAGACGCCGAAGTCACCCTTCGACCAGTTCACGCCCACGTTGGAACGCACGCGGAACAGACCGGCTTCGCCAACGCGGCCGATGGTGATGTTGTCACCCTTGCCGTTCTGACCCTGCTCGTCGTAGCTGGACAGGTAGCTGGTCTGCCAATCGATGTTGAACTGACCGATTGCCAGTTCCGGCAGGCGGTACTTGACGCCCAGGTCGTAACCTTCGGTCTTCATCTCGCCCAGGTTGGCCAGGCCATAGGTCATGGCGCTGATGTGGCCATCAGAGGCGCGGGTGATACCGTCGCAACGAGCGGCGTTACCCAGCACGTAGCAATCACGCAGGATGCGGTCCACGCTGTCGCTGATGATCATGTCGCTGATCTCGTAGCGGTACCAATCCAGCGAGATGTCCAGGCCCTGCACCCAACGCGGGCTCCACACCAGACCAACGGTCTTGCTCTTGGAGGTTTCCGGGGTCAGGTTGGCGTTGGCACCGGAGACGAACTGGTCCGGGGTAGCGCACGGGTACGAGGTGCACGGCTTCATGCTCTGGTCCAGCTGGGTGTAGCCCAGCGGAACGCCTGCGTTGTTACAGGCAGCATTGCCATTGACGCTGTTGGTGGCGCCAATGCCGCACGGATCGGTGTAGGTCTCGAAGCTGCTGTTGATGCCGCCGTACAGATCGTCGATCGTCGGGGCACGGAAGCCTTCAGCGTAGGTACCACGAACCAGCAGCTCGCTCATCGGACGCCACACGAAGCCGAACTTCGAGTTGATGGTGTCACCGAAGTTGCTGTAGTCCGAGTAACGGCTGGCGATGTTGAAGCTCAGTTCCTTGGCGAACGGCATGTCGCTCAGGACCGGGATGTTCAGCTCCAGGTAGACTTCGTCCAGCTCGTACTTGCCCGAGGTGGTGGTCGAAGCCAGGCCGGTGCTCATGCCCGACTGCGCGAACGCGTCCGGCACATAGCGGCCCTGCTCTTCGCGGTGCTCAACGCCCATCGCGACACCCAGGTCACCGGCCGGCAGGGTCAGAACCGAACCTGCGATGTTGGCGGTGAAGCTGGTGGTCTTGGTCAGGCCGGTGTTGGTGAACTGCGGGAACAGGAAAGCCTGCGTGGCAGCATCTGCCAGCGAGCCCTGGCCAGCCACGCCGTACGGCAGCAGCGGGTTCCACGGACGGCAATCAGACAGTGCAACCGGGTTGGCAGCGGTACCGCACTGAGCCACGCCGTCCTTGTTGATGAACGAAGCACCCAAGGCCTGCTCGGAAGCGATCAGGCTCATGTCGCCGTGACCGGTCTTGGTGGATTCGTTACGGTTCCACAGCGCGCCGACGTCCCAATCGAAGGTCTTGCCAGCGAACTCGAAGTAACCTTCGATGCTCGGGGCAAAGCGCAGGGTCTTCAGCTTGCTTTCGGTGGTGCGCGGCACTTCCCACAGACGGCGACGGAAGGTGGTATCCGTGGCGTTCGGGTTGAACACGCTGTCAGCCGACAGCGGGGTGCCCATCGCGGTAGCCTGGTACGGGTAGCCAGCGATCTGCTGATCGGTGGTGCGCTCGTTGTAGATCACGTCCGCGTTGAAGGTGATCGTGTCGGTCAGATCGTAGTTGCTGTTGACATACAGCGACTTGCGCTCGATACCGGTCTGCACGCCCATCTGCTGGTTGGCATTGACCGAGTCAGCAGCGGTCTGCAGGCGGTAGTCGCCACGGTTGGAGGGGTTGCCGCCGTCCTTCAGGGTGTACCACAGCACGTCGTCGTTGGAGACGTAGCCCGGCTCACCCTTCTTGATACCCGGGGTAGCGCACGGGTCGCAGAACGAGCCCTTTTCATTGATGGCGCTGGCGCCAGCACCCGGGTAAGCCGGGCCGGAGTTGCCGTAAGCACTGAAGTCACGGTCCTTGGCCCACACCGGCTTGGCCTTGTAGTACTCAGCCGCCATGGTGATGCCACCGCGCTCGCCCTGCGTACCGAGGGTCATCGAGTACTGGGTGGTCTCGCCGTCGCCTTCGCCGTACTGGCCGACATAGGCAGAAGCTTCGCCGCCGTCAAAGCGCTTGCGGGTGATCACGTTGACCACAGCAGCGATAGCGTCCGAACCGTAGATGGCCGAGGCGCCATCCTTCAGGATTTCGATGCGCTCAACCGCGCCCATCGGAATCTGGCTCAGATCCTGCATACCGGCAGTGGTGGCGCCCAGGCGCTTGCCGTTCATCAGCACCAGCGTGCGCTGCGCGCCCAGGTTACGGATGTCGACGTAGTAACCGCCCACGTTCTCGCCAGAAGACAGCGACTCGGAACGCGAGATGGCCGGGGAACCGGCCGAAGTCAGGTTCTGCAGAACGTCAGCAACCGAGGTGAAGCCCTGCTTTTCCAGTGCTTCGCGGGTCAGCGTGACGACCGGCTGCTGGGTTTCCATGTCAGCGCCGCGGATACGCGAGCCGGTGACTTCCAGGCGATCAAGGGTGGTGGCACCGGCAGCAGCTTCCTGCGCCGAAGCAAAAGAGGGGGTCAAGGCAATAGCAATGCCGGCCGGGAGCAAGCCCAACCGCACTGCAGAATTACGAAGCTTCATCAATCTCTCCAAAGAGCTAAAACAAACGACAAAGTTAGCGGTGTGTTAAACACCCCTGAACGTTACGTTCGTACTGCCGCCTTGGTTTTGCTCAAGCCATCCTTAAACTTTGCCGAATCTGGCCTCAACGCAATTGGCATCTCGCGGTACTGCGTTGCCGATGCACCGAAACGTGCACGAAAAGCGCGCGCAAAGCTGCAACAGTTATCAAATCCGCTGGCAGAGGCCACTTCACCGATCATCATGTCGGTATCGCACAACAGCATCGCTGCACGTTCCAGGCGCAGGCGCGCCGACAGCGATTGCGGGCTTTCTTCATACAATGCCTGGAAGGTCTTGGACAGATACCAGCTGGAGAAATTGGTCAGCTCGGCAAGTTCACCAATACGCACGACGCGATGGCTGTTGCCTTCCAGATACATGCGCGCACGCTGCATGCGGCCAAATACCTGGCGCTTGCGGATGCGCGAGCGGCCCGGGCAGCGCTGCACGGTGCCGGCCAGATCGCGCTGCAGGGAGGCCAGATGCAGCAACAAGGGCCGCAGCTGATGGATGGTGGCACCCGGCGCCTGTGCTTCGCGCCACAAGCGCAGCGCCAGCCGCGCCTCGCCCAGGCTCATGCGGCCACGTCCGGTATAGACGCTGCTGTCGGCCAAGGTGCCCAACATGCGCAGGGCATCGGCATCCAGGCTGATACCAATGCACATGCCATCACGGCCAGCCTGGATCAGCGGACGCGATTCCTTTTCAAAAGCAATCCACTCGCGCTGGCGCAGGCGGAACTTGCCCTCCTTGGATTCCACCCAGGCGGTGCCACGCAGCTGCAGCCATACCGTGAATACAGTGCCAGAGGTCTGCAGGCTGCCCAGCCGAGCTACGCCGACACAGGCCGGACGCGGGCCATCCTCTGCCTGCTTTTCGAACGAAACCGACTGACCCCGATCCACCCACGAAACCTGCCGCATGTCGCACACCATCGTTTGCCTTCATTGGGCGAACGTTTTGCCAACTTTGGCGGCGATGGTCAGGAAAGTCCGGCGAGAATGCTCCGAATTCTTCACGATAGAGCCTACGAAAAATTTCCGAAGAAAAATTTCCTTATGGCAACAACCACTTAGCCAGACCCATCACCCGCCGCGGTGCGCGCTGGGGAATCCGCATCATTCCGATATCGGCGCTATCGGTGAGCGCCAAGGCAATGAAAACCGCACTGCCATCCGGCGCCAGGCTCAACCCATTGCCAGCGCTGAAGCGTGTTGCGTCCAGGCACTGACTGCTGCCGTCACCGGCAATCGCGGTGAGCCGGCTACTGCACTCGCGGCTGATGTCCTGGTACTCCACGGCACCATTGGCCGCTACTGCCCAGGTGCGGTAACGCCAGCGACTGGGCATCTCGGCATGCACCAGCTTCACGCTGTCCGCCGCCAGATCCGGCGCCGCCTGCCACAGCCCACCGCTGGCCAGGCGGGTGAACAGGATGCGTTGCCCGGCACGGTCATAGCGCACCTGCGACACGCCTTCCAACGATGCCAGGCGTTTCCACGGTTGTTGGCTGCGATCGAACAGGGTCAGCGCCATGCGCTCGTCATCGCCCCGCTCCACCACCAGCAGGCTATCGGCCGCTGCGCCGTAGACCGCCTGCAGCGGCTCGCCCGCCGGTACCGCCAGCTTCACCCAATGGCCTTCCTCGGGTGCCACCTCATAAATGCCGGGAGCACCATCAACATCTCGCCCGGTCACCAGCAGACGGCGTCCATCAGCAGCCCAGTCCATCGGCTGGCGGGCCTCCGGTCGCACTCCTTCTATGACCTGCAGCGAAGCCGGCTCATTCAAACGTGCCCACCACAGCGCGAACGTGCCCGAACGATCAGACGTGAACGCCAACTGCGCACCATCCGGCGACACCATTGGCTGGCCGTCACGTGCCGAGGAGGCGAACAGGCGTTGCGGCGGCCCGCCATTCGCGCCCAGCGGGATGCGGAACAAGCCCGACTGGAAGTGGCTGCGCATGAACACCAGGTTGCCGCCGCCACGCGATACCGCCGGGCTCTGCGCGTTGTCGATCCCCATGTCGCGCAACAAGCGGGTGGCCACATCCAGCCTGTACAGGCGTGATTCGCTGTCAATGCGCCGGCCGAACACCATCTCGTCCGAACCCAACCAGCTCCAGCCGCGGATTTCCGCCGCGTCGTCGGTCAAGCGCTGCGCGTTGCTGCCATCGGCATCCATCATCCACATATCGCCTACCTGTGGATTACGGACGAAGCCGATCTTCTTGCCGTCGGCGGAATAGCGCGGTGCATAGTCGAAGTCGTCGGCCCCCATCGCGTATTGCAGCGAGGACCAGCGCCCGGATGCCAGGTCCAGGCTGCGGATGCCACGGCTGGCATAGCGCCCGGTCATCGAGCCGAACAGCAGGCTGCCGCCATCTGGCGCCCAGTCAAAGCTCAGCATGTCGGTGCCATCGCAACGGGTGACACGGCGCAGGCCGGTACCTGTCGCCGACACCACCAGCACCTCGCAATCGCCCTGCGCCAGGAACCGCGCGAAGGCGACGCTGCGGCCATTGGGCGACCACACCGGGAAGCGGTCCGACGCGCCGGCCGGCGTGGCCAGCAGCGGCGTGGCAGTCGCATTGCCCACGCTCTGTATCCACAGGCTGGAGCGGTTGTCGCGCTCACGTGCGAACACCACCAAGGCACCGTCGGGGGAAAGCGAGGGGTTGACCTCCACATCCTCGGTGGCGGTGATCAGCCGATACGGACGCGCCGGGCTGCCCAATACGCGATTGCCGTCGGCAACCGTTGTGTCCTGCGCTACCGGCGCAGCGCGGCCCCACAGCAACCAGGCCATCACCAGGGTGCTGAGCAGCAGCACGATACCGAGCACCAGCAGCACATGACGACGCAGCCGGCGGTGCTTGCCGCGCACGCCGAATTGCATGGGTGCGATGGCCGTCTCCGCCGCGGAAACTCCGCCCGCATCGGGCGCATCGATAGCTGTCGCGTCGGCACTTGCCTCCCACGCCACTGGCGCCAGCAGGCGATAGCCGGTCTTGGCGATGGTTTCGATATAGCTTGCGCCGTCCTCCGCGCCGGTTGCCGCAAATGCCTTGCGCAACTGGGTAACGGCCTGGGTCAGCACGTCGTTGGTCGGCATGGTGTCCGGCCAGACGTCGGCAAACAACTCCTCACGGGTGACGACTTGACCGGGTTTGCGCGCAAGCGCAAGCAGCACCCCCACCGATTTGGGAGTGAGCCGCGGAGTTTTGCGTGTCCCTGGCAAATGCACCTCACGTGAGGAGAGCACTACCAGACACTCACCGACGCGCAGTCGGTCAGAGCTAGTTTTTTCAGTGAGATTCGGTGCCATCGCGGTCAATCAAATCGCTGGCGGACACTCATCCTGTGTCCAGCTCGCCGGGCTGAAGCCCTACAAGCCGCCAAGTTCCGCAAAAGGCATCAACGCAAAGAGCAAATGTTTCATCTGGAATGGATATTACTCTAACGGCGTTCCCCGCGTGCCTGCACGTGGATGACATCAGGCTCTCTCTCGCCGACGTAATTACATAATCAGCTACATGATTCGCGCCGTATGGCGCGATTTTTTTATCTAGCGTTCAGTTTTCCCGGCCTTGTAGATGGTCAGGCCAACCAGCCTGGAAACCACCAAAGCCACGTACATAACGCCTGCAAACTGCTCCAGCATCACCAATCCGCGCGCCTGCGGATGCACCGGCACGACATCGCTCAGGCCCACCCCTGACAACAAGCTGAAGCTCAGATAAAGCAGCTCCACCCAGCTGCGGAAATCGCCCTCACTGGTGGCCACGAAGCTGCCTGGATAGAAGTGCTGACAGACTGAATAAGCGAACGCGAAAGCCCAGGCCAGCAAGGTGAAGGTGGCACCAGCGGCGAACAACTCATCGCGCGTGACCTTGTGGTCCTGCAGCATGTAGGCGATCAGGCTGCACGAGGTGTAGAAGTACAGCAGGCACTCGAAGGCCTGCGACACGGCGATCAGCGAATAGCGTTCCAGCAATGCCCCGGCGATGGAGAACACCACCGCCGGAATGGCCAGCGTCAACGCCAGCCAGATGCCCAGCGGGCTGCGCCGTACCACCCATACCGCCAGGCCCAGCACCACCATGCCGAACACGCCGAACAAGGCGCGCCCGGCCGGGGTATGTTCCATGGCCGGGTACAACAGCACGCCCAGCAACTGCACCGCCAGCAACCAGGCCGAGGGATGCTTGCGCGCCATCACGATCCATCTCAAGCGCGAATACATACGCTTCCTTCTCGCTCACTGGCCAATGCTGCGGTGGGTTGCGGGCGTGTTGCCGGCTGCAGCAGCCCTTACGGCAGCGGCTGGGCCGACATGCCGGCCCGGTACGGGTAATCGGCGAAGATCGCCGCTACCGCCGCATCGATCCGTTCGCCCCGCTGCTCAGGCTTGATGCGCCCAACCGTGCCGACGGCGACGCCTTCCCAGACCAGCTGCTTCCGCCGTGCATCCACCACATCAACATTCAAGGTGCCCTCGGTGTACTGACGCACGTCGGTGCGATCACGCCAGTACGGCACGGCGACATAGCTGCGCGCGCGGTAGCTGTAGTAATAGTCGTAATCCACTTCCGGCATGGTGGTGATCTGGGTCTTGTCCTGCAGATAGGCATTGAGGTTCACCCAAAGATCCGGATTTGCTTCATCAAACACATAGCCGCGGGCCTCCATCTGCGTACGCACCGCCGCGCGGACGCGGTTGCTGGTGATGGTGGTATAGCCGTGCTGCTCGAGCGCCAGCGGGCTGAAGAACGCAAAACTGCGGTAACGCGAAAAGTCGGCACTGGGATCAGCCTGGCTGGCGACACGCGGAGTGCTGGCGCAGGCAGCCAGCAGGAGCAGCAATGAGACGACGAAAAGCCGGGCAACGACGCGAGTTTTCATGGCATACCCCTGGTGTGGACGGCTGCAAGCTAGCACGTCCGCCCCCGTCCCGGCGTCAACTGGCCAGCGGGGCACCCGGCAGGATGCCCCGCTGCCGACTGCGGGCTCACTCGACGCGGTAGACCTGCGCGCCCTGCTCACGGAACTGCGCCGATTTTTCGGCCATGCCTGCTGCCAACGCCTGCGCTTCCTCCACGCCCTGCTCTGCCGCGTACTCGCGCACGTCCTGGGTGATCTTCATCGAACAGAAGTGCGGGCCGCACATCGAGCAGAAGTGCGCCAACTTGTGTGCATCTTTGGGCAGGGTTTCATCATGGAACTCCTTGGCCTTTTCCGGATCCAGGCCAAGGTGGAACTGGTCCTCCCAGCGGAACTCGAAACGCGCCTTGCTCAATGCGTTGTCGCGAACCTGCGCACCGGGGTGGCCCTTGGCCAGATCGGCGGCATGCGCGGCGATCTTGTAGGCCATGATGCCGTCGCGCACGTCCTGCCGGTTGGGCAGGCCGAGGTGCTCCTTCGGCGTCACGTAACAAAGCATCGCCGTGCCATACCAGCCGATCATTGCGGCACCGATCGCACTGGTGATGTGGTCGTAACCGGGCGCGATATCGGTGGTCAACGGCCCCAGGGTATAGAACGGGGCTTCACCGCACTCCTGCAGCTGCTTGTCCATGTTCTGCTTGATCAGCTGCATCGGCACGTGACCCGGGCCTTCGATGATGGTCTGCACATCGTGCTTCCACGCAATCTTGGTCAGCTCGCCAAGTGCTTCCAGTTCGCCGAACTGCGCCGCATCGTTGGCATCGGCAATGCAGCCCGGGCGCAGCCCGTCACCGAGGCTGAAGGACACGTCGTAGGCCTTCATGATGTCGCAGATGTCCTCGAAGTGCGTATAGAGGAAGTTTTCCTTATGGTGCGCCAGGCACCACTTGGCCATGATCGAACCGCCGCGCGAAACGATGCCGGTAACGCGCTTGGCGGTGAGCGGCACATGCCGCAGCAGCACGCCGGCATGGATGGTGAAGTAGTCCACGCCCTGCTCGGCCTGCTCGATCAGGGTGTCGCGGAAGATTTCCCAGTTCAGCTCCTCGGCGCGGCCATCCACTTTCTCCAGCGCCTGATAGATCGGCACGGTGCCGATCGGTACCGGCGAGTTGCGCACGATCCATTCGCGGGTTTCATGGATGTGCTTGCCGGTGGACAGATCCATCACCGTGTCACCGCCCCAGCGGATGGCCCACACCAGTTTTTCCACTTCCTCGGCAATACCGGAAGACACCGCGCTGTTGCCGATGTTGGCGTTGATCTTGGTGAGGAAGTTGCGGCCGATGATCATCGGCTCGCTTTCCGGGTGGTTGATATTGTTCGGCAGTACCGCGCGCCCCCTTGCGATCTCGTCACGCACGAATTCGGGCGTGATGATCTGCTGGATGTTGGCACCAAAGCTTTGCCCCGGATGCTGCGCAAGCAGGCCGGCATCGCGCACGGCTTCCAGCCGCTGGTTCTCGCGGATGGCGACATATTCCATCTCCGGGGTAACGATGCCGCGACGCGCGTAGTGCATCTGGGTGACATTGGCACCAGCAATGGCGCGGCGCGGCAGCACGCGCCCCGGGAAGCGCACCGCATCGAGCCGGGCATCGTGCTGGCGGGCACGGCCGAAGTCGGAACTCAAACCCGCGAGCTGCTCGGTATCACCACGTTCCTCGATCCAGCGCGCACGCACCGCTGCCAGCCCGGCGGCGAGATCGATATTGGCCTGCGGATCGGTATACGGGCCGGAGGTGTCATAGACGGTGACCGGCGGGTTCTCCTCACCACCAAACAGGGTGGGCGTGCGGGTCTGCGCGATCTCGCGCATCGGCACCTGCAGGTCCGGGCGCGAACCGCTGACGAAGACCTTGCACGAGCCGGGAATCGGCCGGGTTACGGATTCGGAGAGTTGCTGGGCCTGTTGCTGCAGGCTGGGCTGTGCATTCATTGGCGTTCGTCCTGGTCTACCCGCACGCGGGGTGCGAAGGCCATGCAAGGAGTTTGCATGACGGAACGAAGCGAAGGCGTACACCAGCCACGACGGCCCGGGCGGGCACGTGGTCGGTACACGAAGCTTCCCTACGCCGGTATCAACCGGATCAGGTTCGAAGGGTATGTCTCAACCGCGGCCCGTTGGCCTTGGTACCCCCGCTTCGGGCGCTATTAGAACCGCAAAATCAATGAAAACCAAGTCACGTTGCGTCAGAGTGGCTGGGCCAATGGGGATGTTCCCACGGTAGGTACAGCCACAGAGAATGGTGCCTGCGCCGGGTTGCGCAAGCGCATGACGCCGGCCTCGTTGACATTGATCAGCAAATCGCCTTCGGCTGAGAATGCCAGCCCACCTGGCTTGTCCAGGCCGCCAGGCAACGCGCCGGGCTTGTTACCCAACTGCCCTGGCACTCCTGCAATCACCCCCGCTTTACCATCGGCGCCGATCCGAACCACCGTGTTGCTGCCCTTGTCACTGAGGTAGACATTGCCTTGCGCATCCACTTCCATGCGCTCGGGGCGGCACCATACCCAGTTGCAACGCGCGCGCAGCAACGCTTCCCTTTCAGCACTGCTTTTTGCTTGCGCGTAGGCCTGCTCATGCGCGTCCATGGCCGGCCGTGGCCCAACCACGAATACCAGACGGTGCAGCCCACTGACCGGGTCAATCCGCCACACCTCATCCTCGGCCAAGGCATAGAGCTGCCCACCCGGCCCGACCGCGATGTCCTTGTAGGCCAGGGTTCGCCGCGACTCGGTGATCAGTTCCAGCTCCCCGGATTGACCAATCACATGCATCGGCCTATACGCATCGGATGAAAGCGTGCTCACCTGCCGTGTCTTCAGGTCCAAGCGCCGCAAACGTACCTCACCCGTCCCCACATACGGGGTTTCGTCCATTACATAAAGTGCGTTTCGTTCTTCGTCCAGCGCGATATGCACCGGCTCCCAGAAACCGGCGCGATCGAAGCCGCCATCTTCCCGCGCGGGGTCCGAATACTGCCCTGCCAATGTCTCGACCCGGCCATCGGCCGACACCTTGCGAATACGGGCGTTGCCACTATCGGCGATATAGACGGTCCCATCCTGTGCCCTGGCAAGGTCAGAGGGTGAGTTGAAGCGCGCTTCGAGGCGAGGACCGTCCTGGCGGCCCTCTCCATCACTCCCCGCCCACAGCGCAGGGACCCCTTCCCGGTCTATGTGGATCAGCGCGTTATCGAGCTTGGCGACATAGAGAGTGCCCCCGTCGGGCAGCATGACGATGCTGTCATCCAAGCGGGCAGGTAACGCTGCGGATGTACGCCTGTGCGTGTCCGCCCCGCGCCACCACGGTGTTGGCGCAGCATGGCCTGCAACCAGCGCCAGCTTGCCGTCCGCTGCCAGGGCGAATATCGCGCCGTCGCCATTGATGGTGAGCAAGGTGCGTCCCTTGCCATCGACGGCCAGGCTGCTGATGTGATTTTCACCGTATCCGCGATCATCCTCTCGCGGTGGCAACTCAAACAAGGTCGTGAACTCCCCGGAACGGGGATCCAGACGCATCAATCGATGACGGTCGATCAGCAGCGGCCGCCCTTGTGGGTCCACGGCCAGGCCCCTGAGGTCTGCCGGCTCAGACTGCTTGGGTCGCGTGGGCATCGGTGGCAGCGCGGCACGCCCGGCAAACGGCACCTGCCCGATCAGTGCGGCCACCGCGCCCGCGCGTGGTGCTGACACGAGATAGTCGGCCGGCGGCGTCCACTCCGGAACAACCACCGTGCCTACCACCTCGGCGCGGTCGTCATACAACCGGAATACCTTGTTGTTGTTGATACCCCAAAGCTTGCCATCGGCACCCGTCGCGATTCTGCGCAGCATGATCATCTGCCCAGGGGCCCAGTGATGTACTGCGCCCTGCGTATCGATTACCAAGGTGCGCTCGCGGAAGCCGCCGCCATCAGCGATCCAGATGCGTCCCTTGGCATCCAACGCCATCCCCTTGGGCTCAGGTAGCGAATCCTCGGCCCTTACCTCAGGCTCAACGGCGCGAGCTTGTTCCCTGGATTGAAGGGAGGGGAATGAAGGAGGCGACGGAGCGACAACAACGCCCTCCATCGCGCTGTTGCCCGATGACGACTTCTCCTCGAATGGCGCGCCAATTTTCAATTGAAGTGGCTTGCTCACCCCACGAGCGTCCAGTGCTTGCATTCCCTTCCGCTTCTGGATCACCAGCAACCGACCATCCTGCAAACGCAGCAGCTCCGACGGCTGGGCAAGAAGAGTAGATTCCGCCTCCCCTTCCTCGCCAATTTGCGCAATTCGGCTGCCTACAAGTGTTGTGACGACTCCATCCTGGCCAAGTCGCCGCACAGCATCGTCGCCCGTGTCCACGATGAGCAACGCTCCGTCCTTGTCACGATACAGTTCGAGCGGACCGACGAAGCGTGCCTCCGTTGCAACGCCATCCGAATTTCCGCTTGAGCCAGGATCGCCCATTTCCCATTCCAGTACCGGGCGCTGGCTCGCATGCGCCGTTACCGTCATTGCCAAGCCAAGCACAGCCATCGTCGGCCAACGCAGCATCGTCATGTTCAGCGCATCCATTGCGTGTTCTCCGTACCCGGCTGGCAAAACAGTTCACTTATCTGCGAACGCAGCGGGTCCAGCGCCATCCTCGCATGCACATCCAACAGTGAAACCGTTGGTGTCTTGCCTGCATTGAGCACCGCCAGACGATGTGAATCCGGCGAGAAGGCCGCCTTGGACGGCCAGTCATCCGTATGGAAAACATGCGTCAGCAGCCCAGTGTTGCGTTCAACCACCATGGCAATTGCCTGCTTCGGGAAGGTCAGTGCCATCGACCGGCCATCAGTACTTAGTGCGATATTCCAGGTTGTCATCTCCCCGCAGAATCGATAGGCACGCAGCGGGGCAAGCTTCTGCCGGTCGTACTCCACAACGCCATCGGAAAAAAGCGCAACCACGTTCCCTGTCACTGCATCTACCGCGAGATCATGCGGCGCTTCACCGCTGTCGATACGTGCACTACGTGAACGCTTCGCTACATCAAACACATCGATGCTGTTGCTGTGCACGCTGCCAGCGTAAACGTGGCGTCCATCGGGCGCCATCGCAAACGCCAAAGGCCGGCCAAATGGCAGGTACCGCGCATCGCCGCCTTCCAGCGCGATCACCTCACCCAGCGCCGCTCCAGTAGCGGCATTCACTACCGAGATCGAATTTGCCACCAGATTGAATGTCCAGGCCTGCGTTCCGTCCGGCGTCAACAGCACGGTCTGCGGAAAACGCTGCAATGCGGTCGACCACAGCACCTGGCCATTGCGCAGGTCAAAAGCGGTCAGTGCATTGATTTCCCAGGAGCTGACATAGGCGCGTTGCTGGTCGCGGTTGACCGCAACACCTGTCGCGCCCTTGCCCCGGCAAAAATTGTCCATGCAACCATCCTCCGCTGCAGGCGATTGCGAGGAGTCTCCGATTCTGCGCAGCACGTGCGCCGCCGGCACGTCGATGATGGCAACCGTGTTGTCATCGTTCTCGGTGACATAGAGGTTCTTTCCATCGGCGGAAAAAATCATGTCCGCAGGGCCTCGCCCCACGGCTATCCGCGTACCAGCAGGAATCTCCGGTAGCGCCTCGCTGGCTTGCGCTGCAAGACTGACGCTCCAGAGAGCTGAAAACAAACACAACCGCGGCATCAATGCAGCGTGGGACATCGCGCGACTCCGGCTAAGGGAATGGTGCAAGTCCGGTCGATCCGCGACTGTCGTGCGTATCGTCACCCGTCCATGGCGACGCCATTCTAGCCGCAAGTCGCCCAGAGGGTGCTGACCGGGCCCGCAGTACCAATGGATAGCTACGCTGTTACCGCAAGCGACGCCTGCCGTAGCGCCACCCGTTCAATTCCACGCCGGGCAGTCTCAATACCCCGCCGCCTGCCCATCCTTGCGGCTTTCCGAGGCGCCGTAGTAAACGCCGCTGTCCGGATCGCGCATGATGGCCTGGTAGCCGCCGTACGGCCCATCGGCAAACACCACCCGGTGGCCCTTGCGCATCAGGCTGCGCACCGTTTCATAGGAAAAGCCGGTTTCCAGATTGATCTCACCGCCGTCGCTCATCGCGGTGGCCTGCCCGGTCGGCTCGGTCGAGCCTTCATGCTGGATGCGCGGCGCATCACCGGCCTCCTGCAGGTTCATGCCGAAGTCGACCAGGTTCATCACGATCTGCGCATGCCCTTGCGGCTGCATCGCACCACCCATCACGCCAAAGCTGGCGAACGGCTTGCCGTCCTTGGTGATGAAGGCCGGGATGATGGTCTGGAACGGCCGCTTGCCCGGCGCATAACCATTGGGATGGTCCTTCTGCAGGACAAACATCTCGCCACGGTCCTGCAGGATGAAGCCCAACCCCGGCGGCGCCATGCCGCTGCCCATGCCGCGGTAGTTTGACTGGATCAACGACACCATCATGCCGTCGGCGTCGGCCACGGTCATATAGATGGTGTCGCCCTCCTCCAGCTGCCTGGGCGTGCCCGGCTGCACTTCCTTCAGGGCTTTGTCCATCGAGATCAGGGTGCGGCGTTGTGCGGCGTATTCCTTGGAGATCAGCCGCTGTACCGGTGCCGGGGAGAACGACGGATCGGCATAGAAACGGGCGCGGTCAGCAAACGCCAGCTTCTTTGCTTCAGCGAACAGATGGATGTGCTCAGCCGAACCAAACGGAATCTTCGAAAAATCGTAGCCTTCCAACACATTGAGGATCTGCAGCGCGGCGATACCCTGGCTGTTGGGCGGCAACTCCCAGACGTCGTAGCCGCGATAGTTGCTGCTGACCGGCTCCACCCACTCACCTTCATGCGCGGCCATGTCCTCGTAACTCAGATAGCCGCCGTTGGCCTTGAAGTAAGCACCGATTCCGCGGGCGATATCGCCCTTGTAGAACGCGTCGCGGCCGCCGTCGGCAATCTGTTGCAGGGTATTGGCCAGATTCGGGTTGCGCCACATCTGCCCCTTGCGCGGCGCGTGCCCGTCGATGGTGAACTGCTCGGTGAAACCCGGGTACTGCGAAAGCTTGGGAACAGACCTGTCCCAGTAATAGGCAATCACCTCGGACACTGGATGGCCTTCGCGCGCATAGGCGATGGCCGGTGCGAGATTCTCGGCCATCGGCTTGCGGCCGAACCGCGCGTGCAAGGCGAACCAACCATCGACCGCGCCAGGCACCGATACCGGCAACGGCCCGGTCGCGGGGATTTCCTTCAAACCACGACGCTGCAACTCGGCAAGGCTCAGCGACCGCGGTGAGCGCCCGGAGCCGTTGTAACCATGCAGCTTATGCGTGGCCGGGTCCCAGACGATGGCGAACAGATCACCACCAATACCGTTGCCGGTCGGTTCCATCAATCCCAGCGCGGCATTGGCGGCGATGGCCGCATCCACCGCCGAGCCGCCGCGCTTCATCACGTCCAGGGCGATCTGCGTGGCCAGCGGCTGCGAGGTAGCCGCCATCGCGTGCGGCGCGATGACTTCCGAGCGGGTGGCAAATTCGTGACCGGTGACACGGTCTGCGGCAAACGCCGCCGCCGGCACCGTCGAGAGAGCGAGCAACAACGCAGTACGCAGCATGGGCATGGCCAACAAGGGGACGTCGTGACGATAGACCAGCCACGGCTCTTACGCACGTCTTACGTGCGTCTTACGTCGGCCTTGTATCTAGTCCGCTGAAACAAACCACCCGGCGCTGTAGATCCGCGCCGGGCACGCAGGTTCTTCCACAAGGGGCTATTCAATGCAAATGCGATCCAAGCGCCGCCAGGGCGGCTTCACTCTGGTCGAAATGGCCGTGGTGCTGGTCATCATCGGCGTGATCATCGGTGCGGTGATGATCGGCCGTGACGTCCAGCGCAACGCCGAATACACGCGCATCAAGCAGAAGTACGTTGATCAATGGGTCGTGGCGTACAACAGCTATCACCAGCGTTTTGGTGCCCCGGTTGGCGACAACCAGGCCGCGCCGCGACTGATGGTTGCCGGTGCCGACTATGCATCCAGCAACGGCTCACTTTCCGGCGGCGACATGACCGGCCAGACCAGCCCCGGGGCGATCTGCAACGTATCCGCCCCCAAGGGCACCACCCCGGCAATCACCGCCGCGGCCAGCAATGGCAGCAAGCTGCGCGACATGATGCGCGGCGCGGGCATCAGCCTGCCGCCGGGTCGCGGTGAAGGCTTTGAAGACCGTTACGTCTACCTGGATACCAACGGCAACCCGCAGGAAATCCAGATCTGCTTCCAATGGAACCCACCGGGTACCGCCTCCGGTGCCGGCAACGTGATGATCCTCTCCGGCCTCACCCCGGACCTGGCGCGCTCGCTGGACCAGATGATCGATGGCAAGCCTGATCCGCAATCCGGTGCCTTCCGTCAGGCTGATGTGGTCGCCAAGAAGGCTACCGACAACGCCAACGACAACGGCATCGAATGGACCGGCAACAACACCAACGCTACCGGCGGCAGCCTGGCCAAGACCTCGGTTGAAGCCGGCGACAACACCGATACCGAGCAGGTGTTGACCCTGACGGCCTATTACAAGATGAACCAATAAGGCCGACATGAACGCGCCTAACCTGCTCAGCCGCTTGCGGCAATCACGACGCACGTCGTTGATCCTGTTTGCCGCATCGCTACTCGCCCTGGTGGTGATGGCGGTGTGGTTCCTCAACGCACGCTCTGCCTTGTCCCAGGCATACGGTCTTTTGGGCAATGCCAAACAAGCGCTGTCCGAAGCCCAGGTGCGCGAGCAGGAGGCGCAACTGAAAGTAAAGCAGGCCCAATCCGCCATTGATCTGCTCAACGCAGCCGATCAGCAGGGCTTCCAGCCAGCTGACTGGGGTGAGCGACTGGTGAATCTGCGCCAGGTACAGATGAATCGCGAAGACACCACCGCGTTGATCGGATCGGTCACCCGTTCCAACCAACGGGTCTTTGGTGCCGAAGCATTCGAGTTGTCGGTCACGCATCCGGACGAGGGGCTGTTCGATGTGCCTTCGGCAGTCGAGCGGGTGCCCGCGCCGCTGTCGTTGACCCTGCGTGGCAGTGCTCTTTTTCGCACTACCGCCTTGTCCGGATCAGCGATCGAACTGCAGGGAGGCGTGCAATGAGCCTGGAAATCCTGCTCCAGCAACAGGGCCGCTGGTTGGCATTCAACGACGGCCTCGTCGCCTTCAGCGAAAGCCGTCCGCGCCCAAGCCGCGCCGCAGCGGTCCTGGCCGACCTTGAAGGTGCGGTCAGCAGTGTTGTCTCTCTGGAAGGCAGCGCGGCACATGCGGTGGCCTTGATCGAAAAGCGTCTGCGCGCGGACGGCTTGATCGACGGCGAAGCGAAGATACTGATCCACAAGACGCGTACGGTCGGCGCCGGTTACCAGACCCTGTTCACCGCGGTTCCACTGGACGTGTGGCAGCAGGCTTACTCATGGGCGGAAGCGCAGCAGGACCATTGCCTGCTGTATCCCACCACCTCGCTGCTGCTGAACAAGCTCAAGCCCGGGCAGGCAGTGGTGTACCAGTCCGGCCGCCAGTTCACTGTACTGGCCTTGCTGAAGCACAACATCATCTGTCGCACCTCCCTGGCCTATAGCGATGATCCTTCGGATCTGGCGATGACCGCCGGCACTCTGGGCGAGCAGTTCGCCAACGATCTTGCAGATGGCGAGGAAGCCTTGACCCCGATCAAGGTCTATTGGTGCCCGGCGCTTGTAGCGCAGTCCGCAGAACAATCGCAGTGGCAGGATGACGCGGTACGCGAGATATTCTCGGCGCGCAGCGGCCTTGCAATCGACACCGTCGCGCTGGATACCATCACCGATACCGATGGCAACCGCTACCGCTCGGGTGCAGGCTGGCTGCTGCAGAATGCCTCGCCAATGCTTTCGGTCAACCCCGCCGCCAGCCGCTTTGCCTACCTGGCCGAATGGCTGCTGCCCTATGCCAGTGCCGCCTCGATTGTATTCGCCATTGCACTGGGTGGCTTGGGTACGCGTTGGGCGCTCAATGCTTCTGAAGCTACCGAAAATGCCTCGGCGTTGAACGCGCAGGTGGTACAGATCGATGAACGCATCGAAGGCATGCGAAAAAATCAGGAAATTCCGCCGAACTTTGCCGGGACATTGAAATTCGTGGACCGCCTCACCCAGCTGCAGGCGCTGGTCGATCCGATCGCAGGAATGTCGCTGATCCGCGACGCGGCACATGGCGAGGTGCGGATTCTGCGCGTGCGTCTGGAGACACCGCGCCCAAACAGCAACCCGCAGCAGCAGGGCAACGCCTTGGCAAACATGGACGCTCCCACCCTGCGCGTGGACGGCGTGGTCGACACCACCCGCGGCGTCCCCGGCATGCAGGTCCCGGCCTTTGTTGACCGCCTGCGCCGCGCAGGATACGAGCCGATTGCCGTGGAACCGGAAGGCAGCGCCGCGGGGGCGGGCAACTACTTCTCCTACCTGCTCAAGAGTGTGCCGGCGACAACGGGGGCAGTGCCATGAAAACCAAATACATCGCCGCCCTTGCATTGACCAGCTGGCTGGGTGTCACCGGCTGGTTGTCGAGCATGGTGGTTGCCAAGCCCGCGGTCCTGCGCCTCAACAGCGATGTTGAAGAAACCGCGGAAATGGCCAACGCCCGCCTGGCCATAGACGCCAATCAGCGGGTAAAAGCCACCCTGGACCAGATGTCGGTGCCCAGCTTCTATGCACCCGGCCCGCTGATCGCCTTGGCCGCGGGACCCGGCAGCGGCCCCGCCGCTGCAAGTGGTGACGCTGCGCCGCAGGCAATAAGCCATCAAGTGTCGCTGGTACTCGAAGCCAATGGTCATGTAAGTGCGGTCGTCGATGGCGAACACGTGCGTCAGGGCCAGCGCCTGTCCAACGGCGCACGCGTGCAGGCAATCGGCAAGGGCTGGGTACGCCTGAGCGACAAGGACACCGGCAGCCAGGTCTATCGCGTGCCGTTGCCAGGGCAGGTGCCTGACAACGGAGCAATGCCGTGAATCCACGCTACAAGCCGCTGCTGCTGGGCGTCGCCATCGCCGCGGCCGGTATTGCCCTGGTCGCAGGTCTTCGTCTTGGCAGCCGCGGTGCAGCACCGGCTGCGGCAGCCACACCAACTGCGCAGGCGCCGCTAGCCGCGCAAGCAGCAGCCGAACCCGCTCGCCTGCCGGCCGAAACACCGCCCTGGATGCAAGCACCACCGCGCACTGCCCCGGTGGCGGCGCAGGTGACGCTGCCCAACCAGAAATCATTGAGTCCGGTCGAAGCGGCGCAGGTGGTCTCGCAGGTTCGCAGCCAGGCCAACCGCAACATCGCAACCGTGGATGGCTTGCTGGCACAGCTGGACCAGCTTTCAGCACAACCAGACAAGAGCAAGGACATAAACCTGGATGCGGTCCGCACTAATCTGTTGGTCGCCCGGCGCGCTCAGACGATCGCGCTGGAAATGGCAGAAGCCACGCAGCGGCCCGAGTCCGCGCAGAAGGATGAATTGCTGCGGCAGCTCGTCACCGAGCTGCAGGGCCTGCAGGAAAAGCTGCGCTACGACGTCAACAGCAAGCAGCCTGTGCGCACGCAATGAACACGCCACGCGCCCCGCTCAAGCGGCCCAGGGGATACAGCCTGATCGAGATCACCGTGGTCACCGGTGTGCTCGGCCTGCTGGCCGTCTCCATGGTCTCGGCTTTTGACGGTGTACAACAGGCGCGTTCCCAGAACATGGCACAGGCCCAGTTGCAGACTGCGCAGCAAGCCCTGCGCGGCTTCGCCTTGCGCAACAAGCGCCTGCCCTGCCCTGACGATGTCGGCAATGGCTGGGAAAGCCCAGGCTGCCCTTCCGCGCTGCAGAACGGATGGTTGCCCTATGCCTCGCTGGGGCTGCAACAGCCGGTGCCCGGCCAGCGTATTCGCTATGGGGTCTATCGCAACACAGCAGTTGCCGACCTGGCCAGAAGCACGTTCCAAGGCATGGACATCCCCGACAGCAGCGGACTGGGGGGCTTTTCCAATGCACTGGAGAAGCTGGCGCTGGCCCCGGCCAGCAGCAGCAACCCCCACTACAGCAATGGCAGCAGCGCCCTCACCTCAACGGCCTGCCAAAGCACCGACATCACCAATCCTGCGTTTTTACTGGTAGCGCCAGTGATGGATCTGGATGGCAGCGGAGCAAGCAGTTCTCCGTTTGATGGCCCGAACCTTGGGTTCTCGGGCACAAGCATGTGCGTTGCTCCACCCGGGAGGCCTGCCACTGCCACCTATGACGACATCGTTGTTGCTGAAGGTTCTTCGACATTGCTGGGTTGGCTCATCGAAGCAACCCGCTGAGCCGCCAGAACCGACTAGATAAATTCCTTTTCAAGGCTCGTATCCATGACCAACAAAGCTCCCGTTCGTCGCACTGCTTCTCCTGGCCTGTTCGCTGTCACGGCGGGCAGCCTGCTACTTGCCGCATGCACCAACATGCCGCCCCGCAGCACCCTGGATCTGCCGCCGACCGATTACAAGGCGCTGGAGAAAACCGGCACTGCGATCACCGAGGAGTCGGCCAAACTGGCTGAACGCCAGGATCAGATCCGTCAAAGCCTGGAACAATCGGCGCCCGCTGCGCGCCCGGCGGCCCCCATCGCTCCCGCCTACGACCCGCTTGAAAACAGCGTCGTCAGCCTGAGCATGTATGACGCCGATGTCGGCCAGCTGCTGTGGGCATTGGCCGACGAGTTGAAGATGAATCTCATCGTCGATCCGAAAGTGCTGCAGCAACGGCAGCGCGCAAGTCTGCACCTGCGCAATGTCACCGCGCGCGAGGTCTACAACCATATTCTTGAAGCATTCGACCTCAATGGTGAAGTGCGCGGTGGTTCGCTGGTGGTCTCGCAGATGCGCGAGCGCATCTTCAACGTGGATATTCTCAATTCCTCGATCAGCATGGAGCTGGCCGCCGGTGGCGACGTATTCGGCGCGGGCATGCAGGCCGGCGGCGGTGGTGGCGGGCAATCGCTGAAAGGCGACCTGAGCATCTCCGGCGCCATGGGCAAGGAAAGCGACCCATACAAGCAACTCGACTCGGCCCTGAAGATCATCCTGGCGGAGGAAAAGGTGGCTGGCGCCGCCGCCGACCCAAACGGACCAATGCCGCCTGAAGCCGCACGTTACAGTCTGGACCCCGGCAGCGGCACCCTGTACGTGCGCGCGCGCCCTTCACAGGTCCGAGCTGTTGAGGATCTGATTGAGCACAGCAAGAAGAAGCTCAGCCGCCAGGTGTTGGTTGAGGCGCAGATTCTCGACGTGTCACTCAACGACAACTCCAATTTCGGTGTCGACTGGAACCTGCTGCGCAACCGGGTGGCGGGCATCTATGGCGACAGCCCGGCAACCATCCTGCCCATGCCTGACACCACCTTGCCGTACAGCACCGCCAACCGTCTGGGCTCGCAAGGCCGCTCCATTGTCTTCCCGAACCAGACCCTGGGTTCAGTAGCGGGCCGCGCACTTGGCTTGAGCTACATGAATGACACCTTCTCCGCAGCAGTCAATGTGCTGCGCGGATTTGGCAACGTCAAAGTGCTGTCCAATCCCAGTGTCCGCGTCCGCAATGGTAGCCCGGCATATCTGAGTGTTGGCACCAACATCCGCTACGTGACCAAGTCCACCACCAACTTCTCTGGTGGCGCAGGCACCGGTTCGGGCTTCACCTCCTCGGACATCCAGACCGACTCACTGTTCTCGGGCGTGGTGATCGGCGTGGCGCCGATGGTGCACGAGAACGGTACGGTAGAACTCCTGGTGCACCCGATGCAGACCGAGGTCGAACCCGGCAGCCTGAAGCTGCAGGAGTTTCCCAACGGCAATGCGGTGACGTTGCCGCAGATCAACGTCAAGGGCATCACCACGACCTTGAATCTGCGTGACGGCGACACCGTGCTGCTGGGTGGCCTGATCGACCAGAACTCGTCATTGGATGACCGCGGCATACCCGGCGTTTCCGATGTACCCGTGTTCGGTCGCTTGTTCGGCTCCCGTGCCAAGACCCACAACACCCGTGAACTGGTCATCGTGTTGCGGGTGAAAACGCTGTGAGCCTGATTTACGACGCCCTGCATGGAACCGGCAGTGCAACACCGGCCCCTGCAAGCACACCCAGCGCAAAGCTGCGACCGTGGCAGGCCCTGCCACGTTACAGCCTGTGGTTGGCGCTGGGCGTCGTACTGGCTGGCCCCGTAGGGTTCCTCGTCGCCCGTGCGATCGGTCACAACCCGTCGCAGCGGGTACCGCAGGCGCAAGCCAGCGCGGTACCGCAGGTCACATCGCAGCCGCCACACTCCGCCGCACACAGCGATCCCGGCGCAACCGCGAGTGCCGACTCCGCCCTGCTGCCAGCACCCAGCACGATTGCGGTCGCCAGGCCCGCGCCTTCGCCTTCCATGACGGAGTCCTCGCCGCCGGCGACGTTGTCGGCAACGCCGGCAGACAACGCAGCCTTGGCCGCGGACATCGTTGCACCCGCAGCGGTGATCACCGGCGCTGCGTTGGCGCACTCCGATGCAACCGCCCCGGCAACACCCGGCAACAATGGACCGATGCCGCCACAAGCCCCGCCAACTCCGCCGTCGATGAAGATTTCCGTACGTTCAGCAGGTGCCGGCGCGTCGGCCGACAGCCGGTCTGCAACCGCTGAAGAGCCCGATGGCGCAACCGTACGCATGGCTATGGGGCGCCTGCAGACGGCAGTAGCAGACAAGGATGCAACGGCGCGGCAGCAGGCCATGGAGAACCTCCGCACGCTGCTGCCCGCCGACAGCCTCACCCTCCTGCGTGCGCAGGCCTGGAACGCACACGGCAGCGACGAGCTGAAGCTGGCCGAACAGTATTACCGGGCCATTCTGCAGCGCGTCCCCGACGATGAGTACGCCGGGGTCAACCTCGCGTTGATCGAAGCCCACGACGGCCAGCTTGAGCAGGCACGTGATCGCCTCAACCGGCTTGCCGCGCGCAACAGCCGTTCCGCCATGGTCAGCCGCGCGTTGGCCGAACTGGACATGGAAGCGCGATGAACCCCGCCCTGTCCCGTCACCTGCAACAACTCGGCTTGGAACGCTCACCGTTCCCGCCCACTCCGGACGCAGCCTCCTATTACCAGACATCGGTGCTGGAATCAGAGCTGGTGGAGGCCGCGCATGCGCTGCGTACGCGGGCAGGCTTCGTGCTGCTGACCGGCGAGGTCGGAACCGGCAAGAGCACCTTCCTGCGCCGGTTGCTGGGCCAGCTGGAAAGCGACGGCATGGTCGTCTCGCTGGTGTTCAACACCTTCCTGCAAGGCGATGACTTGTTGGCCGCGGTACTGCGCGATTTCGGCCTGAAGCCCCACGGCAACGCCGCCACCGACATCGAAGTACTCAATCGTTTCCTGATCAACCGCTGGCAGGATCGCACCACCTGCGTTCTCATCATCGATGATGCGCAGAACCTGAGCCTGGCCAGCCTGGAACTCGTGCGCCTGCTCACCAGCCTGGAGACCGGCCAGGAAAAGCTGCTGCAGATCGTGCTTTCCGGGCAACCGGAGCTACGCGACAACCTGGACATGCCGCAGATCCGACAGCTCACCAGCCGCATCTGCAAACACGTCAGGCTGGATCCGTTGAGCCACGAGCAGACCCGCGAGTATGTCAACTTCCGTCTGCGCGCAGCCGGCGCCGGCGAACGCATCCGTGTTGATGCCAAGGCGGTGACGGCCCTGCACCGAGCCAGCAACGGCAACCCGCGGCGCATCCACCTGATCATGGACCGGTGCTTGTACGGGCTGTATGCGCAGCCAAGCGAGCAGCGACTGATCAACGCCGACCTGGTCAACAGGGCAGCAGCCCAGGCCGGCGCTCAAGCCGCGCGCAGCCCAACAGCGGCGTACAGGTATGCGCTGACCGCAGGTATCAGCCTGGCGGCGTGCCTGGGCATCGCCGGGCTTGTCGCAGGCAGCGTGGAATCACGCGCCGATAGCCGCAATGGTCCACCAACGACCACCGGTAGCAATGCCGCTGTGGCGCAGGTGAGCGCGCCAGTCGCCAGCGACACCACCGCCTGCGATCAAAACGCCGTCACAGGTGCGCTACGCAGCGATTGGGTCGCGGCCGCCGCCGCCGAACACCTGCGCCAACTACCCAATACCTGCTTGATCCAACACGGCGAGCGCTGGCAATTGCTTTGGTCGCCGGACGCTGCCAGTACGCGCTTCCTGGACCCGAGCCAGGTCGGTAGTGCCAGCCAGGCTCTGCAACGCCGGTTGTTTGAACTGGGCCACTACGACGGTGCAATCGATGGCCGCTATGGCCGCCTGACCCAACGCGCACTGGCACGTTTCCAACAGCGCTATGCGCTGCCGGCCACCGGCAACCCCGATCCTCTGACCCTATTGCTGTTGGCAGCACCAGCCCCCCTCACCAGCCACTCTTCCAGCCTTCCGGACTCTCTATCTCATGGCAACGGTTGATTCCCGCATTCCCGCCGCTTCGGCCAACAACACGCAAGGTCTGGTAAGTCTGGAACAAGCCAAGCTGGGCGTTGTGCTCAGCGAGCGCGGACTGCTCGAACCCATCCAGCTGCTCTATGCACGGCAGAAGAATCTGGTCGAACAGACCAGCTTTGGACGGCTGCTGATCCGTCACGGGTTGGCCAATGAGTCCGACATCGTTCGCACCCAGGCCGAGCTGGAGAACGTCGAATACGCCCCCGTAGACACCTTGCCGGTCGCCGATCCGCAGGTACTGGCGATGTTCAATCGCGAGCTGTGCCAGCTGCGCCAGTTCCTGCCTTTGCGTCGCATCGGTGATCAACTGGAGGTATTGCTGGGCGACGCCGACCAGGTTGCAGTTGCGCAGCTGGTATTGCAGCGTTGCGGCCTTCGCTGCAGGTTCCTGCAGGGAGAATACGGCAAGGTTGCACGACTTATCCGGCAGACCTATTACTTCGCCCAGAATCCGATCGAGTCGCTGCTGGAGAAGGAGATCCGTCGTCTGGCAACGGACAACGACCATGCCTACAGCCCGGAAAAGCTGCTCGACTATCTCTTGCACCTTGCCATCCGCGAACGCACGACCGATATCCACATCGCCCCGTCCGAGCATAGCCTGCACGTACTGTTCCGCATCGACGGTGTGCTACGCCCGATGTGGGCCATGCCCAACTCTCTGGCCCGCCTGCTGGGTTACATCAAGCTGGCGGCCGAGATGGACATCTCCGAGCAACGCCGGCCACAGGATGGCAGCTTCCGCGCAACGGTTCTGGATTCACCAATCACCGTGCGTGTGTCGACACTGATCACCGAATCCGGCGAGCGGACGGTGATGCGTCTGTTGCCTGAGCACAGCGACCTGGCCGGGCTCGAGGAAATGGGATTTTTCCCCGAAGACGTGGCCGCGCTGGAACGCCTGTTCTCGCGTCCGGCCGGCCTGATCCTGATCACCGGCCCCACCGGCTCGGGCAAAAGCTCGTCGCTGCACGCAGCACTGCGCATGCAATCGCTGATCGAGCGCAATGTGCTGACCGTTGAAGACCCCATCGAGTACCGCGTCCCCGGCGCCGGTCAGACCGAGGTCAACCGTCGCGCCGGTTATGAGTTCGGTTCGGCATTGCGGCATTTCCTCCGTCATGACCCGGATGTGATCCTGCTTGGCGAAATGCGCGATGCCGAAACCGCACAGGCGGCGCTGGAGGCAGCTGCCACCGGTCACCTGGTGCTTTCCACCCTGCACGTCACCAGCGTATTCGGCGTGGTGCCGCGTCTGCGACCACTGGGATTGGAAGCCCAGGTCATCGCCGACAACCTGCTGGCCGTGGTCAATCAGCGCCTGGTCCGCCAGAACTGCATGTTCTGCGCCACAGAAGTTCCGTTCAGTGATGCGGAACTGGCCTGGTTGAATCTGCCCGCGGGCAGCTGCGGCCGCCGCGGCCAGGGCTGTGATCGTTGCCGCGGCAGCGGCTACTACGGGCGCCTGCCGGTCTACGACATCATGATCGTCGACGAACCACTGGCCAACGGCATCTCCGATGACGCCAGTCGTGAAACCGTCCGCAACCTGGCAATGAACGCAGGCTTCCGTGGGATCGAGCAGATCTCGCAACGCCGTGTCATTGCTGGCCAGACCACCAGCGAGGAAATCCTGCGCGTGGTCGGCGTTGGACCCAATCCATGAATGTCTATTACTACCGCCTGCTGCTGACCAGCGGCCGGATCCGCAGCGGCGTCGCCCAGCTCTCCGTCGAACGCGATGCCTCGGCACGCATGTGGTTGGAGAAGAACTTCGATGCCGTGGTGCTTACGCTCTATCGCTTGCCGGGCTGGCTGGCGGAGGCGCAGCGCTCGTTGTCGCACCTGGTCAAACCCACCATCAAGCCCATCGAGCTGGCCGGCATGCTGCGCGACCTTGCAGTGATGACCAGCAGCGGCATTCCGGTGATGGAAGCGCTGCGCGCGGTGGCCAATGAAGTGGGTGGCGGCGCGACATCCAATCCCGCCAAGCTGGCCCGGCGCGTGCTGGAAGAACTTGATGCCGGAGCCACCTTCAGCGAATCGTTTGCACGCTATCCGGACGCATTTCCGGAGACGGTACGCAACCTGGTGATGATCGGCGATGAAACCGGCTCGATGGATCGCATGCTGAAGGAGGCGGCCGATCACGTTGAACGCGTGTCCAAGATGACTGCCGATACACGTCAGGCCCTGATCTACCCGGCATTCGTGTTCGCCGCGATCTTCGCTGCCGGTGGCTTCTGGATCTACTACGTGATCCCGAACCTGGCCGATCTTTTCAAGCAGATGAACGCCAAATTGCCGCCCCTGACCATTGCGGTCATGAAGGGCTCGGAGTGGCTGATCTCACACATGATGATGATAGGTGTTGGCCTGGTCGCGGCGGCATTCCTGGTCTGGATCACCTGGCGCTACAGCAGACCGTTCCGTCGTGCCACGCACTACACCCTGCACAAGCTGCCAATCGCCAAGACCATCATGTATTCGTCGGGATTGGCGTTCTTCACCGAATACATGGCCCTACTGATACGCGCTGGCGTGGACATGGTCAGCAGCCTGCAGGTCATGGAGCGGGCCATGCAGGACGAGTACTACCGCGATCGCATCATTGCCATCCGCCAGGTACTTGAGCGCGGCGACCGGGTTTCGGCAGCCATGCGCCAGGTCGGCGGCTTTCCCTCGATGATGGTGCGCATGATCGGCGTCGGTGAGGACACCGGCACCCTGGATTCCCAGTTCTCGCGGCTTTCGGAAGAGTACAGCCTGCGCCTGCAGCGCTTGATAACCAATCTGTCCGAAATCATCAAGCCAGTGGTGGTGCTGTTGGCTGGCGGCATGTTCGTGTTCCTGATCGTGGCCCTGTTGCTACCGGTGTACGACCTGGTCCAGCAGGCGATCACCTCGTCCCACATGTAATGAGGCATACCGATGATTCGTTTCAATCCGCGCAAAGCGCGTGGCTTCTCGCTGATGGAGATGGCCGTGGTACTGGTGATCATCGCCATCATCCTCGGTGCAGTCACGGTGGGGCGTGATGTCTACCGCAGCGCGGTGGCCGAACGTCTCGGCAGCGAGTTCGTCCAGGGTTGGCTGATGGCCTATGACCGCTATACGGCCCAGGTCGGCGCTGTCCCGGGCGACCTGCTGGCCAACCCCAGCGGCAAGATCAACAACGCCCTGAACACGCCGCTATGTGGAAGCAACCTGCGCAAGGCGATGCTCACTTACGGTGTTTCCCTTCCCAGCGGTCGTGCCGAGGGCTTCGAAAGCCATGCGGTATACCAGGATGCCGAAGGTCTTCCGCAAGACCTGGAGGTGTGCTTCGAGAACCTGGGTGACTGGGCCGAGCCGAACGCCAACAGCAGTTATGCCACCCGTTCGCGCAACGTGATGGTGCTGAGCAATGTCACGCCCGAACTTGCCCGCCAATTGGATGCACGTTTCGATGGTCGCGTCGATGCACGCTTTGGCCGCGTCCGCGAACGCAACAAGCACGCCGACGTCACTCCTCTGAGCGGTACGCCGGTCGAGAGCCCGTGGAGCGCCGACGATGCGGACCGTGTCAATGCAAAACTCGATGGTCAGGTCAAGACAATGACCCTGCTTATCCGGATGAATCAGTAAACCTCCAAGACAGATCGGAGCCCGGCATGCGACAACCCAATCATTTCCCAGCCACACCACCATCAACTGCCCGGCAACTGCAGGCGCAGCCGCGTGGCTTTGGTCTGGTGCAGGCCATGCTGATTCTGCTGTTGGTCGCATCTGCGCTCACCGCAGGTGCGCTGTTGCTGCAATCCAAGGCGACCTCACGCCAAGCCAGCAGCCAGGAGAAGAATCTGCGCTGGGCCGATGAGGCACTGGTGGCGTTCGCCAGTACCCACTCTCGCCTGCCCTGCCCAGCCGTGCAGATCGGCGGCGCAGAGAACTGCAGCGACAGCAGTGCCCGCTGGCTGCCGACAGCCAGTCTGGCAAGCGCGCGCGGCGATGGCGTCAGTCCCGGTCCGATTGCCTACCGCGTGCGCCCACGCCTGGCGGACACCACCGACAGCAGCTTTCTCGGCAATTTCTATCAACCCACCGACGCCGAAGGCAACATCCGCAACGCCGACACGATAGACGGTACCGACGAACGGCCAAAGTTCGCAGCGGTCAACGGCTTGGATCTGTGCAGGACCTTGCAACAGCTGTCGAGCACACGCGTAGACACCAGCGCAGCTCAGCCTGACCAGGCGCTCGACACTTGGGCCTACGGACTGGCCATTGCCGGGCCGTTGGCATCGCCCGGAGGCCGCCTGGACGGCAGCAACCAGGATGGCACTGTCAGCAGGAATGATGACGCTGCCTTCCCGATGGAAGTGCCGGCCAAACAATGGGATGCCGATTACGACGATAGCGTCCGTGTCCGCACCCTGGACGGTGTTGCCCAGGCCGTGGGCTGCCGGATGCTGCCAAACGCCATCGTATCGCTGGATGCCGGCAACCAAACCGCCGTCAGCGGCAATGGCTACTACGACACCGCCCAAGCGAGCATCGACAGCTTGGCCATGGCCGTTTCCTTGCACGACAGCCTGGCTGCACTCAAGGACAACAATGTCGGAAACGCGGAGTTGGCCCAGCAGGACGCCCGCGCAGGCGTGGCATCGGCCACCATCGCGGTACTGCTGTCGGCGGGCCAGATCACCAATACCATTACCTCCAGCATCACCGATTTCGCACTATTGGGCGCCGATCTGGTGGGTTGCATCTTCGGCGGCACAACCTGCCACAAACTGCCGGTAGATGCCTCGGCCATTGGCCTGGAAATCGGCTCGGTGATCGCCAATGCAGTCGCCATGGGCTTGAATGCCGGCGCGTTGAAACCTTCCAATGATGCGTTGACTGCACATACCAATGCATTGGCACGCGCCAAGGCAGCCAATCTGCCGCCACCAAGCAATATTGAAGATGCCCTGGATCAGATGGAGCGCATGCTCTACGGCGGCGAACTGCTCAACTGCGAAGCAGTGCCGGTCATGGATGCCGATGGTGTCACCCAGAAGAAAGACGGCGCTGGGCAGTTGATGTGGACCTATGTAGACGACTGTGACAAGAACCCGGAGAAGAGCAAGAAGGTCTACCAGATTGGCCTGGATGCCCAGGTTGCCAGTGCCCGCACTCAACTCGAGCGCATCGCCGCACACTCCGGATTTCTGGAACAACAGCGCCTGTTCTTCTGGAACGACGCCAATATCGGCAGCCGCATCGATACCCGCGGCTGGCAGACGCAACAGGGAGGCCGCTATGTGAAGTACGTGTGGCGCTGCCTGATCAGCAGCGAGAAGACCGGCGGCTACAGCAACAGCAATTGCAACCAAGCCGCAGCGGCTGATGCCACGGTGCGCTACAACTGGCAACAGGTTGCCGAGTTTGATCGCGACAAAGCGGTAAACGATGCTGTCGCCAGGCGCAAAATCGCCGAAACGCTGGCCGGCTACGAAAAGCGCGGCACCGAGCTGGCAGATGAGATCAGCGAGAAGCGCAAGGAGCTGGATCGCTGGAAAGACACCATCATTCCGCAGATGGAGTCGCAGATGAAGAGCGACTGCAAAGGCCAGAGCTACCAGAATTACGACGTGTTCAATGGAAATTTCGAGGCGATGCCGACCCATGTCCTGCGCTGTGTGAATGCCATTGCCGGCCTCAAGTACACCAAGGAATGCAAACGCAAGATCACCACCAAGGTGACCAACCCGGCAACCGGCGCGCAGAGCTGGGTAGACAAGCTGATCCAGGAGGACCAGCTGGCCGAATCGGATGAGAACTACAACGCCAATGCCACCTGCGTGCCGATGATGCAGAAGCAGCTGCAGCGCGTGGAGAGTGAGCAAGCCAACCTGAACTCCAACATCGGCACCGCGCAAGACCGATACAAGGCCGCTCCCGCACCCTTGCTGAACTACCCGGGCGAGTGGTCACGCGGGCGCATCAAGGAGACCACCACCAAGGACAAGGACGGCAGGGATGTCACCACGTATGCATGGGAAACCTCTGCGAGCAACAAGCCGTACTACGCACCCGAACCCTTTGCCTGCAACTACTTCTCGATGCCCTGCAAAGGTGACAAGGACACTGGCTACAGTGGCAGACCCGGCACCGGGATAGTCGGAGCACCGATCTGGGTCGCCAGTGCGGAATTGATGCTGGTGGGCGGCAGCAATCCCACCCAGGTCGCCGACAACTGCTCCAAGGGCAGCTGGTTCCTGACCTACATTGCCGGTGCCTACCCCGGCGGGACCGGCACCATGTGCCAACGCTATCCCTATAGCCGCGCCTATGCCGATTGGCTGCGGGCCAAGGAAGCCACGGTCAGCGCCGAAGAAAACCATGCAAGCTTGAAGGAGCAGTTCGATGCACTTGAACAGCAGTACAAGGAGCTGCGCGCGATGAACCTCGCACCCGGCGGTGGCGGCGCGAGCGCGCCATCGGCGCTCGGCGCCGAATGCATCCTCGTGCTTGCCGATGGCCGCGGTTCGGTCGGTGGCGACAACACGGATTGCACCCCATGAATCGGCAACAGCAGCAGGGCTGGACCCTGGTTGAACTTGCTGTGGCCTTGGTGATCGCCGCCTTGATCACTGCCGCCATCGTGCCGCTGATTCCGCTCGGCACCCGGATCGCCGCAGGCGATGTGGCCGGTCGCGAGTTGGATGATGCACAGCAGGCGATCATCGGTTACGCGCGTGCCCAAGGCCGTCTGCCTTCCGCCGATAGCGACGGTGATGGCAAGCAGGACGCGGGCAGGACCACCGGCTGGCTGCCGAACAAGACGCTCGACCTGCCTCCGCGGATCAAATTGCGCTATGAAGTCAGGCCAAGCCTGCAGGAGTCCACCCACAGCTACACGCCGCAACTACCCGGAGCGTTTGCCGCGCAACTGAGTAGTACCCCCGGTGGATTGGACCTGTGCATGAAACTGTTGGCGCCGCCGGAAGCGAGCCTGACGCTTCCTGGCATGCCCGCTGCATTCGCGCTGCTGCACCCTGATGGCATTGGCAACGAGGCCCGCGATATCGCAACCACACCGCCGGGCGGTATTGATCGCCTGAGCGGTGCGCGCCTGGCAGCGCTGGGCAATGGCGAGCTTGCTGGCAGGCTCGCCTGCATGGACCGCGTTGCGCGTGTGCAGGGCGCGGCGTTGAACGCACAGACGGCTTACAGCGCAGACCAGATCGCCGAATTCAATGCGGCGTTCCGCGACTTTGACGTGGACGTCGCCGAGCTGGTACTGGCCCAGGCCAATACCGGGCTTGCCTTTGCCGGATTGGGATTGGCACAGGCCCTGATCGACCAGGCGTTGGCGGTGATTCTCACCTATGCCGGTTGGCCACCCGACGGCACTGCCATTGCCATCGGTGTGGATATCACGGTGATGGTGGCCGAGCACAGCAATGCGCTGGGCTCGATCGGCTATGCCATCTACCAGCTGAACCTTGCCAGCAAGGATGTGGAAAGTGGCAAGGAAGGTCTTGAGACGGCACAGAACGTAGCCGCGCTTGCAGTGCTGCAGCAGGCGCGTGCCAACAATCTGTACAAAGCCGCAGGGCAGGCTGCGGTCAACCTCAACGATGGAGGCATAAAGCAGTGAAACGTTCATTGCAGCGCCGTGCTGCGCGCGGCTTCAGCCTGATCGAACTGACAGTGACTCTGGTGATACTCGGGATCATTGGTGTTCTGCTGGTGCGCTGGCTTGGCCAGATGGGTGAGGTAAACCGCACAGAGAGCGAACGTACAATGCTGCAGCGGGCCGATGACGCCCTGCTCGCATTCAGTGCCGCACATGCCCGGCTGCCCTGCCCCGCCGCCAGCGACGGCAAGGGCCTGGAAGACTGCAGCCATGGCCAGACCGGTTGGCTGCCGTGGTACACGCTGGGGCTGCCCGAACCAAAGGCTGGCCAGCTCTGGTACGGCGTACTGCGTCGCAGCGATGCAAGTGCACCGCAGGACGCGGACCTGGCCGTGGCCAAGGACCGCGCCCATTACCTGCAGGTCACCGCCACCAGCAATCTACAACTGGGCGTGGTCATGCCGGGGCTGGCCTGCAAGCAGGCTGGCAGCAACGCTCCGGATTGCAGTGCGCACTCGGAACTGCAGAACAACGGCCTGGATTTCTGCCAGGCGCTGCGCACCGCGGCGGCCCAAGCCCCTTCAAGCAGCCATATCCATGACATCGCCAGCGAACGCAACATGGCCTATGTGGTTGCCGCCCCAGGCCAGGCCGAACAAGGCGCGAGCAACGTACCGCTGGGCTTTGCCGCTCCACAGCAGGCCCGTGCGGTGGAGGAGCAAAGAACCCTGGCGGTCGGCCCTGACCAACTGTGGACCCGGTTGCGCTGTGGCGAATCCGTCGGCGCATTGACCTATGCCCATGCCAACCTGGGCGCCGCGGCAGCGCTGATCCCACCGGTAATGGATGACTACAAGGAACAGTTGGAAATCATGCAGCAGATGGCCAGTGCCAGTGACATGAGCGCCGATGCCGGTCTGTTGTCGGCAGCCGGACAGATGTCCAGCGCAGTGGCCGGGCTACTTGATGCCATCGGTGAATCACTGGAAACCTACGGTGCCTTGAGCGGACGCGTAGCAGTGGCCGTAGGCGGTGTGGGATCGTCGGTGGGCGGGATGATCGCCGCCGGCATCATGAAAGCCAAAGCCAGTGAATACCTCAAGGATTCGAAGGATCAGATCGTCGCATTCAAGACCCTGGCGTTCCAGAGTCGGTCGCGGGCGCTGAGCAGGGAGGTCGACTACAACGTCAAGCGCGGCGATATGCAGGGTAATTTCCCCAGCAAACAAACCCTGGAAACTGCCGCATTGTTGACCCCCGCCAGCACTCCATAGCTTGCCCATATGGCAGCCTCGATAAGGTATGCCCCGACTCCCGATCCTTGCGGAGCGAGACGTGGCCCGGATCGACATGGAACAAAAATGGCGGCCGTTACCGGCCGCCATTATTCGCGCATTGCGCTACCGCGATCCGCCGCTCAGGCCAGTGTGTGCGCCGTCTCGTAACCGGGGCTGCGCAGACCGGATTCCCAATTCAGCACAGTGCCACCAATCTGCTCCAACAGCTGCCGCGTCTCCTTGCCCGGGTTCAAGCCCAGCTCGCTGCGCAGCAGCGACTCGAAGCGCTGATAAACCTTCAGCGCCGCCGTGCGCATGCCGCTGCCGGCATGGGCGCGCATCACCCGCCGCGCATGCGCTTCATTCCACGGATCGCGCTGGCTCAACGCACGGGCCAGCTGTATCGCCGGTTCCCAGCGCGAGGTTTCCAGCATCTCATCGCAGCAACGCTCGGCCGCGCCCATCAGCTGGGCCTCCAGCATCTGCCGGGTGGCTTCCAGCCAGGATTGAAAATTGGAGTCGGCGATGTCCTCCATGCCGTCCATGAATACCCGTTGCTCGGCCAGCAGGTAGACCGACTGACAGGGCGCCAGCCGCAGCAGATCGATATCGAACATGGGCTCACTGCCGCGCATCAGGCCAACCGCCGAGCGCTCGATGCGCAGCACATCGGCACCCAGGGCCATGCAGCAGAAACGATTGAGGTTGCTCAGCACCTGGCGCAGGTTGGTCAGCGCACTGGTTTCGCCCAGGGTGGGCCACAGCAGCGCCGCCAGCGCCGCCCGCGAATGCATGCGGTTGGACTCCATCGCCAGGTAGCCCAGCAGGGCCCAGCCCTTGCGATAGATCAGCGGCGCGGGCAAGCCGTCGATTTGGCCCATCAGCTGGACCAGGCCCGTAATCGGTGCGCCACTGTGCCCGCCACACCGGTTGGTGCCTGCGCATGCGGCGTCCTGCTCTACAAATTGCGTCATGGTTGTCCCCGGCTGGCCCGGCAAAAGAGGCCCTTACTTGTTAAACCGGCAAAAGCGGCGCAATCCAATCATCAACCTGCAAAAAACTTTCGCCGGCTTCACTCAAGCGGCCATAAACGGCCCGAATCCGCGCAATCCGCGCACTGCAGGTCGCCGTCAGTGGAGGTTTCAGCCGCAACCATGCCGCTACGGCGGGGCTTGCGCGGCGGTTCAGGGCAATCACACCTGCAAGCGTTGACAGCGCGTGGCGGCGGTGGTTATCTCGACTAATGCTGCAACGCCACAACACCACCGCCAACTTGTCTTCGACCCCGGCTCGCGCCGCGGCGTCGCTGCTTGTACTCGTACTTATTACCGAACCTACAGGGGCGGGGCGAGCTGGCGCGTAGCAGAAAATGCCAGATTCGAACAAAGACCCCGCACCGGCCCCGGCGCGGGGTTTTTCGTTTCCAGCTTCTATTTCATCTGAAACCATGTATTCGACCCCAGACACCTTCAACAAACACACCGCCAACGCTGCCAGCTGCAGCGCTGCGACCTGCATGGTGTCTGCCCTGCCCACCCCGGCCGCTGCGTCCTGACGCAACGGCCGTTTCTTTTTCTGCATGTCTCTCTTCATCGCAAGGAAACCAAGCACCATGAGCACCAACGAACTGCCCCAGATCAAAATCGCCGTCGTCGGTTACGGCAGCCAGGGCCGCGCCCATGCCATGAACCTGCGTGAATCCGGCTTCGACGTGATCGTCGGCCTGCGCGCTGGTGGCCCCACCGAGGTCAAGGCCCAGGCCGATGGCTTCACCGTCAAGAGCCCGGCCGAAGCGGTCAAGGACGCCGATCTGGTCGCCGTGCTGACCCCGGACATGGTGCAGAAGAAGCTGTACAACGAGGTGCTGGCACCGAACATGAAGCAGGGCGCCTGCCTGCTGTTCGCACATGGCCTGAACGTGCATTTCGGCATGATCGAGCCGCGCGCCGACCTGGACGTGGTGCTGGTCGCGCCGAAGGGCCCGGGTGCGCTGGTCCGTCGCGAGTATGAAATCGGCCGCGGCGTGCCCTGCATCTACGCGGTCTACCAGGACAAGAGCGGCAAGGCCGAGCAGTACGCGCTGGCCTATGCCGCCGGCCTGGGCGGCGCCCGCGCCAACATCATCAAGACCACCTTCAAGGAAGAGACCGAAACCGATCTGTTCGGCGAGCAGGCCGTGCTGTGCGGTGGTGCTTCCTCGCTGGTCCAGGCCGGCTTTGAAACGCTGGTGGAAGCCGGTTACCAGCCGGAAATCGCCTACTACGAAGTGCTGCACGAACTGAAGCTGATCGTCGACCTGTTCTACGAAGGCGGCATCACCCGCATGCTGGAGTTCATCTCCGAAACTGCGCAGTACGGCGACTTCGTCAGCGGCCCACGCGTCATCGATGCCTCGGTGAAGGCACGCATGAAGGATGTGCTGACCGACATCCAGAACGGCACCTTCACCAAGAACTGGGAAGCCGAGTACGACGCCGGCCTGCCGAACTACAAGAAGTTCCAGCAGGCCGACATGGAACATCCGATCGAAAAGGTTGGCAAGGAACTGCGCGCCAAGATGGTCTGGCTGCAAGGTCAGACCGCGTAATCCACGCGGCGGTCCCCCACCCGCAACAGGCAAAGGTCGCTCCATGAACACATCCACCCCCGGTGCGCCACGCAATGGCGCACGCTGGCTGACGCAGGCCCTGGAAGCCGAAGGCGTGCAAACGCTGTTCGGTTACCCGGGCGGCACCATCATGCCGTTCTATGACGCATTGGTGGACTCCAGCCTCAAGCACATCCTGGTACGTCACGAGCAGGGCGCGGCGCTGGCCGCCAACGGGTACGCCCGCGCCAGCGGCAAGGTCGGCGTATGCGTGGCCACTTCCGGCCCGGGTGCGTCCAACCTGGTCACCGGCATCGCCGATGCCATGCTCGACTCGGTACCGATGGTGTGCCTGACCGGCCAGGTCGGTACCCCGTTGCTGGGTACCGATGCCTTCCAGGAACTGGATGTGTTCGGCATGACCTTGCCGATCGTCAAGCACAGCTGGCTGGTGCGCAGCGTCGATGAGCTGCCCCACGTGGTTGCTGAAGCCTTCCGTGTCGCCCGCGAAGGGCGGCCCGGTCCGGTGTTGATCGACCTGCCCAAGGACGTGCAGCTGGCCAGTGCCGCACATCTGCCCGATCACGTGCCGGCCTCGGTTGATCCGATTCCGGCACCGGCGGCCGAAGCCTTGGCGGAAGCCTTGGCTGCCATCGCCCAGGCCGAGAAGCCGGTGATCTACGGCGGCGGCGGCATTGCCCTGGCCGATGCGGTGGGCGAGTTCCGCCAGTTCGTCGAAGCCACCGGCATCCCCACCGTGCTGACCCTGCGCGGCCTGGGCGCCCTGCCCGCCAACCATCCGCAATACCTGGGCATGCTGGGCATGCACGGCACCCGCGCCGCCAACATGGCGGTGCAGGAGTCGGACCTGCTGATCGTGGTCGGCGCACGCTTTGATGACCGTGCCACCGGCAAGCTGGCCGAGTTCGCCCCGTTTGCCCGCGTCATCCATCTGGACGCGGACATCTATGAAATATCCAAGCTGCGCGGCGCCGATATCTCGCTGCCTGGCAACGTCCGCGACGGCCTGCTGGCGCTGACTGGCGAGCGCGCCAACTGCAACACCTGGCGTGCCCGCTGCGCCGCCAACCGCGAAAAGTTCACCGCCCGCTACGATGCGCCCGGCGATCAGATCTACGCCCCGCGTTTGCTGAAGCGGCTGAGCGAAGTGGCGCCGACAGACACCGTGATCGCCTGCGATGTCGGCCAGCACCAGATGTGGGTGGCGCAGCACTGCCGCTTCAACCATCCGCGCAACCACCTGACCTCCGGCGCGCTGGGCACGATGGGCTTCGGCCTGCCGGCGGCGATGGGCGCGCAGTTCGCCTGCCCCGAGCGCACCGTGGTGCTGGTCTCCGGCGATGGCAGCTTCATGATGAACGTGCAGGAGCTGGTGACCATCGCCCGCTGCAAGCTGCCGATCAAGATCGTGCTGCTGGACAACTCCTCGCTGGGCATGGTGCGCCAGTGGCAGGAGCTGTTCCACGCCGAGCGTTACAGCGAGATCGACCTGTCCGACAACCCGGACTTCGTCGCCCTGGCACAGGTGTTCGGCATCAAGGCCAAGCGCATCGTCGACCGTGCCGAGGTCGAGGACGGCCTGGCCGAACTGTTCGACGCGCCCGGCCCGATGCTGCTGCACGTGGCCATCGACGCACGCGCCAACGTCTGGCCGCTGGTGCCACCCAACAACGCCAACAGCACCATGCTGGACAGCAACCCGGCCCATGCCAAGGCAACGCAGGAGAGTTCCAATGCAATACCGGCTTGACCTGGTGCTGAAGCCTGCCGAAGGCGCGCTGGTGCGCGTGCTCGGCATGGTCGAACGTCGCGGCTTTTCCGCCAGCAACATTGCCGGCGCACGCAAGGCCGACGATGCCGGCCGCTGGCACGTGCAGATCGACATCGATGGCACGCGCCCGCTGGAAACCCTGTGCCACCAGTTGCAGAAAGTCTATGACTGCGATTCGGTGCGCGTGGTACCGGTAGCAGGTAGCAGCGTATGAGCAGCGATGTAAGTGGCGTACCGGTAGTACGCCGCCGCAAGCAACGGAGGGGTCTTCTTCAACGCGGGCAACCGACAGGGTGTTCGCCGGTTTGCGGTGACGGCCACGTACATGCCTGATCGTGGCCGCCCCGTCGCAGTTGCAGCACCCACTGACGTTCTGAACGTCAGTGTTGCCGACGTATTGGCCGCGCAGGCCCGCCTGCGCCGTTTCCTGCCGCCTACCCCGCTGCATTACGCCGAGCGTTTCGGCACCTGGCTGAAATTGGAAAACCTGCAGCGCACCGGTTCCTACAAGGTGCGTGGCGCCCTGAACGCAATGCTGGCCGCGCTGGAACGTGGCGACGAGCGCCCGGTGATCTGCGCTTCGGCCGGCAACCACGCACAGGGCGTGGCCTGGGCGTCGCACCGGCTGGGGGTGCAGGCGATCACGGTGATGCCGCACGGCGCACCGGCCACCAAGATTGCCGGCGTCCAGCACTGGGGCGCCACCGTGCGCCAGCATGGCAACAGCTATGACGAAGCCTTTGCCTTCGCCCGCGAGCTGGCCGAGCAGAATGGCTACCGTTTCCTGTCCGCCTTCGACGATCCGGACGTGATCGCCGGCCAGGGCACACTGGGCATCGAGATCGCCCCGCATGCGCCGGACGTGGTGATCGTGCCGATCGGCGGCGGCGGCCTGGCATCGGGCGTGGCACTGGCACTGAAGTCGCAGGGCGTGCGCATCATCGGCGCGCAGGTCGAGGGCGTGGATTCCATGGCCCGCGCCATCAAGGGTGACGTGCGCGAGATCGACCCGGTGCCGACCCTGGCCGATGGCGTCAAGGTCAAAATCCCCGGCTTCATCACCCGCCGGCTGTGCGCCAGTCTGCTCGATGATGTGGTCATCGTGCGCGAGGCCGAGCTGCGCGAAACCCTGGTGCGGCTGGCATTGGAAGAACACGTCATCGCCGAAGGCGCCGGCGCGCTGGCCTTGGCAGCCGGCCGCCGTGTTTCCGGCAAGCGTAAATGCGCAGTGGTGTCCGGCGGCAACATCGACGCCACGGTATTGTCGACCTTGTTGTCTGAAGTCCGCCCCAGCCCTCCACGCAAACCTCGACGGCGTAACGCCGAACGACTTAGAAGCCGTGTCGTTGCATCGACACAGCGCAGTTCCAAAACCGAATCCCCCAAATTTCCCGTTACCGCCGCAGTCGAGGAGACCCTCTGGTGAATACTCCAACCAACAACACCCCGCGAATTACCATCTTCGACACGACCCTGCGTGACGGTGAGCAATCACCCGGCTGCAGCATGACGCCACCACAGAAGCTGGTGATGGCAAGGGCGCTGGCGGAACTGGGCGTGGACGTGATCGAAACCGGTTTCCCCGCAAGTTCGCAATCCGACCGTGAAGCCATGGCGCTGATCGGCCGCGAGGTACGACAGCCGGTCCTGGCAGTGCTGTCGCGCTGCCTGGCCGGCGATATTGAAACCTCGGTCAAGGCGCTGGAAGCCGCTGCGCGCCCGCGCCTGCATGTATTCCTGTCGACCAGCCCGCTGCACCGCGAGCACAAGCTGCGGATGAGCAAGGAGCAGGTACTGGAATCGGTGCACAAGCACGTGAGCATGGCGCGCGGCTATCTAGATGACATCGAGTTCTCCGCCGAAGACGCCACCCGCACCGAACTGGACTTCCTGACCGAAGTCACCCAGGTGGCCATTGCCGCCGGTGCACGCACCATCAACCTGCCCGACACCGTCGGCTTCACCACGCCGGAAGAAATCCGCGCGATGTTCCAGCACGTGATCGGCAATGCCGCCGGTGCCGACAAGGTGATCTTCAGCACCCACTGCCACAACGACCTGGGCCTGGCGGTGGCCAACTCGCTGGCCGCCATCGAAGGTGGTGCGCGCCAGGTGGAAGGTTCGATCAATGGCATCGGCGAGCGCGCTGGCAACTGCGCGCTGGAAGAAATCGCGATGGTGCTGAAGGTGCGCAATGCCTTCTACAACTTCGATACCGGCTTCGACACCCAGCGCATCGTGCCGACCTCGCAGCTGCTGTCGCGCCTGGTCGGCATGCCGGTCCAGCGCAACAAGGCCATCGTCGGCGCCAATGCCTTCGCGCATGAATCAGGCATCCACCAGCACGGCATGCTGCGCAATCGCAACACTTACGAAATCATGCGTCCGGAAGACGTGGGCTGGGAATCCTCGCAGATGGTGCTGGGCCGCCACAGCGGCCGCGCCGCGGTCGAGGCACGCCTGCGTGCGCTGGGCTTCTGGCTGGAAGAAGAAGAACTGAAGCTGGTCTTCGAGCAGTTCAAGGCGCTGTGCGAGCAGCAGCGCGTGGTCACCGACGCCGACCTGCAGACCCTGATGCAGGGTACCTCCAGCAGCGACGGCTACCGCCTGGCATCGATGACCATCAGCGATGTCGGCAGCCGCGCCAACGCACTGGTTGAACTGTCCGATCCGGAAGGCAACCGCGTGGCTGAAACCGCGCAGGGCGACGGCCCGGTCGATGCACTGTTCTCGGCGCTGTCGGCCGCCACCGGCATCCAGCTGAGCCTGGACAGCTACCACGTGCACAGCGTCGGCATCGGCGCCGATGCACGTGGCGAGGCCAACCTGAGCGTGCGCCACGAAGGTGAGATCCTCGAAGGCACCGGCACCAGCCGTGACATCATCGAGGCCAGCGCACTGGCCTGGCTGGATGTCACCAACCGCCTGCTGCGCCAGCGTCAAGGCAGCAAGACCGAGGAAGCCGTCAGCGCCTGAGCGCGACGGCAGAACATAGGCAACGGAACGTACTGATGAGCTCCGCACCCAAAACCCTGTACGACAAACTGTGGGACGCCCATGTTGTCGTCCCCGAGTCCGACAACGCGCCGGCCGTGCTGTATATCGACCTGCACCTGATCCACGAAGTGACCTCACCGCAGGCCTTCACCGAACTTCGCGCGCGTGGCCTGAAGCCGCGCCGTACCGACCGCACCAAGGCGACGATGGACCACTCCACGCCGACCTTGCCCGCCGGCCCGGATGGCAAGCTGCCCTATGCCAGCAAGGCCTCCGAAGCGCAGGTCGAAACCCTGGCCAGGAACTGCGCCGAGTACGGCATCGAGCTGTTCGACATGGCCTCGGCCAGCCGCGGCATCGTCCACGTCATTGCCCCGGAGCAGGGCTTCACCCAGCCGGGCATGACCATCGTCTGCGGTGACAGCCACACCTCCACCCACGGTGCCTTCGGCTCGCTGGCCTTCGGTATCGGCACCAGCGAAGTCGGCCACGTGCTGGCCACGCAGTGCCTGCTGCAGCGCAAGGCCAAAACCATGGCGATCACTGTGGACGGCAAGCTGGCAGCCGGTGTCGGCGCCAAGGACGTGGTGCTGCACATCATCGGCGTGATCGGCGTCAACGGCGGCACCGGCCACGTGCTGGAATTCCGTGGCTCGGCGATCCGCGCGATGGACATGGAACAGCGCATGACCTTGTGCAACATGTCGATCGAAGCCGGCGCCCGCGCCGGCATGGTCGCACCGGACCAGGTCACCTTCGACTGGGTCGCCAAGACCCCGCGCGGCCCCAAGGGCGCCGACTTCGACAAGGCCGTGGCGTATTGGTCCTCGTTGAACAGCGACGACGGCGCGCGCTTCGATGTCGAAGTGAACATCGATGCCGCCGACATCCGCCCGACCCTGACCTGGGGCACGCACCCGGGCACCGCGATTGCGGTTGACGCGCCGATCCCGGCCGCCAACGATGCCGCCGCGCAGAAGGGCCTGGACTACATGAAGTTCGAAGCCGGCCACGCCTTGATTGGCACGCCGGTGGACGTGGTGTTTGTCGGCTCCTGCACCAATGGCCGCCTCAGCGACATGCGCGAAGTGGCACAGGTGCTGCGCGGTCGCAGCGTTGCCGATGGTGTGCGCATGCTGGTGGTACCGGGTTCGGAGATCGTCAAGCGCGATGCCGAAGCCGAAGGCATCCACGAGATCGTGCGTGCCGCCGGTGCCGAATGGCGCGAACCGGGCTGCTCGATGTGCATCGCCATGAATGGTGATCTGGTCGCCCCCGGTCAGCTGGCGGTGAGCACCAGCAACCGCAATTTTGAAGGTCGCCAGGGCCCCGGTTCGCGCACCTTGCTGGCCTCGCCGATGAGCGCGGCCTGGGCCGCAGTCAATGGCCATGTTGCCGATACCCGTGAGCTGTTTGCCAAGGAGGTGGCGTGATGGCGAAGGCATCTACCCTTCTCCCCGCGGGAGAAGGTGCCCCGAAGGGGCGGATGAGGGCGACCGCTGCTCATTCCGGCAAACACCCTGCGCAAGCCCACCCTCATCCGGCGCTGCGCGCCACCTTCTCCCGCAGGGAGAAGGGCTACGTACTGGAGCTGTACTGATGGCTGCCCTGACCCGCATCGTTTCGCGCGCCGTGGTGCTGCGCCAGACCAATATCGACACCGACCAGATCATCCCGGCGCGTTTCCTGTCCACCACCGAGCGTGCCGGCCTGGGCAAGAACGCATTCAATGACTGGCGCTGGCAGGCCGATGGCACGCCCAATGCCGAGTTCGCCTTCAACCAGCCACACAACCAGGGCCGCGCCATCCTGTTGGCCGGGCGCAACTTCGGTTGTGGTTCCTCGCGCGAACATGCGCCTTGGGCATTGACCGACCTGGGCCTGCAGGCGATTGTCAGCAGCGAGATCGCCGACATCTTCCGTGGCAATTCGCTGAAGAACGGCCTGCTGCCGATCGTGCTGGACGAAGCCGACGTGCAGGAGCTGATGCAGAACCCGGACGATGAATTGACCGTGGATGTGGCCAGCCGTGAGCTGCACACCTCCAGCGGCAAGGTCTATCACTTCCCGCTGGATGGTTTCTCGCAGACCTGCCTGCTGGAAGGCGTGGACCAGCTGGGTTGGTTGCTGGGGCGTGCGGATGAGATTGGCCGTTTTGAGGCTGCTCGCGCGGCGTGACCGACCTGCCCTTCTCCCTCCGGGAGACAGTCCGGCAGGATTGCCGGACTGCACGGCGTAGCCGCCCGTAGGGTGAGGCACATGGATGTGCCGAATGCAGGTGCCCCGCAGGGGCGGATGAGGGTAAGGGCGAAGCCTCGCATGGCCAAACAGCACGCGATGCTCCCCACCCTCACCCCAACCCCTCTCCCGGAGGGAGAGGGGCTTTAAAGACAACAACAGCAACCGGAACCTTTACATGCAAGCCAACATCGTCGTACTGCCGGGTGACGGCATCGGTCCTGAAATCACTGCCGTCGCCGTTGACGTGCTCAAGGCCATCGCCAGCCGCTTCGGCCACAGTTTCAACTTCAGCGAATACGACATCGGCGGCATTGCCATCGACAGGCACGGCGAGCCGCTGCCGGCTGCCACGCTGGATGCCTGCAGCAAGGCCGATGCGGTCCTGCTGGGCGCCGTCGGTGGCCCGAAGTGGTCCGACCCGAATGCCAAGGTGCGTCCGGAACAAGGCCTGCTGGCCATCCGCAAGGCGCTGGGCCTGTTCGCCAACCTGCGCCCGGTGCGCACCCATCCGGCGGCACTCAATGCTTCGCCGATCAAGCCGGAACTGCTCAAGGACGTGGATTTCGTGGTCGTGCGTGAGCTGACCGGCGGCATCTACTTTGGCGACAAGACCCGCGATGCCGACAGCGCCAGCGACCTGTGCCGCTACACCACGGTGGAGATCGAGCGCGTGCTGCGCAGCGCCTTCCGCCTGGCCCAGGCCCGTCGCGGCAAGCTGACCTCGGTGGACAAGGCCAATGTGCTGGAAACCTCGCGCCTGTGGCGTGACATCGCCACCCGCATCGGCCGCGAAGAATTCCCGGACGTTGAACTGGAACACCAGCTGGTTGATTCCATGGCCATGCACCTGATCGCCAAGCCGCGCGTCTACGATGTGATCGTCACCGAGAACATGTTCGGCGACATCCTCACCGACGAAGCCTCGATGCTGGCCGGCTCGCTGGGCCTGCTGCCGTCGGCCTCGTTGGGCGAACAGGGCAAGGTCGGCATCTATGAACCCATCCATGGTTCGGCGCCGGACATCGCCGGCAAGGGCATCGCCAATCCCTATGCCACCATCTTGAGCGCGGCCATGCTGCTGCGCCATTCGCTGGGGCTGGAGGACGAGGCGGCCGCCATCGAGCAGGCGGTGAGCGCCGCGCTTGATGCGGGCCAGTTCACCGCTGATCTCGCCGCGCAAGGCCAGGCACTCAGCACCCAGCAAGCCGGCCAGTCCGTGCTTGCACAGTTGCACTGAAGTACCTCGACGCGGCCCTTGGCCGCGTCTTTTTTTGCGGGCCATTCCCGCAGGTGGATACCTCGCCGTTTCTTCATTGGACCTGTCGCTTCAGGTCCCGCATCAACAAAGGAATGACCTTGAACTACCGTACCCCCGACGACTTCCTGGCCTACGTGGCCAAGCGCGACCCCAACCAATCCGAGTTCCTGCAGGCAGTAAAGGAAGTGGCCCACAGCCTGTGGCCGTTCCTGCAGCAGAACCCGAAATACACGCAGTACGGGTTGCTGGAACGTCTGGTCGAGCCGGAGCGGGTCATCCAGTTCCGCGTCGCCTGGGCCGATGACAAGGGCCAGACCCACGTCAACCGCGCCTGGCGCGTGCAGCACAGCTCGGCCATTGGCCCGTTCAAGGGCGGCATGCGTTTCCACCCGTCGGTGAACCTGTCCATCCTCAAGTTCCTGGCCTTCGAGCAGACCTTCAAGAACGCGCTGACCACGCTGCCAATGGGCGGTGGCAAGGGCGGCTCGGACTTCGACCCCAAGGGCAAGAGCGATGGCGAAGTGATGCGCTTCTGCCAGGCGCTGATGCTGGAGCTTTACCGCCACCTCGGCCCGGATACCGACGTGCCGGCCGGTGATATCGGCGTCGGCGCGCGCGAGGTCGGCTTCATGGCCGGCATGATGAAGAAGCTCAGCAACGATGCCGCCTGCGTGTTTACCGGCAAGGGCCTGGCCTATGGCGGCAGCCTGATGCGCCCGGAAGCCACCGGCTTCGGCACGGTCTACTTCGTCGAGCAGATGCTGCACCATGCCAAGCGCCAGACCCACGGTGCCAAGGTGCTGATTTCGGGTTCGGGCAATGTGGCCCAGTACGCGGCGATCAAGGCCAGTGATCTCGGTGCCAAGGTGCTGACCTTCTCCGACTCCGGCGGCACCCTGTACGCGCGCGACGGCTTCGACGAAACCGCCATGCAGGAAGTGATGGCATTGAAAAACGAACGCCGCGGTCGGCTCTCCGAACTGGCCGACGACGCCCGCTTCGAGTTTCTGGCCGACCGCCGCCCCTGGCATATCCCGGCCGATATCGCCCTGCCCTGCGCCACCCAGAACGAACTGGATGAAACCGACGCGCGCACCCTGGTGCACAACGGCGTGCTGTGCGTGGCCGAAGGCGCCAACATGCCGTCCACGCTGGAAGCGGTGGATGTCTTCCTGCAGGCCGGCACGCTGTATGCACCCGGCAAGGCCAGCAATGCCGGTGGCGTAGCCACCTCAGGCTTGGAAATGAGCCAGAACGCCTTGCGCCTGTCCTGGCGCCACGCCGACGTCGACGAACGCCTGCACGTGATCATGAAAGAGATCCACGCCAACTGCGTGCAGCACGGCGTGCGAGCCGATGGCAGCGTCAATTATGTCGATGGCGCCAATATCGCCGGCTTCGTCAAGGTTGCCGACGCGATGCTGGCGCAGGGCCTGTACTGAGCCCAGCCGCGCCTGGACTTGTTGCCGCAGCGGTGCTTACCGGCACCGCTGCGGCGGCATCACGCCAGCACCCGGTTGCGTCCTTCGCGCTTGGCCCGATACAGCTGCCGGTCCGCCGCTGCCAGCAGCGTACGCCCGGTGTTCTGGCCCGGCCCCAGCGCGGCAACACCGATGCTGACGGTCACACTGACTTCCGCATCCACTTCTTCAAAGCGCAGCCGTGCCAATCGCATGCGCAGTTCCTGCAGGACCGTCACCGCGTCCTGCAATGACAGGCCCGGCATCACCACCAGGAACTCCTCGCCACCATGGCGGGCCACAAACTGCGACTTGCCCAAGCGCAACTGCAGCAGACTGGCGATATCGCGCAACACCTGATCACCGGCATCGTGGCCGTAACGGTCGTTGATCTGCTTGAAGTGATCAACGTCGACCAGCGCCACGGTCAGCGGCTTGCCGTCGGCCGCCGCCTGCAACAGCGCCTTCTGCAGGTAGGCATCGCCGGCGCGTCGATTGGGCAGGCCGGTGAGCGCGTCGTGCATGGCCTGGTGTTCCAGCCGCTGCAACAAACTTGCGCGTTCGAAATCGGCCTGTTCCAGCGCGCGGTTCTTCTCGCTCAATTCCTGCGTGCGCGCGGCGATTTCGTTGTTCAAGCGCTTCTGCCGCAAGCGGTAGCTTGTGGCGCGCCAGCCCAGCAACAACAGCAGCAAGGCCAGCAAGGCCAATCCACTCAACCAGCGCACCCAAGGCCGCTGCCAAAGTGGTGCGGCGACGTCCAGGTTCAGCACTGCCTCGCCACCACGGCTGGTATTTTCCCAATCCAACGGCAACGACATCGCCTGGATCCGCAGCCGGTACTGTCCTGGCGGCAGATTGGTATAGACCGCCTCGATGCGGCTGCCCGCATCCACCCAAGCGGTGTCAAACCCTTCCATGCGATAGCGGTAGCGCATCTTGTCCGGTGCACGGAAGCCAAGCCCGCTATAGGCCACGGCAATGCGTTCCACCCCGGCCGGCAGCCCATAGGCGCTGCGCAATGGCTGTGGATCACCATCGACCACCACGCTTTCAATGACCACCGGAAACTTGCGGAAGCGGGTATTGCCGTCCACCCGCTGCGGGTCGATCACCGCCAGGCCACCGCCCGTGGGAAACAACAACTCCCCCTTGTGGGTGAGCCAGCCGGCCGGCGACGAGGCGCCATTGCCCTGGCTGCTGGGCATGCCGTCGGTATGGTCCAGCACCTGCACCGCAAGATGGGTGCGCGCGCCAGCGGCCACCGCAATCAGGTCACGCCGATCCAGCCGGAACACACCCTGGTTGCTGGGCAACCACAGATGGCCGGCACCGTCATCGATCACCCGGAATATCTTGTCCCGCGGCAGACCGTTGCGATGGTCGAACACGGTGATATCCAGGCCGCGCTTGCGCAGCAGGCCATGGTCGGTGGCCATCCACAGGTCGCCGTTGTCGTCGCCAAGGAAATCAAAAACGTAGCGCGCCGGGAAATCCAGATCGGCCGACCATCCCTGCAGCTTGCCATCAGGATCAAGGCTGGCCACACCGTCATTGCTGCCAATCCACAATACGCCGGCCGGGTCGCGGTACAAGGCATGCACCGCCAGGCCTGGCAGGCCTTCGTCCAGGCCGTAATGGCGCAACTGCCCCTGCTGGTAATGGAACAGGCCTTCCGAACTGCCTATCCACAGGCCGCCATCACGTTCACTGAGCAGGCTGCGTACCAGCGGCTGCACCGTACCGGGCAGGCGGATCTGCTGCATGACACGGCCGCTGCCATCCAGGCGAAACACACCCTGGTTGTACGTGCCCGCCCACACGCTGCCATCGCGGCTGGCCAGCGCCAGCACCGAGGCGTCACGGCCGTTGCCGGGTAGCAAGCGCACGTGGCTGATGGCATCACCGCGCATCCGGTTCAGGCCTTCGGAGTGGCCGATCCAGACATCACCGTTGTCCGATTGGATCAGCGCGCGCACATAGTCCGAGCCCAGGCCGTCCTCGCTGGTGAGCCCGCGCGCGGCACCTTCATCGATGCGGAACAGGCCATCGGTACTGCCCGCCCAGACCAGGCCTTCCTGATCGATCATCAGTGCCGGGCTGACCTGGCCCGGCACCGCGATGCGCTCGATGCTGCCTGCGCTCCAGCGCACCAGGCGCCCGGCCGACAGGCTTAACCAAAGTGCGCCGTTGCTGTCCAGACGCACCGCGTCCACCCGCTCGCCCGGCAATAGATGTTGACGCTGGCCGTTGCCGCGCAGCCAATGAACACCATCATCGGCCGCAACCACCCAGCCGCCGTGGCCGTCATCGAGCAGGTCGCGTACCACCCAACCGGCGGTGTCGTTCCATGCGCTCAACTGCCCCTGCCGCAGCTGGTAGACGCCCTTCTCGGTGGCCACCAGCAGCGTGTCGTCGGCGCCGTTTCGCAATGCGGTGATGGGTACTTCCGGCAGGCCAGCCGCGCGGCCGGCATCCAGCAATTGGCCAGAGGGCAGCAATCGCAATAGTTTTTCTTTTGCGCCTATCCACAAGCCGCCGGAGCGATCACGCAGCAAGGCAGTGACCGACAGGTGCCGGGCATCGGCACCGCCCAGCGCCTCCCAGCGGCCACGGTGATAGCGATAGACGCCGTCGGAAATCGTGCCGAACAGCACTGCGCCATCGGCCTCGGGCAGGATGCTCAGCACCCCGGACAGTTCCACCCCCGGGGTGTTCTGGCGATCGAACACGGTGAAACTGCGGCCGTTGAAGCGGACCACACCTTCCCAGGTGCCCAGCCAGATGAAACCGTCGCTGCCCTGCGCCACCGACTGCACCAGATTGTGCGGCAGCCCCTGTTCCATGCCCCAGCCGGCCACGGTATGCCGCCCCGCCGCCAATACCAGCGACGCGCTGCTGCCCCATAGCAGGGTGCATGCAAGCACGGCCCACAGCACCGCTAGCCACCGATTGCGGCCGGCGGGCATTGCAGTCACGACGTCGAAAATCCTCTGGCGCCTGGACAAACCCGCCTCCGCAGGTCACACCGGCTCCCCCGCCGGCGGCGCCAATTTACCATCTCAACCGTGAAATCCATCGCCATTTCTTACGGCTGGCCGATCACCCGGCCAGCCGTAAGCGGTTGCCCGGCTCAGTGCGTGGCCTCATCCGGGCGCACCCGGAACCAGGCCGCATACAAGGCCGGCAGGAATACCAGGGTCAACACCGTGCCGACGATCAGCCCGCCCATGATCGAGATCGCCATCGAGCCGTAGAAGGCGCTGCGCGAGAGCGGGATCATCGCCAGCACCGCCGCCAGTGCGGTCAGCACGATCGGGCGGAAGCGGCGCACGGTGGCATCGATGATGGCGTGCCAGCGGTCATGGCCGGCATCGATGTCCTGCTGGATCTGGTCGATCAGGATCACCGAGTTGCGCATGATCATGCCGGCCAGGGCAATGGTGCCCAGCATCGCCACAAAACCGAACGGCGCCTGGAACAGCAGCAGGAACCAGGTGGCACCAATGATGCCCAGCGGCGCGGTGATGAACACCATCGCCGCCCGCGAGAAGCTGCGCAGCTGCACCATCAGCAAGGTCGCCACCACCACCAGGAACAGCGGCATGCCGGCCTTGATCGAGTTCTGGCCACGCGCCGAATCCTCCACCGTGCCGCCGGTTTCCAGCAGATAGCCACTGGGCAGGGCGTCGCGGATCTCGTCCAGGATCGGCAGGATCTGCTCGACCACGCCTACCGGCAACATGCTGTCGCCGATGTCGGCGCGCACGGTGACCGTGGGCAGGCGGTCGCGGTGCCAGATGATGCCGTCCTCGAAGGCGTACTCCAGCTTGGCCACCTGCGACAGGGATACCGGCTTGCCGCTGGCAGTGGGAATGGCCAGGCTGCCCAGCATGTCCAGGCGCGCACGCTCGTCATCCGGGCCACGCAGCAACATGCCGATCTGGCGGTTGCCTTCGCGGTAGGTGCTCACGCTCATGCCCGACAGCGAACTGGTCAGGAACTGCGCGATCTGTGCGCTGCTCACACCCAATACGCGGGCACGGTCCTGGTCCACCACCAGCCGTACCACCTTGCTCGGCTCGCTCCAGTTGAGGTTGACGTTGGTGGTATGCGGGTTCTGCCGCACCTTGTCGGCGACCTGTGCGGCAATGGCCTGCACGCGTTCGATATGCTCGCCGGAAACGCGGAACTGCACCGGGTAACCGACCGGCGGGCCGTTCTCCAGGCGGGTCACACGCAGCTGCACGTCGCCGAACTTCGGCACCACTTCCTTCAACATCCAATCACGCAGCTCCTCGCGTGCCTTGGTGTCTTCGGCCAACACCACGTACTGGGCGAAGTTGGTGGCCGGCAGCTGCTGGTCCAGCGGCAGGTAGAAACGCGGCGAACCATTGCCGACGTAGCCAACGAAATTGGCCACGCCCTTGTGGTCCTTGATCAGCGCCTCGAACTTCTGCGCCTGTGCCTGGGTGGCGGTCAACGACGCACCTTCGGCCAGTTCGATATCCACCATCAGCTCGGGCCGGGTCGAATCCGGGAAGAACTGCTGCGGCACGAAGCGGAAGATCACCAGCGAGAACACGAACAAGCCGGCAGTGGCCAGGATCACCAACCAGCGACGGCGCAGGCAGGCGTCCAGGAACACCCGGAAACGCTGATAGAACGCGCTCTTGTACGGGTCGTGGTCGTGCGAGAGTTCCTTCGGCCTGACCAGGTTGGCCAGTGCCGGGTTGCGGTCGGCCCAGCGCAGGCGCAGCGCGCGCCAACGCCCGGCAATGCTGCCCGGCTTCGGCGGCTGCGGGTTGTGCAGGTCCGGCAGCATCTTGTCGCCGAGGTAGGGAATGAACAGCACCGCGGCAATCCACGAAACCACCAAGGCAATCGTCACCACCTGGAACAGCGAGCGCGTGTATTCACCGGTACTCGATGCCGCCGTGGCAATCGGCAGGAAGCCGGCGGCAGTGATCAGCGTGCCGGTCAACATCGGGAAGGCGGTGGATGTCCAGGCAAAGCTGGCCGCACGCAGGCGGTCGTAGCCCTGCTCCATCTTGGTGGCCATCATCTCCACCGCGATGATCGCGTCATCCACCAGCAGACCCAGCGCCAGCACCAAGGCACCCAGCGAAATCTTGTGCAGGCCGATATCGAACTGATGCATGACGAAGAAAGTCATCGCCAGCACCAGCGGAATCGACACCGCCACCACCAGGCCGGTGCGCCAACCCAGCGAGAAGAAGCTCACCAGCAGCACGATCACCACCGCCTCGGTCAGCACCTTGACGAACTCGCCCACCGATTCCTTCACCGCATGCGGCTGGTCGGACACCTTGCGCAGCTGCATGCCGGCCGGCAGCGTCTTCTGCAGCTGTTCGAACTCGCTGTCCAGGGTCTTACCCAGCTTGAGGATGTCGCCGCCACCCTTCATCGCCACCGCAATGCCAATGGCGTCCTCGCCCATGAAGCGCATCTTGGCCGAGGCCGGATCGGCGAAGCCGCGCTTGACCTCGGCGATATCGCCCAGCCGCACGGTGCGTTCGCCGGCCTGGATCGGGAAGTTGCGGATGTCCTCGACCGAAGTGAACTGGCCGCTGACGCGCAACTGCACACGGTCGGTCGGGGTTTCGAACCAGCTGGCCGGGGCGATGGCGTTCTGCTGCGCCAAGGCCTGCTGCACCTGCTGCAGCGACACGCCCAGCGTGGCCAGCTTGGTGTTGGACAACTGGATCCACACCTTCTCGTCCTGCAGGCCGATCAGGTCGACCTTGCCAACATCGTCCACCCGCTGCAGCTGCAGCTGGATGCGGTCGGCGTAGTCGCGCATCAGCGCATAGTCGAAACCCTTGCCGGTCAACGCATAGATATTGCCGAAGGTGTCGCCGAACTCATCGTTGAAGAACGGCCCGATCACTTCGGCCGGCAGCTGCGACTGGATGTCGCCGACCTTCTTGCGCACCTGGTAGAACAGCTCCGGCACATCCTTGGACGGCATCGAGTCGCGCGCCATGAAGATCACCTGCGACTCACCCGGCCGCGAATAGGCCTGGATGAACTCGAACTCACCGGTGTTCATCAACGCCTTTTCAATCGGCTCGGTGACCTGCTTGGACACCTGCTCGGCGGTGGCACCGGGCCACATGGTCTGCACCACCATCGCCTTGAAGGTGAATGGCGGATCTTCGGACTGGCCCAGGTGCTTGTATGACCAGGCACCGATGATCGCCATGGCGATCATCATGAACAGCACCAGCGGGCGGTTACCGAGCGCCCATTCGGAGAGATTGAAGCGTTTCACGCCTCAGTCCCCTTTTCAGCGCGGATCCAGCGCCGCTCGGCATTGCCGCGAGCGTCAGTACCCATCCCGTCCGCTTCCACCGCAGGGGGAAGGGCGACGGTGTCGCACATACAAGATTTCGACAGGCTCATCGCGAGCCCTCCGACGCAGCCTTCTTCGGTGCGCCAAGTTCAATGGGCCGATTGCTCCTGTCCACGGCAGTCACCGGCTGACCTTCGCGCAACAGATGGCCGCCAGCAGCAACCACCCAATCTTCAGCCTTCAAACCCTGCAGCACCGGCACGCTTTCCGGGCCATAGGCACCCAGCGTCACCGCACGCGCCTGCAACTTGCCATCGGCCGGGTTCACCACCCACACACTGGCCTGCTGCGGCTGCTTACCGGCCTGCACGGCAGCCAGAGGCACGCTCATCACTCCCTGCTTGCCATGGGCAATGAAAACCCGCGCGCTTTGCCCCAGTTCAACCGTATTCAGCGCATCGGCCGCCAAGCTGACACGGGCGGCATAGGTACGTGCCTGCGGATCGGCAGCGGCGGCGATCTCGCGGATGCTGCCGGCCAGGTGCTTGCCCGGCTGGTTCCACAACTCGACCTCGACCGCCTGGCCGACGCTGAAATCGCGGATGGCACTTTCCGGCAGCGCGATCGCGACTTCGCGGGCACCGTCGGCGGCCATCGTGTAAATGGTCTGTCCGGCCGCCACCACCTGCCCGGCCTCGGCCTCGCGGCTGGCAATCATGCCGTCCTCGGGCGCATGCAACTGGGCATAAGCGGACTGGTTGCGGGCAACATCCAGATTGGCCCGCGCCGCATCGGCCTGGCCCTGCGCTGCCTTCAAGGCCGCGGTCTGTGCATCCAGCGCCGACTGGCTGACCAGCTGCTGGCTCGCCAGCGCCTGGTAGCGCTTGTGCTCATCGCGGGCGCGCACCAGGTCGGCTTCGGCGGCAGCGAACTGTGCCTGCGCCGCGCGCGCCTGCAGGTTGTAGTCGGCAACGTCGAGTTCGGCCAGCAACTGGCCCTTTTTCACCCGTTGGCCGGCATCCACCTCGCGCCGCAGCAGCTTGCCGCCAACGCGGAAGGACAGCGCGGCTTCCTCACGGGCGCGTACCTCGCCAGGATAGGCACCAATGGCCACCCCGCCATTGCCGGCCGGATGCTCCACCAATACGGGTACAGCGTGTACGGGTACGGTCTCGGGCTTGCCGCAGGCGGCAAGCAGGGGCAACAGCAGGCAACAGCCAATCCAACGCAGGGAGGTCATATATATAGGTCGCGATCGCAAGGGAGGAAGATGGCGGGATTTCGCCGCCATTACTAAACGCATCGGTATAGTATAAATATCGAACCAGCTGGTCTAGTATTGCCTGATGTGCCCGAAAAAGCCCTCCTCCGCGCCCACGACAGCGGCGCCACGCAGCTCCGGTCCGGGTCGCCCCAAGGACCTTGGCAAGCGCGCGGCCATCCTCGATGCGGCCAAGGCCTTGTTCATCGAACTGGGCTTCAACGGCGTCAGCATGGACGAAATTGCCGCCCGTGCCAGTGTTTCCAAACTGACGGTCTACAGTCATTTCGGTGACAAGGAAACCCTGTTCACCGAGGCAATCCAGGCCAAGTGCGTGGAAATGATGCCCGATGAACTGTTTGTCACCGACAACGAGGCCCCCCTGCGCGGCCAGTTGCTGGGCATCGGCCATGCCTTTTTCGCCCTGATCAGCAGCGACGCGGCCATTGCCACCCAGCGCATGATGATGACCCCGGACACCGACGACCGTATCCGCCAGATGTTCTGGCAGGCCGGCCCGGCACGCACCGAAACCGCCCTGGCCGAGTTCCTCGGCGCCCGCGTAAGCCGTGGCCAGCTGGCCATCGAAGACCTGGCACTGGCCGCCCGGCAGTTCTTCTGCCTGATCAAGGGCGAGGTCCATACGCATATGATGTGTGGCCTGTGCGCCGCCCCGGACCAGCTCGATGCCGACGTCCATATCGCCGCCAGCGTGGATTTCTTCATCCGCGCCTATGCACCGCGCCGGCAAGCTGAATGAACCGGAGGTCCGAATGACTTCCGGCACTGCGTCGCGCGCGGCCCTCCCCGCAATGTTGGGTCCGTACTTTGTGTCTGGTAACCGGTAAAATGGCCGGCCCACTGCGCTGGAATGATGAGCTTCCCATGACGATTGATTACTCCCACGTCCGCGAAATGATGGTTGAACAGCAGATCCGTCCCTGGGATGTGCTGGAAGTCCGCGTGCTGGACGTGCTGGCGCGCCTGCCGCGCGAGGCCTTCGTCGCCGAATCGCACCGCGCCCTGGCCTATGCCGATATCGAGCTGCCGCTGGGTCATGGCCAGAAGATGATGAAGCCGGTCATCGAAGGCCGCACCCTGCAGGCGCTGGATCTGCAGCCCACTGACGAAGTGCTGGAAATCGGCACCGGCAGCGGCTTCCTGAGTGCCTGCATGGGCGAACTGGCCCGCGAAGTACTGAGCCTGGAAATCCACCCCGAGCTGGCCGAGCGCGCCCGCCAGAACCTGGACGCGGCCAAGCTGGGCAGCAATGTCCGCATTGAAGTCGCCGATGCCCTGAATTGGCAGAGCCAGCGTCAGTTCGACGCCATCTGCATCACCGGTGCGGTAGAAACCGTACCGGTGGAACTGTTGAAGCTGCTGCGCACTGGCGGCCGCCTGTTTGCCATCCGCGGCGTTTCGCCGGTGATGGAAGCAGTGCTGGTCCAGGCCGATGGCAGCATTGCCTCGCTGTTTGAAACCGACCTTGATTACCTGCAGGGCGCTGCGCCCGCACCGCAATTCCAACTCTGAAACCTTCCAAGGAAGCCGCAATGATCCGCCGATCCCTCACCCTTGCGCTGGCAGTCGCCCTCACTCCGCTGACTTCCCATGCCGCCGACCTGTTGCAGGTCTACGAAATGGCCCGCAACGGTGACACGCAGTTGGCCGCAGCCGAGTCCACGCGCCTGATCAACAAGGAAGGCCAGGTCCAGGCACGTGCCGCATTGCTGCCGCAGATCGGCGGTGAGGCTTCGTTGAACCGTACCCGCACCAGTTACGACGACATCAGCGGCAGCTCCACCTCCAAGACCCGCAACTACGGCATCAACGGCAGCCAGACCCTGTTCAACTGGAGTCAGTTCGCCAACCTGCGCGCGCAGCGTGACGTCAGCAAGGCTGCCGATTTCGATCTCGAGTCGGCCAACGACGAGCTGATCGTGCGTACTGCGACCACCTACTTCAACGTGCTGGTCGGCATCGAGTCGCTGACTGCCGCCGAGACCAACGAAGCCGCTGCCAAGAAGCAGTTCGACTACGCCGACAAGCGTCTGGAAGTGGGCCTGGCACCGATCACCGACATGCACGAAGCACGTGCCCAGTACGATCAGGCCCGCGCCAATACCATTCTTGCCCGCAATGCACTGGAAGATGCCTACCAGGCGCTGACCGAGCTGACCGGCCAGCCGGTGCGCGACCTGCGCGGCCTGCCGGTCGACTTCCGCCCGGAAGTGCCAGCCAATCGCAGCAACGTCGACCAGCTCGTCGCCGATGCGGTCGCACGCAACCCGGCACTGAAGGCGCAGGAGCTGCAGGTCAGCGCCGCCGAGTCCAACGTCTCCTCCGCTCGTGGCGGCCACTATCCGACCCTGTCATTGGGCGGCAGCTGGGGCAAGAGCGCGCGTTGGGGTGACACCACTGGTAGCGGCACTGCTGTTCCGGATGCCACCACCAACTCGATCGGCCTTACCCTGAACGTGCCGATCTTCGCCGGTGGTGCCACCCAATCCGGTGTGCGTCAGGCGCTGGCCCGTCGCGATATCGCCCAGGACACCTTCGAGCAGCAGAAGCGCGCCCTCGACCGCAACACCCGCAATGCCTACCAGGCACTGGTTGCCGGCATCAGCGAAGTCGAAGCACGTCGTCTGACTGTGGTCTCGGCACAGAGCGCCTATGACGCCTCACAGGTCGGCCTGGAAGTTGGTACCCGTACCGTGCTGGACGTGGTACAGAACCAGAAGACCCTGTTCCAGGCCCAGCTGGACTACGCAACGTCGCGCTACAACTTCCTGCAGGCACGCCTGCAGCTGAGCCAGGCCATCGGCGATCTGGAAATCAACGAAATCCAGGACATCAACCGCCTGCTGACGGTGGATGCCAGCTCCAAGCTGCAGTCGAGCAGCGCGCAGTAATCCGGCGCGACAACGTAACGCAGAAAGGCGGGCCTCGGCCCGCCTTTCCTGTTTCTGAAACATTGCCTGCGAGCACCATCACTCGATCAGGGCCAGCAATTCGTACACCACGTACACCCGGACCAGGTTGATGCCCCGCAGGCCTTGCCTGCTCTCTTTGTAGGAGCGGCGTAAGCCGCGAAGCAAACACAGCATCAGCGCATGGGCGCCAAGATTTCGAACACCATCAGCTTCGCGGCTTACGCCGCTCCCACACCACAGCGCGGCCACCCAATTACCGAAAGTGATGCTTTCAACCTGCCAGGCTGCTCTCGCTGGGCGGTGGCAACTGCGGAGTGATCAAGGCGATCGTATGCTCCAACGCGCCGCGGCCATTGGCCACCAGCGCCCGCCCTGCCTGCACCATGCGTTCGCGCTCGGCATCATCCTGCAACAGACGTGACACGGCTTCACCTACTTCCGCCGCATCGGCACAAATGCACAGGGCACCGGCCTCATCCATGCGCCGCGAGATCTCGGCGAAGTTGTGCAGGTGCGGCCCGGTAACCGCTGCGGTGCCCATCGCTGCTGGCTCCAGCAGATTGTGGCCGCCAATGGCCTGCAGACTGCCACCGACGAAGGCCACCTGCGCGCAGGCATAGAACGCCATCAATTCCCCCAGGGTATCGATCACGAATACCTGGGTATCGGCCGCAGGCCATTGCTGCGCCTTGCGCGTAGCCACGCGCCAGCCTTGCTCGCGCGCCAGAGCTTCCACCTTGGCAAAGCGTTCGGGGTGACGCGGCGCCCACAACAACAGCGCATCGGGATGCTGCTGCAACAGGCGCGCATGGATTTCGATCACCGCCTGCTCTTCGCCCTCATGGGTACTGGCGGCGATCCATATCGGCCGCGTAGTAGCCACGTGCTGATGAAAGGCCTGCAACAACGCGGTCGGGTCCGGCGGATGGATATCGAACTTCAGGTTGCCCAAGGCCTGCACCTGTTCGGGCAATGCGCCCAGCTCGATGAAACGCTCCGCATCGGCCTGCGACTGCGCCGCGACGCAGGTCACCGTGCGCAGCGCGCGCCCGACCAGCGCCTTGAGCACGCGATAACCCTTCAACGAACGGGCCGACAAACGCGCATTGAGGATGTACACCGGAATGCCACGATCGCGGCAACCGAACAACATGTTCGGCCACAGCTCGGTTTCCAGGATCAACGCCAGGCTGGGCTGGAAATGCTCCAGGAAGCGACTGACGCTGCCGGGGACGTCGTACGGTAGATAGACATGGTCCACCGCATCTCCCCACAGCGCGCGCACCCGCTGCGAGCCGGTCGGGGTGATGGTGGTGATGATCCAGCGGATATCGGGGCGCTGTTCACGCAACGCATTGACCAGGGGCGCGGCCGCATTGACCTCGCCCACCGACACCGCATGCAACCACACCCGCGGCTGCGCGCCGCTGTCCGGGTAGGAGGCATAGCGCTCATCCCAGCGCCGGAAGTATTCGCGCACCCGGAAACCGCGCCACACCAGGTGGTACACGGTGATGGGCAGCAATAGATAGAGCACGGCCGAATACAGGCCACGCAACAGAATTTCGACTGGATCCTTACGCATCGGCGAAGGATACGGGAGAACGACACAAGCGCGCGACAAAGCGCAGTGCCATTGCATGACAGGCCACACCGCACAGGACCGGACGCTGGCAGCTTTGCAGTTGCAATGCCCTTGCCTCCTCCCTTGCGCACAGCGCAGGGGAGGATTGAGGAGGGGTAGCTTTGCCGTTGCAGTTGCAGTTGCCCCGCCCTCGCCGGCGGTGCTCCCGCCTTCACCCCGGTGGCTTAGAATCTCCACATGTCCGATTCGCCTTCCACCGCCACCCGGCCCTCGCTCCTGCAGCCACGGCACTGGCCCACCTATGCCTGGCTTGGCATTGCCTTCATCGCTGCCCGCCTGCCATGGACGCTGCAGCGCGCACTGGGCCGTGGTATTGGCTGGCTGGCCCTGCACCTGGCACGCAGTCGCCGCCACGCCGCCGAGGTCAACCTCAAGCTGTGCTTCCCGGAAAAGGACGAGGCCTGGCGGCAGCGGCTGCTACGTGACAGCTTCGATGCACTTGGCGTAGGTGTGTTTGAATTCGCCCGCGCCTGGTGGGGCAAGATCGACGTCATCCGCCCACAGGTGCAATGGGAAGGGCTGGAGCACCTCAAGGCATTGCAGGCCGAAGGCCGCGGCGTATTGCTGGTATCAGGCCACTTCATGACCCTGGAAATGTGCGGCCGCCTGCTCTGCGACCACGTGCCGCTGGCCGGCATGTACCGCAAGTACCGCAACCCGGTGATGGAATGGGCGGTGAAGAGCGGCCGGCTGAAATATGCCTGCGCGATGTTCGCCAACGAAGACATCCGCGCCACCGTGCGGCATCTGAAGAAAGGCGGTTTCCTCTGGTATGCGCCGGACCAGGACATGCGCGGCAAGGACTCGGTGTTCGTACCGTTCTTCGGCATGCCGGCATCCACCATCACCGCCACCCATCAGTTCGCGCGCATGACCGGCTGCGCCGTGGTGCCGTACTTCCATCGCCGTGTTGGCAGCGGCTACGTGCTGAAAATCGCCCCACCGCTGCCCGATTTCCCCACCGATGACGTGGTTGCCGACACCGCCCAGGTCAACGCCGCCATCGAGGAAATGGTGCGCGAGGCACCGGCGCAATACCTGTGGATACACCGCCGTTTCAAGCGCCAGCCCGAAGGCCGCAGCAACTTCTACGACTGAGCCGCCTGCCGCCTCAGTCGCCGCGTCTGTCCGGCTCGGCCAGCAGCGCACCGGCATACAGTGCCGCCAGCAACACCGTCAGCCCGCCCCAGAAAGCGGAATAGAACGCCAGGTGGGTATTGAGCGGGAACACCGTGACCGCCAAGGCCACCGCTGCCGGGCGTGCACGCTCGCGCGCCTCCGGCCCGGAGTAGACCCAGGCCCGCAGCGCCATCGCCGCACCGGCAATCCATAGCAGCAAGCCCAGCAGGCCGGTCTCGGCAAGGATCTCCAGCAGGATCTGGTGCGCATGCAACGCCGGCCCATCGCCCCACACCGGCGCCTGCGCCGCATCCGGATTGCAATGCGGATACGCCTCACGGAAACCACGCGCGCCCACGCCGTTGATCGGATGTTCGCGCACCATGCACAGTGCCGCCGCCCATATCTGCGCCCGCCCCGACAAGGCTTCATTGACGCCGTGGGCGCCATCACCGAAGGCCATCGCGGTGCGTTCGAAGCGCTCACGCACCTGGCTTGAGCCGGCAGCCAACGCGGCGACGCCCATCACCCCGGCCAGCATGAGCAACAGCAGCCACTTGCCGCCGAGCAGACGCCAACCGGAAACCAGCAGTACCAGGCTGTAGGTGATCAGCGACGCACGCGAACCGGCATATACCAGCACCACGCCGACTACCGCAGCGGCCAGCAGCCAACTCCAACGGCCCCAGCGCACGCCTACGAAGAACAGCAGGAAGGGCGACAGGCTGGCCAGCACCTGGCCGAATTTCAGATTGCAGGGCCCGAAGATGCCGGCCAGGCGATCAGCCAGGGCCGCTTCTTCCGGTGAACACAGGCCGTGCCCGCTGACCAGCCACTTGAGCTGATCCAGACCCCAGAACAAGGGGCTGGTACCTGCAATGGCCTGCAGCAAGGCGTCGAACGCCCAGACTCCCGTCACCAGCGCAATACCGCCAAAGGTGACGCGCCGGCGTTGCGGGGTGGCCACCGCGATTGCCACCAGCCACATGAAAGGCAGATAGCGCAGGCCACCACCGACCTTGCCCCAGACCTTGCCCGCATCTTCCGCACCCAGCGCCGAACCCAGCTGCGGCAACCAGTAGGCGCAGAACAGCACACTGGTCAGTGCCAGCGCGGGCACCCCCAATAGACTGCGGATGCCAGCGCCTTTTTTCAGCCGCAGCAGCAACAAGCGCAGCACGGTGAACAAGGCACCCAACACCAGCACCGACTCGGCAATGCCCGGCAGCGGCAACAGGGCCACATAGGCAATCACCCATACCGGCGCCCACCAACCGGGCTGGCGCGACGGCGTGGCGGCAATGGACGGCTCAGCCAGCGAGTTCTGCATAGACATCCAGGGTGGCACGTTGCATGGCCTGCAACGTATACGGAATCCGCCGTGGCAGCAGCGGTGGGTTGCCCAGCAGGGCCAACACGCACTGCGTCAGCTGCGCCATGTCCGCGTAGGCCACTGCACCGGAAGGCTGCAGTTGGCCGAGCAGCTCGCCCACCCCGCCATGGTTCCAGCCTGCAACCGGGCGGCCGACCGACAAGGCCTCCAGCACGGTACGGCCAAATGCCTCGGGTTTGTCGGACAACTGCAGCACCAGATCGCTGGCGGCATAGGCTTCGGCAATGCGGGTGGTGGGCTCGCTCAGCACCAGCTGGCCGGCGATACCCAGGCTCTGCGCCAACTGTTCCAGCTCGCGCACATAGGCTTCGCGGCCGGGCTCACGCACACCGGGCATCCACAGCAGCGCCGGCCGGCCGGCGCTCTGCAATGCCGCCAGCAGCTGCAAGGCGTAGGCATGCCCTTTCAGGCGGGTACCGCGCCCCGGCAACAGCAGCAGCGGCAGCTCGCCCCCCAACTGCGGGTAACGCGCTGCCAGCGCCAGCCGCGGGCGTCGGTCGCTGCGCTCCACGCGCGGGAACTGGTCCACATCCACGCCACGCGGGATTACCCGCAGCTTGGTCGGATCGGTCTGTGGATAGTGCTGCAGCAGGTAATCGCGCACGGTCTGCGATACGCAGATCACCCGCTCACCACTGGCCATGATGCCGCTGTAGCGGCCGGCCGAATTGAGCCCGTGCATGGTGGTCAGCCAATGCGGGCGCTGCGCCGCAGGCATGCCACGCAAGGCGTACCAGCCCAGCCATGCCGGCAACCGCGAACGTGCGTGCACGATATCGGCGCCGGTTTCACTGAACAGGCGCCGCAGCGAGGCCACATGACGCAGCGTAAGCAGCGACTTGCGGCCGATATCCAGGGTCAGATGCTCCGCGCCACTGCCCAGCAGCGGCTGCAGCAGTCGGCCACCCGCGGACACGACAATAGCCCGGTGACCGGCAGCCACCAGTGCCGCGGCAATTTCCAGGGTTGAACGCTCGACGCCGCCGGAATGCAGCGCCGGCAGCAACTGCACCACCGTCAAACGGCGCATCGGTCAGCGGTTCAGTCAGCCAGCACGAATACCGAGCCGCAATACGGGCAGGCTGCCTCGCCATTGGGTTCGTCTTCGATCGGCAGGTACACCCGCGGATGCGAGTTCCACAGCGCCATTTCCGGCGTCGGGCAGCTCAGCGGCAGGTCAGCGCGATGTACGGTGTAACGCTTCTCGGCATTGGCGGGCGCGTTTGCGGTATGGCTCATGGCGTCATTCACGAAAAAAAACGGGTCCGCGCAATTCTAGCAGTGCCGGGCCAGCCCGGCCGCCCCGGCAGCGCCCTGCTCGGCAGAATACGGCGGCGGCGAACCTGAAGCGGGGCACGCTTCGCCGTTGGATCAGCCCGCTTGGTCAGGGGCAGTACCAACCTGGGGCAGACAACAACGGCAGCGGGCCGTGGAAGCAGCTTGGCCGGCAGCAGTACCGGGGCTGTGACAGACAGCCCCGGGTAACCGCTTACTTGAAGTCACCGGCAACAAACACGCTCAGCTGCTCGGGCTTCAGGTGCTTGCGGATGGCGGCATTGACCTGCTCCACCGTCAGCGCCTGGTAGGCGGCATCGCGCTGCGCTTCAAAGCGCATGTCACGGCCATAGTAAAGATGGTCACCCAGCAAACCTGCGATGGCTGCATCGGCCGCGCGCGACTGCTCACGCGCCACCTTCTTCTCCGCCACCGCATCGCGCAGTTCCTGCGCGGTGATGCCGTCGGCAAGCAGCCGCGCCAACTCCTCGCGCAGGGCTGCCTCCAGCTTGGCCATGTTCTCCGGCGCGGCGATGGCCTGGATGCTGATGCTGCCGTTGTCGTCACGTCCCTGGCGGCTTTCATCGGCACTCAGGCCGGCACCGATGTTGTAGCTCAGCCCCTCCTTCTGGCGGATGCGCTCGCCCAGACGCGCCTTGAGCGGGTCGCCGCCGAGAATGCCGATGGCGATGTTCAGTGCCGGGAAGTCGGCATCGGCCAGGTTGATCGATACATTCTGCCGCGCCAGCAACACCGCATTGGGTTTGTCCGGAGTGGAAAAGCGCTCGTGCCTGGCGGCGACTTCGCGGTAGTGGGTGCTGATCGGCGCGTACGCATGCGGCGCCTTCCAGTCGGCAAACAAGGCCTGCAGTTCGGCTTTCATCGCCACCGGGTCGAAATCACCGACCACGGCGATCTCACCGACCGAGCTGCCGTAGAAGGCCTGATGGTAGGCGCGGATATCCTCGACGGTGATTGCCTTCAAACGTGCCAGCGACTGATCAATCGACTCCACATGCAGCGGATGGCCAATCGGCCACGGATCGAAATACTGGCTCAGCGCCATTGACGCAAGCGTGCCCGGCTCGTTGCGCTGGAACTCCAGGCCGGTGATGGCCTGCAGCCGCAACTGCTCGAACTGGTCTGCCGGAAACGCAGGATGACGCAGCACATCGGCGGCCAGACGCAGCGCCTCAAGCAGGGTCTCACGCTTGCCGTTGAGGCGGATGGCCGCCCCTTGTGCGCCGCCACTCACCTGCGCCTGGGTATTGAGTGCATCAAAACGCGCGGCAATCTGCCCACGATCCATGCGCTCGCTGCCCGTCATCAACATCGGCCCTACCCAGCTGCCGGCGTAGCTGCGGCCGGTGATGGAGGGCTCATCGGCAAAACGGAAACTGGCATCGAGGATGACGGTCTGGCCACGATTGCGCTTTGGCAGCAGCGATACCCGCAGGCCATCGCCAATGACGAAGCTCTCGGTACGCGCGGCGATGTTGTCCAGGCTGGGCTCGAACGCCTCACCCGCAGCAACGGCGGCCCGACCCTTGTAGCCATCCACCAGGCTTGCAACCGCCGGCGCTGCTGGAATCAGCGCACGGTCCGGCGTCGCGGTCGGTACGAAGCGGCCAATGGTGCGGTTCTGCGGTTTCAGATAGGCAGCCGCGACACGGTTGACGTCGCTCGCGGTGACGCCGTCGATGGTATCGCGCTGCACGAACAACAGCCGCCAGTCCCCGGCCGCCTGGTATTCGGACAAGGCCATCGCCATCGCATTGACGTCACTGGCACGCTTTTCAATGGCATTGCCAATGCGTTGCTTGGCCGCCGCAACCTCCGCCTCGGTCACCGGGCTGGCGGCGATGGCTTCGGCCTGTTTGAGCAGCTCGGCTTCGGCCTTGCCCGGGTCACCCTCCTTGGGCAGGGCCGCAACCAGGGTGAACAAGCCAGGATCGCGCAGGGTCTCGCCGCTGGCACCGGCAAACGCGACCAGCTTGGGTTCCTGCAAGGCCTTGTACAGGCGCCCATTCGGGTTGTCGCCAAGTACGTTGCCCAATACCGACAGCGGCGCGCTGTCGGCCTGCGCAAGCGCGGGAACGTGATAACTGGCGGCTATCAGTGACAGCTCACTGCTGCGGCGTACCGTGACTTCACGTTCGCCGTCCTGCACCGGCTCCACCGTATGGAAAGCCGGCATGATCCGCGCAGGCTTCTTCAAGGGGGCGAAATGGGCGGCAACCCGCGCCAGCGCCTGCGTGCTGTCGATGCGACCGGCGATGATCAACATCGCATTGTCCGGCTGATACCAGGTCCGATAGAACGCCTGCAGGTTGCCGATCGGCACATTCTCCACGTCCGAGCGCGCACCAATGGGCATGTTGGCGTAGTTGTGCCAGTCAAAGGCGACCGAGCGCATGCGCTTCATCAATACGCCAACCGGATTGTTGTCGCCGGCTTCCATCTCGTTGCGGACCACGGTCATCTCGCTGTCCAGGTCGGCCTTGGCCACCTTGGAATTGAGCATACGGTCCGCTTCCAGCCCCAGCAGCCAGTCCAGGGTGTCGTCGTTGGCCGGGAAGGAGGCAAAGTAGTTGGTGCGGTCCAGCGAAGTGGTCGCATTCTTGTCGACGCCGCGCTGCTGCATCTCACCGGGAATATCCGGGTGCTTGGGCGTGCCCTTGAACATCAGGTGTTCAAGCAGATGCGCCATGCCGGTTTCGCCGTAGTTCTCGTGCAGGGAGCCCACGCCATAGACCAGATTGACGGTCACCGTCGGCTTGCTGGCATCGGCAAACAGCAATACCCGCATACCGTTCTGCAGGCGGTACTCACAGACGCCTTCAACACAGGGGCCTGCCTGCACACTTTTGGGCAGCATGGCAGGCGCCTGCTCTGCCTGTGCCAACGGCGCCCAAGCCAACGACAGCGCGACAGCCCAGGCACAGCACGATAATTTCTTCATCCGGATCCAGTCCTCGGTAATGCGATCAGTACACCCATCCCTGTGCGTACCCTGCCCTGAATCCCAATGGGCAGGCGGATAGCGCGCCCCATCATCGCAAAACCCAGCTGCGCTGTGGCATGCGCAAGGCAAGACCCACTTGCACGCAGCGCCATGATCGGATGCTTGGTTTGCAACTACGCCAACTCAGCGCCCACCCAACCAACCGCCAAACGAGTACATAGGTGCCAGCAGGCGATCACTCAGCGGCTCGGGCTCACCGCTGACCTGCGCATCCAGCATCATGCCCGGCTTGAGCGGCTCCATCCGGCCGTGGGCCAGAATCGCCTGGTTGGTCAATTCGACCGTGACGCGGTAGAAGGCTTCCCTAACCGTTGGCAGCTCTGCGGCGAAGCTGGCCTCTTCACTGTCCACCGCGGTGCGGCTGATATGCGCGATGGTGCCGTGCTGCGCACCGAACTTCTGATGCGGAAACGCCTGGTAACGAAGCACCACGCGATCACCCGGCGCCATCGCCCCGATCGCGCGCCCCGGCACCATCAGCTCGGCCTCAAGCCGGCCATCGCCGGGCAGCAGGCTGAGCAATGGCTGGCCCAGGTGCACCGACTGCCCCGGCTTGACCATCTGCGCCACCACCACGCCATCCACCGGCGCCTTCACCAGCAGCGCGGCGCTGGCTTCGTTCTCGACCCGCTCCAGGCGCAGCTGCGCCAGATGCTCGGCATAGGCGGCATCGTTGGCCTTGCGCCGGCCGGGCAGTTCGCCCACGGCCTGCTTGAGCTGGGCGATCAGCCGCTGCGTCGCTGCCTGTTGCCGACGCAGTGACTGCAGTTGTGCGGTGTAGTCCAGCACCAGCGCCTCCTGCTGCTCGGCCGCGGCAAGGCCCGCGACGGAAGCAGCTTCAAAACTGCGCTTCCGGGTCAATACATCACCGGCCATGCGAATCAGCTCGCGCCGCGTACGTATCTGCAGATCGATCTGCTGCGCCTCAGCGCGTGCAGCCTGCAACTGCTCGTGCAGACCGGTCGTCTGTGCCGCCAGCTGCTCCTTGTAGGCCTCACGCGCCAGCACGATGCTGTCTTCCTTCTGCTGCAGGCCGTGCTCCAACGCCCGATTGGCATCGCCGATATCAGGCATGGCGCGCGCAGTGGTTACCAGTGCGAGCGTGTCGCCCTCCACCACCCGCTTGCCGTCATCCACATCCAACCAGCGCACCACACCGGCAACCGGCGCCAGTACGGTCGCCATTCCCTGCACCGGCACCAGCCGGCCCGCGATGATTGCCGCTTCGTTGTCGCTGCGGATGGCCAGCGCCGCCAATGAAAGCAGCAACACGGTCAATGTACCCATCAAATAAACAGACAGTTTCCACGGTCGCTTGAATTCCATCCGTGACCTCCAACGCCGATCAGCAGCCTGCAGTTTTTCACTCGTAGTGGTTTGCGCCACGCTTGCACCATTGGTTCAACGCTTAAGAAAAAAGCTCGTCAAGCTGTCGGCGTTTTACGAACAAGCTCTGGCTGAAAATACTTTCCGCACTGCAGCGTAGCGACATCAAACAAAGCAGGGAGCAGGTGCAAGTTACATTGGCAAAAGTCGTCAATATTGATGACGAGCCCGGTTCTGATAATCCAAGAACGTAATGAACATTGACAATAAGTCTTTGCCGACTGCGCAAGCTCGCAATGGCTTAGGCTTTTAGTCGGCTCTCATGGTCAACGCTCGAGGAGAAATTTATGCATGACCATCTGGGAATCCGCATCCGCAAAGCGCGGAGAAAGATGAGGATGACGCAGGCGGAGTTGGCAGGCCAACTGAAGGTAAGCCGTAGCGCAGTGGGAAACTGGGAAAGTCCAACGGGTATATCGCCCAGCACCATGCGCCTGATCACCATCGCATTGGTCACCGATGTTTCGTTCGAATGGCTGGCAACCGGGCGTGGCGAACTTGACGCCATTTCGGCAGCCACATCCAACGAGAATGCGGAGCTTGTGGATGATCCGTCCGAACGCAGGTTGCTGTTGGCCTACCGGTCCTGCCGGGCGGCCACGCGGAAACTGGTGTTGCAGATAGTGGAAGCGCAGAAGATTCATCAGTTCTGATGGGCAGCGGCGACCGGGGGCTACATCGGCGCCGCTTGTGCACAAGCTGCATACAGCACACGGGAACTGCAGAAATGACTGTGGGAGCGGCGTAAGCCGCGAAGCTGGCAATGCCGGGAAAACGGCTGAATGTGCTGGCTGATGATCTACGTGCTTCGCGGCTTACGCCGCTCCCACAAACGGCGCACACTGGCGTGCATTCGTCAGGCTTCTTCACGCCTGGCCACACCATCACCAGACCCTACATAAAACAAAGCCGGCACAAGGCCGGCTCTGCGTTGACACATGCAGGTTGGCAATCAACCTGCGCGGTCGGCTTCCATCTGCTTGCGGATCTGCGCATCCACCGCGGCAATCGCGGTCATGTTCAGCACGCGGCGCGAGCTGGCGCTACTGGTGAGGATATGCACCGGCTTGGTCATGCCCATCAGGATCGGGCCGATCGCCACGCCATTAGTGAACACGCGTACGAGGTTGTAGGCGATGTTGGCCGCTTCCAGGTTGGGCAGCACGAACAGGTTGGCACGGCCCTTCAGGGTGCTGTTGGGCAGCAGCTTGTCGCGCAGTGCTTCATCCCATGCGGTGTCGCCCTGCATCTCACCGTCCACGTTCAGGCGCGGGTTGCGCTTGAGCAGCGCCTCACGCACCTGGCGCATCTTCAGCGCATCCTTGGAATCGTGGCTGCCGAAGTTGGAATGCGACAGCAGCGCGATCTTCGGCTCGATGCCGAACAGCTTCATGCGGAAGGCCGCCTGCAGCGTGGATTCGACAATCTGCTCGACGGTGGGATCTTCCTGCACGTGGGTGTCGACGAAGAAGAACACGCCCTGGTTGTTGATCACACCGGTCATTGCCGAGGTCGAGCTGACCTTGGGTTCCAGCGGAATCACGCTGCGCACATAGCCCAGCTTCTTGTGGAAGCGGCCGACCAGGCCCGACAGCATCGCATCGGCCTCGCCACGGGCAACCATCACCGCCGCGATCAAAGTCGGGCGCGAGCGCATCAGGTTCTTGGCGGCGGCCACGGTGACGCCCTTGCGGCCGGTCATCTCGTGGTAGTACTGCCAGTACTCGTTGAAGCGCGGGTCGTCATTGATGTTGGTGACTTCAAAGTCGACACCGGCACGCATGCGCAGCGCCAGGCGCTCGATGCGGGCTTCGATCACGTCCGGGCGGCCGATCAGGATCGGGAAGGCCACGCCTTCGTCGATCACGTTCTGCACTGCCTGCAGCACCACTTCTTCCTCGCCCTCGGCGTAGACCACGCGCTGCTTGTCCGAACGCGCACGGTCATAGACCGGCTTCATGAACAGACTGGTGCGGTAGACGAACTGGGCCAGCTTGTCGCGGTAAGCCGCCATGTCGGCGATCGGCCGGGTGGCCACGCCCGAATCCATCGCGGCCTGGGCCACGGCGGCCGACAGCTCCACCAGCAGGCGGCGGTCGAACGGACGCGGGATCACATAGTCACGGCCGAAGCTGGGCACGTCACCGCCATAGGCGGCACCCAGATCGGAGGCTTCCTTGCGGGCCAGCGCGGCAATTGCGCGCACGCAGGCGACCTTCATTTCTTCGTTGATGGTGGTGGCGCCCACGTCCAGCGCACCACGGAACAGGTAGGGGAAGCACAGCGCGTTGTTGACCTGGTTCGGGTAATCCGAACGGCCGGTACCCATGATCAGGTCCGAACGCACCGCATTGGCGTCTTCCGGCAGGATTTCCGGGTAGGGGTTGGCCAGGGCGAAGATCACCGGATCACGCGCCATGCTGGCGACCATGTCCTTGGTCAGGATGCCGCCAGCCGACAGGCCCAGGAAGATATCGGCGCCGTCGACGATCTCGGCCAGGGTGCGCTTGTCGGTGTCGCGGGCGTAGCGCGCCTTTTCCGGGTCCAGATCGGTACGGCCGGTGTGGATCACGCCGTCGCGGTCGTAGGCCAGGATGTTTTCCGGCTTCAAACCCAACGAAACCAGCATATTGACGCAGGAGATACCCGCCGCGCCCATGCCGGTGGTGGCCAGCTTGACCTCTTCGATCTTCTTGCCGGTGATGCACATGGCATTGAGTACGGCCGCGCCGACGATGATCGCGGTGCCGTGCTGGTCGTCATGGAATACCGGGATGTTCATCCGCTCGCGCAGCTTGCGCTCAACGATGAAGCACTCCGGTGCCTTGATGTCTTCCAGGTTGATGCCGCCGAAGGTCGGCTCCAGCGAGGCGATGATCTCGACCAGCTTGTCCGGGTCGTTCTCGTTGATTTCGATGTCGAAGACGTCGATTCCGGCAAACTTCTGGAACAACACGCCCTTGCCTTCCATCACCGGCTTGCCGGCCAGCGGGCCGATGTTGCCGAGGCCCAGCACGGCGGTGCCGTTGGTGATGACGCCGACCAGGTTGCCGCGTGCCGTCATCTCGCTGGCCATGGCCGGGTCGGCCATGATCGCTTCGCAGGCATGTGCCACACCCGGCGAATACGCCAGCGACAGATCACGCTGGGTCAACATGGGCTTGGTTGCCACCACCTTGATCTTTCCGGGCGGCGACATCCGGTGGTATTCGAGGGCTGCCTGCTTGAAATCTTCGTTGGACATCGAGTTGTGGGCGCTAATGGGCAAGAAGGACGACAGATGATAACGCCGTTAAGGCGGTTGGACCTGTCGCTATGCTGTCGCATGAATGCTGCAAGTGCACAATCTACCGCTTTCGATGGCATGGCGTGCGCAACAGTTTCGGTCCTGAGAATGACAAGCAAGGGACGCAAAAAAGTCGCGGGGCCGCCCGTTCGTCAGCAGGCCCCGCGCAAAAACGCACACACAGGTAAATCTCAGGCCTTGGCCGGCACCGTGGGCGGCAGCTCCGACGGCTCGGCGCCATCAAGCACCAGGCGCAGGCGCTGCCGATCCAGCGCGCCCTCCCAGCGCGAAACCACCACGGTGGCCACCGCATTGCCGATGAAATTGGTCAGCGAGCGGCATTCGCTCATGAAACGGTCCACACCCAGAATCAATGCCATGCCGGCCACCGGCACCTCCGGCACCACCGCCAGGGTAGCCGCCAGGGTGATGAAGCCCGCACCGGTGACCCCGGCCGCGCCCTTGGAGCTGAGCATGGCGACCAGCAGCAGCGCGATCTGGTGACCCAGGCTCAATTCGGTATTGGTGGCCTGGGCGATGAACAATGCCGCCAGGGTCATGTAGATGTTGGTGCCGTCGAGGTTGAACGAATAGCCGGTTGGCACCACCAGCCCCACCACCGACTTGCTGCAACCGGCCTTCTCCATCTTCTCCATCAGCGAAGGCAGCGCCGATTCGGAGGAGGAAGTACCCAGCACCAGCAGCAGCTCGGCCTTGAGATAACGGGCAAGCTTGAGCACCGAGAACCCGCATAGACGCGCCACCGCGCCCAGGATCACCACCACGAACAGCAACGAGGTCAGGTAGAACGAGCCCACCAACCAGGCCAGATTGACCAGCGAGGCAATGCCGTACTTGCCGATGGTGAAGGCAATGGCACCAAACGCACCGATCGGCGCGGCCCGCATCAGCAGGTGCACCAGCTTGAATACCGGCGTGGTCAGCGCTTCGAGCAGGTTCAGCACCGGCCGGCCTTTCTCGCCGACCGAGGCCAGCGCGATACCGAACAGCACCGCCACGAACAGCACCTGCAGGATGTTGTCACCGACGAACGGGCTCAGCAGGGTCTTGGGAATGATGTCCAGCGCAAAGCCGACCAGGCTCAGCTCATGCGAGCGCTGCACATAGCCTTCCACCGCGCTCTGGTCCAGGTCGGCCGGATTGATGTTCATGCCGGCACCGGGCTGCACCACATGTGCCACCACCATGCCAACCACCAGGGCCAGGGTGGAGAAGAACATGAAATAGGCCATCGCCTTGGCGAATACACGGCCAACGCTGCGCAGATGGGTCATGCCGGCGATGCCGGTGACGATGGTCAGGAAGATCACCGGTGCGATGATCATCTTCACCAGTTTGATGAAGGCATCGCCCAGCGGCTTGAGCTGCTCGGCGAACACTGGCTCGAAATGACCCAATAGCACGCCCAGCGCTATCGCCACCAGCACCTGCACGTAAAGCTGGCGGTAAAGCGGCAGCCGACGCCCCGCAGGGATAGCAACACTGGCCGAAGCGGCATGCATGGGGAAACCTCGAAGATTCACTGACTGCCGGCTTTTTTACCGGTCCGCGCGCGCGCCGCCGATAACGCATTGGTGTTAAGGCCTGCGCACGGCCGCACCCGCACCAGCGAAACCGGCCCGCGTCAGCCGCCACGGCAAATAACCGGACAAGACCTATGGCACTGCGCTGCGGTGGTGCCGGACCATCGGTACATGCCGTTCTTCCCCACCCATCGGCGCCGTATGCGCTGGCTGCTGCCGCTCACCGCCGCACTCGCCATCGCCGCGATCGGGCTGGTGGGCTTGCGCCATTTCGAACGCACCAGCATTGCCAGCGAAGCGATGCGGGCGCAGACCCAACTGCATCTTCATGGCGAAGCCCTGCAGGCACTGATCGAGCGCCACCGCGTGTTGCCGGCAGTACTGGCGCTGGATCCGGATGTGCGCGCAGCCCTGTCACGGGCCAATCTGGGCAAGCCGGAACTGGACCGCCTCAATCGCAAGCTGGAGCGCGTCAACGGCGTGGCAGCCACCTCCACCCTGACCCTGCTCGATCGCAGTGGCGTGGCACTGGCAGCGAGCAACTGGCGGATGAACCGCAGTACCAATGTCGGCAACAGCTATCAGTTCCGCCCCTATTTCCGCCAGGCAATGCATGAAGGCAGTGGCACCTTCTACGCCGAAGGCGTCACCACCGCCATGCCCGGCTATTTCCTGTCCGAAGCGGTGCGCGATGACACCGGCAAGGCGGTCGGCGTGGTGGTGGTGAAAGTGGTGCTGCGGCCGCTGGAGCAGACCTGGGCCGACTCCGCCGACAGGGTCTTCGCCAGCGACAGCCACGGTGTGATCTTCCTCTCCAGCCACCGGCCCTGGCGCTACCTGACCCTGCACGCGCTGGACCCGGGCGTGCGCGAGGAACTACAGCGCACGCGCCAGTACACGCAGCTGCCACAGCAGCAGCTGCAGCACGCGCCAGGCACCGCGCTGCGGCCGAACCAGCAACGCGTGCAGCTGGCCGATGGCGACGAGGTGATCTGGGTATCGCAAAAGTTGCCGCAACAGCAATGGACCCTGCACCTGCTGCGCAGCACCGCTGCCAGTACCGCCAGCGCGCGCAGCTTTGCCGGCGCGTTGATCGCCAGCCTGATCGCGCTGTTATTGCTGAGCTACGGACTCTGGCAACGGCAGCGGCTGGCGCGCCTGCGCGAGCGCAGCCGTCACGAACTGGAACAGCTGGTGGAACAGCACGCGCAGGAACTGCGCACCACTGAAGATGGCGTGGTGCATGCCGCGCATGCGGCCGACTACGGCGAAAGCGCCAGCCTGCAGCATCTGCCGCAAGGTGTCTGCGTGGTCGACGCGCAGCTCAATCTGGTGGCGTGGAACCGGCGCTATATCGAATTGTTCCGCTTCCCGCCGGGGCTGATCCAGGTGGGCCGGCCGATTGCCGACGTCTTCCACTACAACGCACGGCGCGGCCTGCTCGGCCCCGGCCCGGTCGAAGAGGCGATAGAGCGCCGGCTCAACCATCTGCGCTCGGCCACCCCGCATATGCATGAGCGCGAGAGCGGCGACGGCAATGTCATCGAGATCCGCGGCAATCCGCTGCCCGATGGCGGCTTTGTCACCAGCTATACCGATATCACCGCCTATCGCAATGCCGCCCGCGACCTGCGCTCATTGGCCGACACCCTCAGCCTGCGGGTCAGCGAACGCACCCACGACCTGGCTGGCGCCAAGCGCGAGGCCGAAGAGGCCAACCAGGCCAAGACGCGGCTGGTGGCCGCCGCCGTACACGACCTGCTGCAGCCATTGAATGCGGCGCGCATGTTCCTGTCGGCCCTGCGTGGGCGTTTGACCGATGCCGGCTGCCGCGACATTGCCGACAACGTCGACAACGCCCTGACCGCACAGGACAGCATCCTGACCAGCCTGCTGGACATCTCGCGGCTGGAGTCGGGCGCACTTGAAAAGCGAGTCCGCGACTTCCCACTGGAGCCGTTGCTGGAAACCCTGACCATCGAGTTCGGCATCCTCGCCAATGCGCGCGGCCTGCGTGTGCATCATGTCGCCACCACTGCGGTGGTACGCAGTGACGAGGCGCTGCTACGGCGCATCCTGCAGAACCTGTTGTCCAATGCCGTGCGCTACACCCGCAGCGGCCATATCGTCATCGGTTGCCGCCGCGACGGCGAGCAGCTGCGCATCGAAGTGCACGACACCGGCACCGGCATCCCGCAGGCACGCCAGCAGGAAATCTTCGAGGAATTCCGTCGGCTCGACAACGCCGGCAGCGAAGAACCCGGTGCCGGTCTGGGGCTGGCCATCGTCGACCGCATCGCCCGCCTGCTCGATCACCGCATCGGCCTGCGCTCCACGCCCGGCCGCGGCAGCGTGTTCTCGGTCACCCTGCCGCGCGGCGATGTCGGCTGCAGCGTACTGCCGGTGAACCCGCCGGAAGAAGCACAGGTCGATTCCCTGCTGGCCGGCTGCCGTGCCTGGTGCATCGACGACGATCCGCGCATCAGCCTGGCCACCCGCCTGCTGCTGGAACGCTGGGGTTGCCAGGTGGAATTTTCCGGCGGCGTGGAAGCAGCGCAGGCAGCGACCCGCCCCGACAATGTGCCCGACCTGTTGCTGCTGGATGTGCGCATGGGAGATATCAGCGGCCCCGACCTGTTGCCACAGCTGGTCGAGTGCTGGGGCAGCGAGCCCGGCGTGATCCTGTTCACCGCCGAACAGGACCCCGACCTGCGCCAGCTCGCACGCGAGCGCAACTGGGGCTATGTCTCCAAACAGGCGCGCACCGCGGCACTGCGCGCGTTGATGACGCACCTGTATCAGCGCGGTAGTTGATTGACGCGCGATCGGCAGGCTTCACCTGTAGTGCCGAGCCATGCTCGGCAGAGGCTCTACCGGTAACGCCCTAGCCGAGCATGGCTCGGCACTACAGACCAGCTTTCCTGGTAATGCCCTTGCCGAGCATGGCTCGGCACTACAGGTCAGCTTTTTTGGTAACGCCCTTGCCGAGCATGGCTCGGCACTACAGTCAGGCTTTCCTGGCAATGCCCCTGCCGAGCATGGCTCGGCACTACGGTGCTGCGCGTGGCAACTCCGGCTCCCACTCTGCTTCCAGGGTTTTCAGCAATACCGCGGCCTGGGTGCGGCTATTGCATTCGAGCTTCTTCAGCACGGCGGTGACGTGCACCTTCACCGTGTTTTCGGCCAAGCCCAGCACGTGGGCGATCTGCTTGTTGAGCAGGCCGTCGGCCATGCACAGCAGCACCCGGATCTGCTGCGGGGTCAGCCGCGCCAGCCGCGAGGCCAGCATCGCGTCGTGCTCGGAGCGGACCGCCGCCAAGGGCGGGAAACAGGTATCGCCCTCCATCACCGCGCTCACCGCCGCACCTATCGATTCCACCGGCGCGGACTTGGGAATGAAGCCGACCGCACCGAACTGCTGGGCGCGGCGGATCACCCGCGGGTTGTCATTGGAGGAAATGATGATCACCGGCAGCTCGGGGCGTTCGCCTCGCAGCCACACCAGCGATGAAAACCCGTGTGCGCCGGGCATGGTCAGATCCAGCAGGACAAGGTCCACATCGGCATGCTCGGCCACCGCCTCGGTCAGCGCCGAGACGCTGGCCACTTCCAGCATCTCGCCCACGGCACCGCCGTCGCGCAGTGCGTGCAGCACGGCGGCGCGGAACAGGGGATGGTCGTCGGCAACAAGCACCTTGATCAGGCTCATGGCGCCAGTTTGGCATGGGCGCTGCCCAGCCGCCCTAGTCCCAAATCGCTATTGGTGGCCACCCAGGCCCTGCCTATCGTCCGCGCACTCCCTACTGCACCGAGGCAACGGATGGCCGATTACCCCCTGAGCGCCGCATTCACCGGCCTGCTGTTGCTGGCCGCCGCGCCCAACGCGCTTGCCAACGACGCCTTTACCGCCAAGGCCAGTGGCCGCCTGTATTACGAACTTGCCCATTTCGACAACGACAGCAGTGGCCCGGCAGAGCGCAGCGGCGATGATCTGCGTGCGGCATGGCTGGGTGTGTCGGGCAAGGTCTACAGCGTGGGCTACAAAGTCGAGGCCGACTTCGCCGGCCACCGCCCGGTTGCCCGCGATGTCTACCTGACCCACAGATTCGGCAACACCCAGCTCACGCTGGGCCAGTTCAAGCAGTTCTATACGCTGGACGACCGCAGCAGCGCCAATCACACCCCCACCATCGAGCGCAGCTTCCTGGTGCAGTCACTGGGTACGGCCTACCGGCTGGGCATCGGTGCGCAGGGGCATCACAACGGCATTTTCTGGAGCGGCAGCGTTTTCAGCCTGGAAAGCATTGACGTCTGGCAGGCCAAGGGCCACGTCATCGGCGGACGCGTCGGCCATGCGCCATGGAGCCAACCGGGCCATGTACTGCACTTTGGTGTCTCCGGCGCCCACGAGCATCACAGCCACCCCGGTGCCGACGGCACTTTGCCACTGCGTGCGCAGGTCCGTGCCAACGGCTACTTCGGCGACAACGGTCGCTTGCCGCTGGTGGATTTCCGCAGCGGTCGCGCCGTTTCGGTCCAACGCTACAGCTTTGAAACCGCCGGTGTGGCCGGGCCGTGGTCGTGGCAGGCCGAGTACGGTGGCACCCGCTACGACGATGGCCTGCAACGCGGCGAAGTACTGGCCGGCTATCTGCAGGGCAGCTGGCTGCTCACCGGCGAAAACCGCCCCTATGATGCCAAGGCTGGCCGCTTCATCCAGCTCGAGCCCGAGCGCGATTACGGCGCCTGGGAGCTGGTGGCCCGCTATGACCACATCAGCGGACGCCAGTGGCCAGCGCAGCAACGCGATGCCTCGGCCGACGCCTGGACCCTTGGCGTGAACTGGTATGCCTCCCGCAACGTCAGGCTGATGCTGGACTGGACCGACAGCCGGCGCCGTGATGAACTGCGCGGAGAGCGCCTGGACCACACCGGAGTATTGGCCGGGCGCGCCCAGCTGCACTTCTGACCCCCGACCGGACCGGTTTCATCCGGCCCCAGGCACACAAGAAAATAATTTTCACGTATCCTCCACCTTTCGCCACGACAGCCACCCGCACTCCCGGGTGAACAAGGCAAGGGGAAGGATTCGTGCAGGAAAATTACTTTCATTCCGAAACAGTTCTGCTCGGCAAGGGCCTCCCCAGCGGTGGCCCATGGACGCCTGCATCGCTTGCCGCCGCCGCACCGTCGCTGCTTGCAGAGCAGCTCAGCCTGCCGGCTGCGGTACTGAGCGCATCGGCGCTGCAGCACAATCTGTTGTGGATGCGCGAATTCGCACAGGCCTATGGCTGCCAGTTGGCGCCCCACGGCAAGACCACGATGAGTCCGGCGCTGTTCCGCATGCAGTTGGACGCCGGCGCCTGGGGCATCACCCTGGCCACTGCCCCGCAGACGGTCGCTGCCCATGGCGAAGGCGTGCAGCGCGTGCTGCTGGCCAATCAGCTGGTCGGCAAGGGCAACTTCGAGCTGATCGCCTCCCTGCAGCAGCGTGACCCGGGCTTCTGGTTTGCCTGCGTGGTGGACTCGGCCGACAACGTGGCCGCGCTCGGCCGCTATTTCAGCGCGCGCGGGCAGCAGATCAAGGTATTGCTGGAGATTGGTTTAGCCGGTGGCCGTACCGGCGTGCGCGACGATGCACAGGCGCAGGCCGTGCTGGACGAGATCGCCCGCTGGCCGGATGCGGTGGCGCTGGTCGGCGTCGAAGTCTATGAAGGTGTCGCCAGCGACGAGGCCGGCGTGCGCGCCATGCTGCAGCGCAGCCTTGCGCAGTGGCAGGCGATCCGCGCCAACGGCGGTTTCCGCCGGCTACCGGCCATCCTCAGCGGCGCCGGGTCGGCCTGGTTCGACGTGGTGGCCGAGGAATTCTCGGTACTCGCCAACGACGCCGATGCACAGATCGTACTGCGCCCGGGCTGCTACCTGAGCCATGACGTCGGCATCTACCGGCAGGCCGCCGAGCGCATCCACGCCAGCAATCCGATTGCGCGCACGATGGGCAGCAGCCTGCAACCGGCACTGCGGCTGTGGGCGTACGTGCAGTCCCGCCCGGAGCCGGGCAAGGCCATCATCGGCCTGGGCAAGCGCGATGCCGCCTTCGATGCCGGCCTGCCGGTGCCCGCCCTGCACTACCGCCCCGGCGATGCCGCAGCAACTGCCGCCGCCGCGCATTGGAAGGTCACCGCGATGATGGACCAGCACGCCTTCCTCGAACTGCAGGCCGACGATGTGCTGCAGGTGGGCGACATGCTCTGCTTCGATATTTCCCACCCCTGCCTGACCTTCGACAAATGGCGCCACCTGCTGGTGGTCGATGACGCGCACCGCGTTGTCGGTGCTGTTTCCACGCAGTTCTAACCGCTTCCTCCGGGCCTGTACGCATGACCGACGGTAATCTGCTGTTGATCTACGCCGCATTGTCGATCCTTGCACTGATCGTGCTGATCGCCCGTTTTCGGCTCAATCCCTTCATCAGTGTCACCCTGGTTTCGGTGGGCCTGGCACTGCTGGCCGGCATGCCGGCACCGGAGATCCTGCCCGCCTACGAACAAGGCGTCGGCAAGACCCTGGGGCATATCGCGCTGATCGTCGCGCTGGGCACCATGCTCGGCAAGATGATGGCCGAGTCCGGCGGCGCCGAGCGCATCGCGCGCACCTTGATCGCCCGCTTCGGCAGCAAGAACGTGCACTGGGCGATGATGCTGATCGCCTTCTGCGTGGGCCTGCCGATCTTCTTCGAAGTCGGCTTCGTGCTGTTGATCCCGATCGTGCTCAATGTCGCCCGTCGCACCGGCGTGCCGCTGCTGCTGGTCGGCCTGCCGATGGTGGCCGGCCTGTCGGTGGTGCACGGCCTGGTGCCACCGCACCCGGCGGCGATGCTGGCGGTCAACGCCTATGGCGCCGACGTTGGCCGCACCGTGTTCTATTCATTGCTGGTCGGCCTGCCAACCGCAGCCCTGGCCGGCCCGGTATTCGCCAAGTTCGTCGCGCCACGGGTCAAGCTGCCGGCGCACAACCCAATGGAAGCGGCCTTGCTGGACGAAGGCCATAGCCGCATTCCCGATGAACAGCTGCCCGGCTTCGGCATCACCCTGGCCACCTTGCTGCTGCCGGTGGGTTTGATGCTACTCGGCGGCTGGGCCGACCAGATCGCCACGCCGGGCTCCACGCTCAACCACGGCCTGCGCTTCATCGGCCATTCGGTGGTGGCGCTGCTGCTGGCGACCCTGATGAGCTTCATCACGCTGGGGCTGATGCGCGGTTTCAGCCGCGAGCAGATCCTCAAGTTCACCCAGGAATGCCTGGCCCCGACCGCCGCGATCACCTTGTTGGTCGGTGCCGGTGGCGGCCTCAACGGCATCCTGGTGCACACCGGCGTGGCCGCCGAGATCATCGGCCTGTCGCAACGCTTCGAACTGTCGCCGCTGTTGATGGGCTGGACCATGGCCGCGCTGATGCGTATCGCCACCGGCTCGGCGACAGTAGCGATGACCACCGCCTCCGGCATCGTCGCCCCGATTGCCGCCGCCATGGGCTACGCCCACCCTGAATTGCTGGTGCTGGCCACCGGCGCCGGCTCGGTGGTGCTGTCACATGTCAACGACGGTGGCTTCTGGCTGGTGAAGGAATACTTCAACATGACCGTCGCCCAGACCTTCAAGACCTGGACGGTGCTCGAAACCCTTATTTCCGTCATCGCCCTGTCGCTGGTGATGGCCCTCTCCATGGTGCTCTGAACATGTCGCAGAATACGTTCGATATCGTCTATGAGCTGCGCCAGCGCCAGCACGAGTTCAGCCCGGTGGAATCGCGCATTGCCGCGGCCATCCTCGCCGACGTGGATGCCGCCGCGCAGTACGGGGTCAGCGAGCTGGCCGAACGCGCCGAAGTCAGCGCCGCCGCCATCTCGCGCTTTGCCAAGGCCCTGGGCTGTGAGCACGTGCGCGAACTGCGTGCGCGCCTGGCTTCGGCCAGTGCGGTCGGCAAGCGCTTCCTGGAACAGCAGAACGCGCCGCCGGTCTCCGCGCTGTACGCGCAGATCTGCGACGACATCCAGGAAAGCCTGCGCCACAACATCGCCAACCTGAAGGAAGAGGTGGTGCAGGAACTGGCCGAAGCAATCTGCCAGGCGCGGATGATCCATATCTTCGGCCTGGGCGGCTGCTCCACCGTGTTCGCGCAGGAACTGCAGAGCCGCTTCGTGCGTTTCGGCCGGCCGGTATCGGCCTGCAGCGATGCATTGATGATGAAGATCATCGGCGCCACGCTGGGCCCGCAGGACCTGGTGCTGGTGTTGTCGGTCAGCGGCATCACCCCGGAAATCGTCTCGGCAGTGGATATCGCCCGCACCTATGGCGCCCGTATCGGCGCCATCACCCAGGCCAACACGGCGCTGGCCGAGCGCAGCGACTGGCTGCTGCCGATCCAGATCGAGGAAACCGATTTCGTGTTCAAGCCCTCGGCCTCGCGCTACGCGATGATGCTGGCGATCGACGTGCTTGCCACCACCACCGCGCTCAACGACGCCAACGCCAACCATGAACACCTGCGCCGCATCAAGCTGGCGCTGGACCGCCACCGCGGCGGTGATTCGCGCCTACCGCTGGGTGATTGATCCATGCATGATTTCCTGATCCGCAATGCGCTGATCTTCGATGGCAGCGACCAACCGGCGCTGCGCGGCGATGTCGCCATCGACGCCGGGCGCATCACCGCCGTTGGTGCGCTGGGCACGGCTGCGGCTGCAAATGTCATCGACGCGCAGGGCCTGGCGCTGGCGCCGGGCTTCATCGACGTGCATACCCATGATGACCTGGAAGTGATCCGTAACCCGGACATGCTCAGCAAGTTGTCACAGGGCGTGACCACGGTGGTGGTCGGCAACTGCGGCATCAGTGCCAGCCCGGTGCAGATCCGCGACCAGGTACCGGATCCGATGAACCTGCTCGGCGATGCCGAGGATTTCCGCTATGCGGATTTTGCCAGCTACCGCAACGCCGTCGAGCACGCAGGCCCGGCCGTGAACGTGGCCGCTCTGGTCGGCCATACCGCGTTGCGGCAGAACCATATGGATCGCCTCGACCGCGCCGCCACTGACGACGAAATCAGTGCGATGCGCGCACAGCTGCGCGACAGCCTCGCGCAGGGCGCACTGGGCCTGAGCAGCGGCCTGGCCTATGCCTCAGCCTATAGCGCACCGTCCTCGGAAGTGGACGCGCTGGCCAAGGAGCTGCCGCGCAACGGCCTGTACGCCACCCACCTGCGTGATGAATTCGGCGGCATCCTCGATGCGATGGAAGAAGCCTTCCACGCTGCACGCGCGCCACAGGCCGCAGTGCGTGTTTCGCACCTGAAGTGCGCCGGCGTCGACAACTGGGGCCGCAGCGGCGAAGTGCTGGACTGCCTGCATGCGGCCTCGGCCAGCCAGGATGTGGCCTGCGACTGCTACCCGTATGCGGCCAGCGCCTCGACCCTGGACCTGAAGCAGGTCACCGAGGCCTACGACATCCTGATCACCTGGTCCGAGCCCGAACCCGACCAGGGCGGCCGCCTGCTGGCCGATATCGCCGCCGACTGGAAGGTCCCGTTGATGGATGCCGCGATCCGCCTGCAACCGGCCGGCGCGGTCTATCACGGCATGGACGAGGCCGACGTACGCCGCATCCTCAGCCATCCGCTGACCATGATCGGCTCCGATGGCCTGCCGCGCGATCCACGCCCGCACCCTCGCCTGTGGGGCACCTTCCCTCGTGTGCTGGGCCACTACGCGCGCGATCAACAACTGTTCCCGCTGCACACCGCCGTGCACAAGATGACCGGTCTGCCAGCCTCGCGCTTCGCGATGGGCGCACGCGGCTTCATCCGTGCCGGCTGGTGCGCCGACCTGGTGCTGTTCGATCCGGCCCGGGTACGCGACACCGCCAGCTTCCACGATCCGATCCGCGCCGCCGAAGGCATCAACGCGGTCTGGGTCAACGGCTGTATGAGCTATGACGGCAGCCGCGTCGTCGCCCGCGCCGGCCGTTTTGTACGGCCAGAGCCGGCACCGACGGCCTGACTGCTACCGCCGCACCCCATGAAGAGGAATACCGATGAGTGACATCAAACGCTACGGCGCCGAAGGTGGCGTTGGCCAGGGCAAGCAACACATGCCGTTCTCCCGCGCGGTCGAAGCCGATGGCTGGCTGTTCGTATCCGGCCAGGTGCCGATGCGCGATGGCGAGCTGGTGGCCGGCACCGTGACCGAGCAATCGCATGTGGTCATCGGCAATGTGCTGGCGATCCTGGCCGAGGCCGGTTACGGCCCGGAGCACGTGGTGCGCTGCGGCGTATGGCTGGACGACGCCCGCGACTTCTATGCCTTCAACGGCGTGTTCAAGCACTATTTTGGCGAGAACCCACCCGCCCGCGCCTGCGTCGAAAGCCGCATGGTGGTGGACTGCAAGGTGGAAGTGGACTGCGTGGCCTACAAGCGGCCGCAACGCTGAGCCCCGCCCATCACCGGTAGTGCCGAGCCATGCTCGGCAGGGGCCTTACCGCAAGACCCAAACCGTAGTGCCGAGCCATGCTCGGCAGGGGCTTTACCGCAAGACCCAAACTGTAGTGCCGAGCCATGCTCGGCAGGGGCCTTACCGCAAGACCCCAACTGTAGCGCCGAGCCATGCTCGGCAGAGGCTTTACCGCAAGACCCAAACCGTAGTGCCGAGCCATGCTCGGCAGAGGCTTTACCGGGAAGGCCCCTTGCCGAGCATGGCTCGGCACTACAGTCCGCTTGGAAAGCCCTTGCCGAGCATGGCTCGGCACTACAGGCAATGCGGCGGCTGAAAATGGCTCGGCACCACATTCGGGCGAGCGAGCGCACCCTGACAACCCGGCCAGTGCCAATAGGCCCGGTTGCTATTGTGCCGGGGGAACGACAAAGTTCGCCTTTCGCTGGTGCAAGGTCCCCGCCCTGATGATTCAACTTGACGCAGTACAGACAGTCGCCTTTGCCGGCCTGACCCTGTTTGCCGGCTACGCATTGTGCCGCGCCATTCCGTTCTTCCGCCGCTACAACCTGCCCGAGCCGGTGGTTGGCGGCCTGCTGGTCGCGCTGGCGGTGTGGTGGGCACACAGCCAGCAGACCACCCTGTTCACCCTCGACACCACCCTCAAGACACCGCTGATGGTGGCCTTCTTCACCACCCTGGGCATCAATGCCAGCGTGCGGCTGCTGCGGGTCAGCGGCAAGCAGGTGATGTTGTTCCTGCTGATCGGCAGCATCTTCGCGGTGCTGCAGAACCTGATCGGCATCAGCGTGGCCAAGATGTTCGGCCTGAATCCAATGTTCGGTGTGCTGGCCGGCTCGGCCACGCTTACCGGTGGTCCGGCCACCGGCCTGGCCTTTGCTGGCCACTTCGAGCAGGCCGGCCTGGTCGGCGCGGAAAGCCTGGCGGTGACTGCGGCAATGGCCGGCATCATCTGTGGCGGCCTGGTCGGCGGCCCGGTGATCACCGTGCTGATGCAGCGCTTCAAGGTGCAGCACCCCAGCCAGAAGGCGACCGGTGCGCAGCTCGGCGAGGATGAAGCCGTCACCGTGCGCTACCCGAGCGAATCCGCACGCGAGTTCGATGCACTCAAGAGCATCGTCGTGCTGCTGATGGCGATGTGGCTCGGCGTCTGGGTGGGCAAGGGCTTCGAAGGCCTGGGCCTGACCCTGCCGACCTATATCGGCGCGATGCTGGTGGGCGCAGTGATCCGCAACATCGATGACTACACCGGCTGGATCAAACTGTCGGTGCCCACCACCGACCTGATCGGCAATATCTGCCTGGCCCTGTTCCTTGCCATCGCGCTGATGGATCTCAAACTCTGGGAGCTGGCGGGCATGGGCTTGCCGCTGCTGGTCAACCTGATCATCCAGGTAGCTGTGGTGGCGCTGTTCGCGGTGCCGATCTATTGGCTGATGGGCCGCGACTACGACGCGGCGGTGATGGGCGGCGGCTTCATCGGCTTCATGCTGGGCACCACCGCCAACGCGATGGCGGTGATGCGTCGCCTGGCCCAGCGCTACGGGCCGGCGCCGCGCGCCTTCCTGGTGGCACCGCTGGTCGGCGCGTTCTTCATCGACTTCATCAACGCCCTGATCATCACCGGCTTCCTCAACTTCTGGCCGCACTGACCGGTCCGTTCCGTGCGCCATACCCGTGCCTTGCGCACGGGTTGGCGCGACAATGGGCACTCACCTGCCCCGTGCTGCTCCGCTGATGACCCCCAACGCTGTGCCCCCGGTTTCTTCTGGCCATGACCTCATCGTCATCGGCGCTGGCGTGGTGGGCCTGGCCACCGCATATGCCGCGGCAAAGCGGGGCTGCTCGGTGCTGCTGCTGGACCGCAATGCCGGCCCGGCGCTGGGCACGTCCTTCGCCAATGGCGCGCAGCTCAGCTACGCCTATACCGACGCGATGGCCGGCCCTGCCACCTGGGCGCAACTGCCGGAGATGGCTTTTGGCCGCAACGGGCCGTTCCGCACGCGCTGGTCGGCGGACCCGGATTTCCTGCGCTGGGGGCTGGCCTTCCTGCGCCAAGCCAATACTGCCGGCCTGCATCGCAATACGCTGGCCACGCTGGAACTGGCGCTGCAATCGCGCGCAGCCATGCAGGCCCTGCTGCAGCAGCACCCCATCGATTTCGACCACGAGGTTTCCGGCAAGCTGCACCTGTACCCTTCAGCCGAGGGCGTGCAGGGTGCCGCGGCGATGATTGCGCTCAAGCGCGACAGTGGTGTGCAGCAACGCCTGGTGGATGCTGCCGAAGCGACCGCCATCGAACCCGCACTCAGTGGCGCGCCGTGGCTGGCCGGTGCGGTCTACTCGCCCGAGGAAGAAGCCGGCGACCCCTACCGCTTCAGCCAGGGCCTGCTGCAGGTACTGCAGCAGCACTACGGCATGCAGGCGTGGTTCGGCTTCGACACCCAGTCATTGCGCCATGTTGATGGCCGCTGGCAATTACAGGCTCGCGATGGCCGCAGCGTGCAGGCTGCGCGCGTCGTGGTCTGTGCCGGCATCGACAGCGCCGCGCTGCTCAAACCCTTGCGCCTGCGCATGCCAGTGATGGCGATCAAGGGCTATTCCTTCACCGCGCCACTGGGTGCCAACGCGCCGCGGGTCAGCCTCACCGATACCAAGCGCAAGCTGGTGTTCTGCCGCCTGGGCGAGCGCATCCGCGTTGCCGGCTTGGCCGATCTCAACGACTGGAATCCCGCACCGGAACCGGCGCGGCTTGCCACCTTGATCGCACAGGCACGCGCCTCGCTGCCCGAGGCAGCCGACTACGATCATATCGAAAGCAGCTGGGCCGGACTGCGCCCGGTCACGCCATGGACATCCCCGATCATCCGCAATCTTGGCGATGGCCTGGCCTGCAACATCGGCCACGGCATGCTCGGCTGGACGCTGGCAATGGGCAGTGGCGAACACGCGGTGCAAAAGCTGCTCGACACGCCCTGAGCCCGCTCAGGTTTCGCTGATCTGGTCCATGCGGATGCGGTTGGCAAACAGCGAGAACGCCAACGCGCCGGCCAGCCCATTGGCGCGGTTGATCCACTGCGGCAACCAGCGTGGCGGCGCCAATACCCCGGCTTCGAACAAGGGCGTCAGCGCGACCGCATCGCCCAGGGTCATCTTGCCCGCAAACAGCCAGCGGCAGGTCTGCAGCTTTTCATCGCGCAGCATCTGCCGGAAGAAGGTGTGCACCGACACCAGCCCACGCAGGTAGACGTTGTCCTTGGTGAAGGCGGCACCGCCGCTGGTCGGCACGCCGCGGAACACGCGCTGGGCCGAGGAGAAACTTTCCTCGGCGGTCTGCCCGGCAGCGCGGAAATACTGGAATACCTCGATGAAATCCGCACCATCGCGCGCCATCGCGATCGCCTCGATGCGCAGGCTGATGCGCTTCAGGCGCTGGATGTCGATGCTGCCGGTGATCTGCTCGGCAAACGTGGCCAGGCCTTCCTGGGTGGCGGTGATACGCGGCGAGGCCAGGGCCAGGCTGGGCAGCAAGGTCTGCTCGCGGCCATTGAGGGCAGTCAAGGAATGCACCAGCGCCTCGTGGTGGTAGAGCTGGGCGCGGTCGTAGGCACTGAACGTGGCACTGGTGCGCAGGCGGATGCGGGTGGCACCAGCGGCCGCCTTGGCGATCAGCTCGCGGTCCAGCTCCACCGTGATCAGGCGCCCGTCGAAGAAATCATCCAGGTCACTCTGCAGCATCAGCTGCAGCGCGGTGGCCGACACAGGGACCTGCTCTTCCGGCGCCAACAGTTCGTGATCGAGTTCTTCGGCGATCTGGATGAAGTGCCGGGCGGCATCGCGGGTGGTCGGGCCATTGCCGGGCATGGGCTGCTCCGGCACGCCGAACAACTGCGCCGAGTAATCACTCACCGCGCGTGTGCCCAGGGCTTCCAGCAAGCCGGCGGCAAGATCCCAGCTGTGCGCTGAGTCGTGTACGTAGACGCCGAGCGGATGCGAGGTATCGGCCGCGGCCATGATCGCCGCCAATTCACGCCGCGTATCGCTGAAATCCTGTTTCGGATATTCCACCTGCGGCAGCAGCGGTTTGCCACGTGCCACGCTGTCGAGGAACGGCGCCTGGGTGGTGGCCGGCCAGCTGGTCAGACCCAGCAGACGCACACCGCGTACCGCCGCCACCATGCGCGCATCGAGCGCGGCGTGATGGCTGATGGCCGGATCCTTGTGGGTATCAACTGTGCCCATGCCTGCCTCGTTCAAATCACGTCATCAAGCGCAACGATCGCGCTCTTTGTAGGAGCGGCGTAAGCCGCGAAACCACAAACCTATCAGCGCTGCGAACAGCTTACCCCTCCCCAACCCGCCCGGCCCGAAGGCATAGCCTTCGGTCGTTCATCAGGCCGCGCGCCAGTGGCGCGCAAGCGGGCCTTCTTCACCCCCTTTGCTACGCAAAAGGGA
>NZ_LDJJ01000002.1 GCF_001431465.1 Stenotrophomonas terrae | reverse complement strand
CTTGGCGGCGGCGTAGTTGGCCTGGCCGTACTGGCCCTTGAGGCCGTTGATCGAGCTGATCTGGATGACCCGGCCCCAGCCGCGCTTGCGCATGCCTTCGATCACCGGGCGGGTCACGTTGAACACCGAGTTGAGGTTGGTATTGATCACCTCATGCCACTGCTCCGGGCTCATCCGGTGGAACGTGGTGTCGCGGGTGATACCGGCATTGTTGACCAGGATTTCCACCGGCCCAAGTTCGGCTTCGGTGGCCTGGATCAGGGCGCGGCCGCTGTCCGGGTTGGAGACGTCACCTTCGAACAACGCGATGTCATAGCCCTTGTCGTGCATGGTCCGCTGCCACTGCTTGGCCTTTTCGGCGTTGCGGTAGTTGGTGGCGACCCGGTGCCCTTGATCGGCGAGGCGTTGGCAGATGGCGGTACCAATGCCGCCGGTACCACCGGTGACCAGTGCGACGCGCGATGTCATGGGCTCAACTCCAGGCAGATGGCAGGGGAGCCGATGATTCTAATGAAACTGCGCTCAGCCCGGGGGCTGGATCGGCGCGCGCCGCGAGGTTTTTTGCAACCGGTCCGGCCTGAAGCTGGCTGCGGCATGCTGCAGGGTCTCGGCAACGCTGGCGGTCGCCTCCAGTGGAGCAGGGTCCTGGCCCAGCGCCACCCACAGCCAGCGCAGCACCGGCAGCGGCTGTGCGGCATCAACGGGCACGGCGGCCTGTGATTTGGAAAGCTTCTGGCCGCTGCTGTCCAGCAGCAGCGGCAGGTGCAGGTACTGCGGGGTGGCAAGGCCCAACGCCCGTTGCAGCAGGATCTGTCGCGCGGTCGAATCGATCAGGTCGGCGCCGCGGACCACGTCGGTGATGCCCTGTTCGGCGTCGTCCACCACGACCGCCAACTGGTAGGCCCAGCAGCCATCGGCGCGCAGCAGCACCACGTCGCCAACCTCGCGGTCCACGTCCTGTTGCTGCCGGCCCTGCAGGGCGTCGTCGAAGCTGACATGGCTGCCATCGGCTACGCGCAGGCGGATCGCAGGCTGCGGGCGCTGTTGGCTGGCGACGCAGTAGCGGTGGATGCCGTGCTGGCTGGCCAGATCGGCACGACTACAATGGCAGGCAAAGGCCTTGTCCTGCGCCAGCAACTGGTCGATTGCGGCCTGATACAACGCGCTGCGCCGGCGCTGGTACTGCACCGGGGCATCGGAGTGCAGGCCGAACGCGGCCAGCGTGGCCAGCTGCGACTCGACCGCGCCGGCTACCTCGCGGGGTGGGTCGACGTCTTCCACCCGCACCAGCCATTGGCCACCGGCATGGCGGGCCAGCAGCCAGCTGCCGAAGGCGGCCAACATGGAGCCCATATGCAAGGGGCCGGTCGGGGAGGGCGCAAATCGGCCGCGGTAATGAATGGCTGGCATTGAAAATGAATCGTCGGTCAGATTAATGCTTGAATTCAAGCTGTCTGCGCCGCAAATTGACTGTATCTCCCATCCTCACGGATCTGTTCCCCATGTTTACCCGTATCGGGCTGTTTCTTCTGACCAACGTTGCCGTGTTGATACTGGCCAGCGTCGTCATGTCCATCCTGGGCGTGAACTCCTCGCAGATGAGCGGCTTGCTGGTCATGGCGGCCATTTTCGGCTTCGGTGGCTCGATCATCTCGCTGCTGCTGTCCAAGTTCATGGCCAAGCGCGGCACCGGCGCCGTCGTCATCACCGAGCCGCGCAACCAGACCGAGCGCTGGCTGCTGGACACCGTTGCCCGCCAGGCCAAGGCTGCCGGCATCGGCATGCCGGAAGTAGCGGTATATGACGCACCGGAAATCAACGCCTTCGCCACCGGCGCCAACCGCAACAATGCACTGGTGGCGGTCTCCACCGGCCTGCTGCACAACATGAGCGAGGACGAGGCCGAAGCCGTGCTGGGCCATGAAATCGCCCACGTTGCCAATGGCGACATGATCACCATGGCGTTGCTGCAGGGTGTGTTGAACACCTTCGTGATCGTGCTGGCGCGCGTGGTCGGTGGCGTCATCGACAGCGCGCTGTCGGGCAACCGCGAAGGTGGCGGCCGTGGCTTTGCCTATTACATCATCGTGTTCGTGCTGGAAATGGTGTTCGGCCTGTTCGCGACGATGATCGCGATGTGGTTCTCGCGCCATCGTGAGTTCCGCGCCGATCAGGGCGGTGCCTCGCTGGCCGGCCGGCAGAAGATGATCGCCGCACTGGAGCGCTTGAAGCTCAACCACGGCCAGAGCACCTTGCCGACCCAGATCGCTGCATTCGGCATTGCCGGTTCGACCGCCAAGAAGCTGTTCCTGAGCCACCCGCCGCTGGATGAGCGCATCGCCGCGCTGCGCTCGGCGACGGTTGCCTGAGCCAGAGCTGGCAATGGGCAGGGTGCCAAGCCGGCGCCCGGTCCATGATTGAAGACAACGCCCCGCAAGGGGTGTTGTCTGTTTCTGCGCTGTGCTGCGCCGCTGTGTGCATTCAGTTGGCAGATCGGCCAGTTGCCGTCTGGAGAAACCAGACGCTGGCCTTCTCTGCTTGCCGGTTTGTATCTACCCTCTAGCCCTCACAAACGAGCGGGGAGTAGACGGTGCAGGATGCACAGTATTGGGCGCTTGAGTTCTGGAACGGACTGAGCCTGCTGGATCTGATTGGCGGTGCGGTGCTGGGGACGATCCTGGGCCTGACGCTGGGAATCGCGGTCTGGATCCTGCTGGCGCGACGCGGCGGGCTTGCCCGGCGCCGGCGTTGGCATCACTGGTTGATCGCCAGCTACGTGGTGGTATTGCCGCTGTTGTTTGCCTTCATCGGCCTGCAGGTGGGTCTGGTCGCTGGCGGTCAGCGTGCGCTGTACAAGCAGATCGATCACTTCCAGCCGCATCTGCAGGCGGCAATGGAGCATTGGCGGGTCGACTTCGAGCGCAGTCTGGATACCCCGGAACTGGCGGCGATGCTGCGCGATGATGTCTCTGCGCACGAGGCTGCGCGTGCTGCGGTGGAGGCCTATCTGAGCCGGCACCGCCTGGCCGATGCAAGCGTACTGCAGGGCGAGGGCCTGATCCTGCGCTGGGTGCGCAAGGGGATCGAGCACCTGCGCAGCGAGGTGATGCTGCAGTGGGTGGAAGACAGCCTGGTCGAGCAGGTCGGCGGCTACAGCCCAGTGGATGAATCGGTATTCCGCGAAGCATTGGGCATGCGCATGAGTGAGCTGCTGCATACCAAGGGCGTGATCCGCCTGTTGAAGGCGCAGCTGGGCTCGATGATGCCGGGCATCTACTTCGGTTTGCTGCTGCCTTTGCTGATCGTGATGGCGCTGGTGTTGCTGGAGATCTGGTTGGCTGGCCGCTATGGCTGGGGCCGACAGGCGCAGCCCGGTGCGGTGGTTGTGCCGGCGCTAGGCTGATTGGCCCGCGTTTTGTGGGAGCGGCGTCAGCCGCGAAGCTGGTGTTGCTGAGGCTCTGGCAGCTCGCGTTATCTGATGGATTCCTTGCTTCGCGGCTGACGCCGCTCCCACAAAAAAAGAATCTGTGCGCACAAAAAATCCGATGCCGGTTCTGGCATCGGATTCTTGGTGATTCGCAGCTTATGGCAGCTGGATCAGAACTTCGGGTCGAACTCGGCAGCGTAGCCGGTGTTGACGATGACCTTCTGCAGGGCTTCGCACACCTTGATGTTGCCAGCCACGACCTGCTGGGTCTCCGGGCCGCGCGAATCCATGCGGTCCAGCGGGGCGCCGCGGTAGTTGCAGACCTTGCCGCCGGCCTCGCGCACCAGCAGCACGCCGGCAGCGATGTCCCATGCCTTCACGCCGGCTTCGAAGTAGGCGTCGGCACGGCCGCAGGCCACGTAGGCCAGGTCCAGCGCGGCAGAGCCGGTGCGACGCACGTCTTCGGCCTGCACCAGCAGGGTGTCGACGGTCTTGAGCTGGGTGCTGGCACGGCTGCGTTCGCGCGGGGCGAAGCCGGTGTGGATCATCGTGCCTTCCAGATCCTTGCGGTCAGACACGCGCAGGCGGCGGTCGTTGAGCACGGCGCCATTGCCCTTGGAGGCAGTGAACAGCTCGTTGCGCAGCGGATCGAAGATCACCGCGTCGGTCGGCTCGCCGTTTTCAACTAGGGCGATGGAGACGCAGTAGTGCGGGAATCCGCGCAGGTAGTTGCTGGTGCCATCGAGCGGGTCGATCACCCACATCATCCGGTTGACGCCCTGCAGGCCGCCTTCTTCGGCATAGATGCCGTATTCCGGATAGGCGCGCTTGAGTTCCTTGACGATGACTTTTTCCGCATCAGCATCGACTTCGCTGGCGTAATCCATCCGACCCTTCTGTACCACGTTGAGGGCTTCAAGCTTGTTGATGTTGCGGAGCAGGACGTTGCCGGCGAGGCGAGCGGCCTTGACCATGACGGTTACGGCGGGTTTCTGCATGGCTAAAGGCTCCCGTGAGGGCAGAGATCGGATTGGCGGGGGAAAAGAGCAAGTCCGGCGCAAAGGCCGGCCGCGCAGTTTACCATCTACAGCTGTCTCGCTCCTGATTTTTTAACGCCATGTCTGTTTCTGCTCATATTCGATTCGTTCTTGTTGGCACTCAGCACCCCGGCAACATCGGCGCAGCGGCCCGTGCGATGAAGACCATGGGACTGGCGCGGCTGGTGCTGGTAGCGCCGGAAAAGCCCTTGGACGAGGACGCTTTCCGCCGCTCGGCCGGTGCCGAGGATGTGCTCGGCGATGCGCCGGTGGTGGCCAGCCTTGCCGAAGCCGTGGCCGATTGCCGGCTGGTTTTGGGCTGCACCGCGCGCTCGCGGCGGGTGCAGCTGGAAGAGCTGCTGCCCGAGCTTGCAGGTCAACGCGCGGTGGCCAAGGCGGCCGAGCCGGCCGAGGTCGCCTTCGTGTTCGGCCGTGAACGGACCGGCCTGAGCAACGAAGAGCTGCAGCTTTGCCACGCCGCCGTGCATATCCCGTCCGATCCTGAGTTCAGCTCGCTGAACCTCGCCGCCGCCGTGCAGGTGCTGGCCTACGAAGTACGTATGGCGGCGCTGGAAGCCCAGGCTGGGGTGGCGGTGGCTGCGCCGGCCGAGTTGGGGCATGGCGAGGCGCCTGCCAGCCATGCGCAGCTGGAGGGCCTGTTTGGCCAGTTTGGCGACACCCTGGAGCAGATCGACTTCCACAAGGGCCGCGCACCGGAGTCGGCAATGCGCAAATTGCGCCGCTTGTTCATGAAGGCCGAGCTGTCCGAACAGGAGGTGCGGCTGATGCGTGGCATCCTGTCCGATGCCCAGCGCATGGCACGACTGGCAACGGAGCCAAAAAACTGAGAGATTCATCGCGCTTTATTGGTTCCGGTAATCTGTGGGGATGGATTAGGGGGTGTCGTTTTGGGTGTCTTGCGATGGCTTTGGGGAGCCGTACTGACACTGGCTGCGCTGCAGCCTGTGGTGGTCGGGGCGGTTGATCGTTCGGTTCTGGTATTGGGGCGGATCAGCGATGATCCGAAGGCACACTACGAACAGCTCAAGCCACTGCTGGACTATGTGGTGCCGCGCATGCGCGGGGTCGGGATCGTCGAAGGGCGCATCCTGATGGCCAAGGACGCGCAGCAGATGGGCAGCTATCTGCGGCGCGGCCGGGTTGACTGGGTTACCGAGACTGCCGGGACGGCGATGGCGCTGGGCCAGCGGGCGGGCGCAAAGCCGCTGCTGCTGACCGAGCGCAATGGCGTGGGCAGCTATCACAGTGTGTTCTTCGTGCGCCGCGACAGCCCGGTAACCACCCTGGAAGGGCTGCGCGGGCGCAGCCTGGCCCTGCAGAGCGCGTTGTCCACCAGTGCATATCTGGTGCCGGCAATGGAGTTGCTGGACCACGGCCTGCAGCCGGAGATCCTGTTGGACCCGCGTGACACGCCTGCCGAGGATTCGGTGGGCTACGTGTTTGCGCGCTCGGAATTGAACATCTCCACCTATGTGCACAAGCGGGTGGTGGACGGCGGGGTGATCAGCAGCATCGATTGGAACGACGACCACGCCCTGCCGCCGGCATTCCGCCAGGACATGCGCGTGCTATACCGCAGTGAGCCCATCCCGCGTGCGGTCGAAATGGTGCGCGCCGATCTGGATCCAGCCGTGCGTGAGCGCCTGCAGCAGGTGCTGTTGCAGGCCAGCAGCGATCCGGTGGCCGGACCGGCGCTGGCCAGGTTTTTCGGTACAACCGGTTTCCACGTCGTCGATCCGGACAATCTGCGCGCGCTTGAGCGCCTGCGCCGTGGCCTGCAGCGCATCCGCATGGAGGTTGAATGAGCAGGCCCCGGTTTGGATTGCAGGCGCGTTTCGTGCTGGCCAGCGGTGCGGCGCTGCTGGTGGTGCTGCTGATCGTCAGCTTCATGCTGGTGCGGCAGGCCGCGGCCCAGCGCGAGGCACTGCGCAATAGCGGCGAGGTGCTCAGCCAGGTCTTCGACCAGAGTGTGCGCGAACGCGGCACGGCGCTGGCCAATGCGCTGGCCGATACCCTGGTCAATCCGCTGTACTACTCCGATCTATCGGCGATCGGCACGCTGGTGCGCAATACCGCCCGGCAGAAGTCGGTCAGCTACGTGCTGGTGCATGACCCTGAGGGGCGGCTGGTCCATGACGGCTCCTTCGATGTGGCCGGTTACGGGCAGCCGATGCATGACCCGCTGGCCGCGGCGGCGGTTGCCGCAGTCGGGCCGCAGGTGCAGGAGTCGCCCGGGATACTGGAAGTGGACATGCCGCTGTCGATCGGCGAGCAGCGCCTGGGTGGCCTGCGCGTGGGTATGAATCTGGCGCCGGTGCGTGCGCAGGAGTCCGCCTCCATGGCCGCCCTGGAGCAGCGCATGCAGCAGGCGCAGCGGCGCGAGCTGGGTTGGGCCATCGGCCTGATGCTGCTGCTGGTCGCCTTCGCCTGCGTGATGGCCTTCTATGTGCAATACACCCTGGTGCGGCCGATCCGTTGGCTGGGCGCGGCGGCGCGGCGTATCGAGCGCGGCGACTACCTGATTGAAGCGCAGTCCACGCAGCGCGGCGATGAAGTCGGCGAACTGCTGCGCACCTTCGACCGCATGAGCCACAGCATCGCCCGGCATGACCGCGATGTGCGGCAGATGGCCTATACCGATGCCTTGACCGGCCTGACCAACCGGCTGGCTTTCCGCGAGGCACTGGACCACCGCTTGCTCGGCGCGCACGCCGCAGGACGTGGACTGGCGCTGCTGTTCATCGACATCGACGAGTTCAAGCGGGTCAATGACACGCTGGGGCACGAGGCAGGTGACGATGCCCTGCTGCAGTTCGCCCAGCACATTGCCGCGGCGGTCGAGGAGATTGGTGGCGATGACGCCTTGCTGGCCCGCTTTGGTGGCGATGAATTCGTCATCCTGATCGGCCAGGGCGCGCGCAGTGCGGCCGAGATCGCCAAGCAGTTGGCTGATCGGCTGGTGATCGACCTGGCCAAGCCGCTGCAGGTACAGCAGCGCGAGATCTTCCTGGGCAGCTCGATCGGCATCACCTTGTTCCCGGAGGATGCGGCCGATGCCACGGCCTTGCTGAAGAATGGCGATATCGCCATGTACCAGGCCAAGCTGGCCGGCAAGAATTGTTTCCGCTACTACAGCCGGGCGATGGACCATGCGGTGGAAAGGCGCCTGCACCTGGAGCAGGAGCTGCGCGGGGCCTGGGAGCGCAACGAGCTGCGGCTGGTCTACCAGCCCATCTTCCGTACCCGCGACCGCATGCTGTGCGGCGCCGAAGTGCTGCTGCGCTGGGACCACCCGGTGCTGGGCGCGATTCCGCCCAGCCTGTTCATCGATGTGGCCGAGCAGAGTGGCCTGATCCAGGTGCTGGGCCCCAAGGTGCTGCGGGCGGCCTGCGAGCAGGCCAAGCGTTGGCCGCGCAATGCGATTGGCGAAGAGTTGTTCATTTCGGTCAATGTCTCGCCCAAGCAGCTGCGCAACGGCAACCTGCTGCAGGAGGTTGAAAGCAGCCTGCTGGGCTCCGGTCTCGCCGCATCGCGCCTGCACCTGGAGCTGACCGAGACGGCGGTGATCGGCGATGAAATGCTGGCCGTGTCATTGCTGGAGAAGCTGCACAGGGCCGGCGTGCGGGTATGGCTGGACGACTTCGGTACCGGCTTCTCCGGGCTCAGTCATCTGCGCCAGGTGCCGGTGGACGGGGTCAAGATCGACCGCAGCTTTGTCGCCGACATGGAGCGTGATGCCGACGACCTGGCCCTGACCACGGCGATCATCGCCATGGCGCATGCACTGGGGATCACGGTGGTGGCCGAAGGCGTGGAGCAGGAAGCGCAGTTCGAGCTGCTCAGCCAGCGCGGCTGTGATCTGGTGCAGGGCTACTGGCTTGCCCGTCCGCTGGATGCGCCCGGCCTGGTAAGCCTGCTGGAACAGGGCTCCATGGCCGCGTTGCGCTGAGCCGGCTGTGCCGGTTCAGAGTGGCCGCTTGCTGGTGTCGCCGGCGATTTCGCGCACCAGCTTGGGCACCAGATAGCCCGACAGCCGCGCCATCAGCCCGGCGTGCAGGGCTAGCGCCTGGGCGTCGCTGACCTCGAAATGGGCCGCGCCCTGCACCTTGTCCAGCTGGTACAGGTAGTAGGGCATCACCCCGGCGGCGAAGCTGCGTTCGCTCAGTGCGGCCAGTGCATCCAGGTCGTCATTCACGCCGCGCAGCAGCACCGCCTGGTTGAGCAGCTGGGCGCCGGTGCTACGGATGCGGGCGAGGGCGGCATCGACCTGGCTGTCGAACTCATTGGCATGGTTGGCGTGCAGTACGAAGGCCACCGGCCAGGGCAGGCTGCGCAGCCAGTGCAGCAGGCTCTCGTCGACCCGCTCCGGCAGTACCACCGGCAGCCGGCTGTGGATGCGCAGGCGCTTGATGTGGGGGATGGCGGCCAGTGCGTCGGTCAGCTCGGCCAGCTTGGAGGTGCTCAGCGACAGCGGGTCACCGCCGGACAGGATGACCTCGTCGATGTCCGGATCGGCGGCGATGGCCGCCACCGCCTCCTGCCAGCCGCCCTTGGCCGCGTTCTCGCCGGCATAGTCGAAGTGGCGGCGGAAACAGTAGCGACAGTTGATCGCACAGCTGCCGGTGGTCACCAGCAGCGCGCGGCCGCGGTATTTCTGGATCACCCCGGTGGCTTTCTTGGCCTGGCCATCGCCGACCGCATCGAAGCTGAACCCGGCTACGACCTGCATCTCATCGTTGATCGGCAGCACCTGCCGCAGCAGCGGATCGGCCGGGTCGCCGTGGCGCATGCGGGCGACAAAGCCGCGCGGCACCCGCAGCGCGAACTGGGCCAGCGCATCGGCTGAAACGCCCATGGTCTGCGCATCCAGCCCCAACAGCGCCAGCAGCTCGGCCGGCTCGCGGATGGCTTGGCGCCAGTGCGCCTGCCAGCGGTCGTCGGGCAGGGTGAGGATGGCTTTTTCTGGAGTGAGGGCGGGGGCTGCGGTTATCATTGGCGGTCAGAAAAACAGATGGCCTGCCAGATGGCGGGCGTTCCATTCTAATCCGGCCGCCCGCAACACGCGGCGGTTTTGCCAATTCAGGAGTTCCAGCATGGCCAGTTACGGCATGAACGACGTAAAGAACGGGATGAAAATCCTGGTCAACAACGCCCCGGCGGTCATCATCGACACCGAGTACGTCAAGCCGGGCAAGGGCCAGTCCTTCACCCGCGTGAAGTACCGCCTGATCAAGGACGGCCGTACCCAGGAAGTGACCATGAAGTCGACCGACACGCTGGAAGCAGCGGACGTGGTCGATACCGACATGAACTTCATGTACAGCGACGGCGAGTACTGGCACTTCATGGACCCGGAATCCTTCGAGCAGGTGCAGGCTGACAAGGCTGGCATGAACGGCGCCGAGAAGTGGCTCAAGGGCGAAGAGTCCTGCGTGGTGACCCTGTGGAACGGCGTGCCGATCGACGTGACCCCGCCGAACTTCGTCGAGCTGAAGATCGTCGAGACCGATCCGGGCGTGCGCGGTGACACCTCTGGCGGCGGCGGCAAGCCGGCCACGCTGGAATCCGGCGCGGTGGTGCGCGTGCCGCTGTTCGTCAACCAGGATGAAATCATCCGCGTTGACACGCGTTCGGGTGAATACTCGGCTCGCGTCAAGTAAGCAATACGATGCAGGCGCCGCCACCCATCACCTTGCAGCCCCGCGCTGCCGGTGCTGGGGATGCGGCGCCTGTTCGCATCCGGTGTTTGCCGGAGCAAGCAACAGAAGGTGATGACCGTGAGTGACGTGCAACCCCAGCAGTGCGATCTGCTTATCGAAGCCGGCTATGTAGTGCCGATTGAGCCGCATGCGGTGGTGCTTGAAGAACACGCCGTGGCGATCAGCAATGGCTTGATCGTGGCGGTGCTGCCGCGCGCTGAGGCCCGTGCGCGCTTTGTCGCCAAGCAGGTGGTATCGCGCCCGGACGCGGCGCTGATCCCCGGCCTGGTCAATGCCCACACCCACAACCCGATGACGCTGCTGCGCGGCATCGCCGATGACCTGCCGCTGATGACCTGGCTTCGCGAGCACATCTGGCCGGTGGAAGCGGCGGTGATCGGGCCGGAGTTCGTCGCCGACGGCACCACCCTGGCCATCGCCGAGATGCTGCGCGGTGGTACCACCTGCGCCAACGAAAACTATTTCTTCGCCGACGTGCAGGCCGCTGTCTACAAGAAGCATGGCTTCCGCGCGCTGGTGGGCTCGGTGATCATCGATTTCCCCAGTGCCTGGGCCAAGACCGATGACGAATACTTCGCCCGCGCCACCGAGCTGCACGATGCCTGGCGCGGCGATCCGCTGATCGGCACCGCGTTCGCACCGCATGCGCCGTATACGGTGAACGATGCCAACTTCGAGCGGGTACGGATGCTGTCCGACCAGCTGGATATCCCGGTGCATCTGCATACGCACGAAACCGCGCAGGAAATCAGCGATTCCATCGCTCTGCATGGCCAGCGCCCTTTGGCGCGGCTGGATCGGCTGGGGCTGGTCAATGACCGCCTGATCGCGGTGCACATGACCCAGCTCACCGAGGCCGAGATCCACCTGTGCGCCGAGCGCGGCGTCAGCGTGGTGCATTGCCCGGAGTCGAACCTGAAGCTGGCCTCGGGCTTCTGCCCGGCCTGCGCGCTGGTCAAGGCCGGCGTCAACCTGGCCATCGGTACCGACGGCTGCGCCAGCAACAACGACCTGGACATGTTCAGCGAGAACCGCACCGCGGCCATCCTGGCCAAGGCCGTGGCCAATGACGCCACCGCGCTGGACGCGGCGACCACGCTGCGTGCGGCCACCCTGGGTGGTGCACGCGCGCTGGGGTTCGGTGACCGCATCGGCTCGATCGAGGTAGGCAAGCAGGCCGATCTGGCCTGCGTGGACCTGTCGGCACTGGAAACCCAGCCGCTGCATCATGTGCTGTCGCAGCTGGTCTATGCCGCCGGCCGCCACCAGGTCAGCGATGTGTGGATTGCCGGCAAGCCCAAGCTGGTCCAGCGTCAGCTGGTCGACATGGACATTGCCGCGATCACCGCCAATGCGCGCCAGTGGCGCGACCGCATCCGTACCATCCGCGCCTGACCGCGCACCCGGCCGCCGCCCGGCGGCCGCAAGAGGAAACCGATATGAGCGCAGCTTCCACCTCCACCAATTTCGATCAGGCAGAACTGGACAAGTTCGCCGCGCTGGCCAACCGCTGGTGGGACGCGGACGGCCCGCAGAAGCCGCTGCATGCGCTGAACCCGGTGCGCCTGAAGTACGTGGCCGACCGCGCGACGCTGCGCGGCGCCAAGGTAGTGGACATCGGCTGCGGTGGTGGCCTGCTCAGCGAAGCACTGGCCAAGGAAGGGGCGCAGGTGACGGCCATCGACCTGGCGCCGGAGCTGGTCAAGGTTGCCCGTCTGCACGGCCTGGAATCGGGCGTCACCGTGGATTACCGGGTACAGGCCGCTGAAGACCTGGCCGAGGAACAGGCCGGCAGTTTCGACGTGGTGACCTGCATGGAAATGCTGGAACACGTGCCGGACCCGGGCGCGATCATTGCGGCCTGCCATCGTCTGCTGCGGCCGGGTGGCAAGCTGTTCCTGTCCACCATCAACCGTACCCCGGCAGCGTTTGCGGTCGCCATTGTCGGCGCCGAGTACGTCGCCCGGCTGCTGCCCAAGGGCACGCACCACTACCAGGAATTCATCAAGCCGGCCGAGCTGGGTGCATGGCTGCGGGCTGCCGATCTGTCCTTGCAGGACGTGACCGGCATGGCCTACGAGCCGTGGCGCAACCGCGCCCGCCTGAGCAGCCGCACCGACATCAATTACCTGGCCTACGCGGTCAAACCGGAACAGGCATGACCACGCACGCATTCCCGGCAGCGGTGCTGTTCGATCTGGACGGTACCTTGCTGGACAGCGCGCCCGACTTCGTCGCCACCGCCAATCGCATGCTGCAGGCACGCGGTATGGGCGAGGTGAGCCTGGAGCAGCTGCGGCCGGCGGTGTCCAAGGGCTCGCGCGCGATGCTGGCGGTGGCCTTCCCGCAGATGGGCGATGCCGAGCGGCATGCGCTGGTGCCGGAATTCCTTGAGATCTACGAAGCGCTGATTGGCCAGTACGCGCAGCTGTTCGACGGCATCGAGACGATGCTGCAGGCACTGGAGCAGGCCGGTACCACCTGGGGCATCGTCACCAACAAGCCCGAATATCTGGCGCGCCTGATCCTGCCGCAACAGGGCTGGCAGCAGCGCTGCGCGGTGCTGATCGGCGGCGACACCCTGGCCGAGCGCAAGCCGCACCCGCTGCCGCTGCAGGTGGCGGCACAACAGATCAACATCGGCGTCGCCGCCTGCGTCTACGTCGGCGACGATGAGCGCGACATCCTGGCCGCACGCGCGGCGGGCATGCCGTCGGTGGCAGCGCTGTGGGGCTATCGTCTGGACAATGACGACCCGCAGGCCTGGCAGGCGGACAGCCTGTGCGGGCAACCGAGCGAACTCTGGCAGCCAGCCGCATGGCCAGCTACCCAACCGGCTTCGGCCTGATCGAAACAACGAGGTTTGATGTGAGCAGTGCGCTGGACAGCTTCCTGGACAAGTGGCGTGAGCGGTGGCCGGAATGGGCTTTCGTGGAACGTTTTGTCGGCGAGGCCGATCGTGACCGCAGCGTGGCGTGGTTCGCGCTGCTGCAGGAATTTGACGACATGCTCAACGCCAGCGGCGACACCACGCCGCAGGACGCCAAGCTGGCGTGGTGGGGCGAGGAACTGCGCAGCTGGGACGCGCAGCGCTCGCGGCATCCGCTAGGACGTGTACTGGAGCCGGTACGTGCACCGTGGGCGCAGTTGGCCGATGCACTGCCTGGGCTGATTGACGCACGCGATCGTCCTGCGGATGCCGCGCAGGCGCGCAAGGCATTGGCGCAGTACGCCGCCGCGGTGGCAGCGGTGGAAGCGGCGATGTTCAACAGCAAGCCGTCGCCGGCGGCAGCTGAGGCGGTGGTCACGCAGATGTTGGCCTTGCGCGTGCAGGAGCAGGCGGCGGCGTTGCCGCAGTCCTTCAGCGATGAAATGGAGTGGGACAAGGCGCTGCAGGCGAGCTGGCCGTCGCGCGTGGCTGGCCCGCGTCCGCGCCGGATCTATGCGGTACTGGCTCGTGGCCGCCAGCAGGCACGCATTCGCGGCGGTGAGTACCAGCCGAGCCCGGCGGGTCTGCTGTGGCGTAGTTGGTGGGCTGCGCGGGGGTGAGCTGGGGGCAGGGATTGCTCTAGGCACTTCCTTCTCCCGCTGGCGGGACTGCAGCCCCTTTTTGGGGGAAGGTGCCCGAAGGGCGGATGAGGGCGCTTTGCGCTGTTGATCTATCAGCTTCGCGGCTTACGCCGCTCCTGCAGGTAGTGCCGAGCCATGCTCGGCTGAGGCTCTACCGGTAAAGCTTCTGCCGAGCATGGCTCGGCACTACATTTGCCACATCCCTCGGCTTTATTTGCCGCGTTCGAGCACCAGCAGCGGGTCGATGCGGGTGTCGAACCAGTTCATGCCCCAGTGCAGGTGCGGGCCGGTGGCACGGCCGGTGGCGCCAACCGCGGCGATGTTCTGCCCTTGCTCGATCCTGTCACCAACCTTCACGTCGATCCGCGACAGATGCAGGAAGTTGGAGCTGATGCCGAAGCCGTGGTCCAGCACCAGGGTGCCGCCGGTCAGGTACAAATCCGGACCAGCAAACGTCACGATGCCGGCCGCCGGGGCCTTCACCGGGGTGCCGGTGGGTACGGCGATATCCATGCCGGAGTGGCCGCTGCCCGGTTGCCCGTTGTAGATGCGGGCATTGCCGAAGCGGCCGCTGATGCGGCCCTGTACCGGCCAGATGAAGGTCTGGGTGAAGTCGGTGCGGTTGTCGTCGCGCTTGCGCGATTCGGCCACCAACGCCTGCTCGCGGGCAATGCGCTCGGCAATTGCCGGTGGCGGATTCACGGTCTTGGGCGGCACGCCGTTGACGCGTTCCACCGGCCAGTCGCGCGGGCTCACCGTGATCGACACGGTTTCGCTGCCGCCATCCGGGCGCTGTACCTGTACCTGCAAGGGGCCTTTCTCATCGCGACCGATGCCGAACACCACGCTGCCATAGCTGCTGACCCGCAGGTCACGGCCGCCATAACGGACCGTGCTGCCAGCCGGCACCTTGCCGATCACCATCGCGCCCTGCGAAGCGCTGGCCGGGAATACGACGCGGTTGTCGAGCAGGTTGCCGATGCCGTCCTGGGCCTGCGCGGGCAGGGCGGCGAGCAGGGGCGCTGCCAACAGCAGCGCGCCCATCATCAAGACCGCACGCATCAGCGGTCGTAGGTCATGCGCTGGCCGGCCGGCGCGCCAACCAGCTTGCTGCCGTCCCATACCTGCTGGCCATTGACCCAGGTGGAGGCGATGCGCGACTGGAAGGTGGTGCCTTCAAACGGCGACCAGCCGCACTTTGACAGCACGTCCTCGCGCTTGACCGTGAACGGCACGTCCTCGACCAGCACCAGGTCGGCGAAATAACCCTCGCGCAGGAAACCGCGTTCTTCCACGTCGAACAGCTGCGCCGGGGCATGGGCGAATTTCTGCACCACCTGTTCGCGCGTCAGCTTGCCTTCGTGCACGCGCTCCAGCGCCGCGACCAGCGCGTACTGCACCAGCGGCAGGCCGGACGGGGCCTGTGCGTAGGGCTTCTGCTTCTCTTCCCAGGTGTGCGGGGCGTGGTCGGTGGCGAGCACGTCGAGTACGTCGTCGGCCAGCGCGGCGGTGATCGCCTCGCGGTCGGACACTTCCTTGATCGCCGGGTTGCACTTGATCAGGTTGCCCTTGGTTGCATAGTCCGGACGCGCGAAATGCAGGAAGTGCACGCAGGTCTCGGCGGTGATCTGCTTGCGGCTGCCATCGGCACGGATCAGCGGGCCCTTCTCGAACAGCGCCAATTCATCGGCGGTGGAAATATGCAGCACGTGCAGGCGGGTGCCGTGCTTGCGGGCCAGCGACATCGCCAGGCGGGTGGACTTGATGCAGGCCTCGCGCGAGCGGATGTCCGGGTGCATGTCCGGGGTCAGCGCGTCGCCGTATTTTTCCTGGAAGGCCTTCAGGTTGGCGTCGATCATCGGCGTGTCTTCGCAATGCGTGATGATCGGCGTCGGGCATTCGCGGAAGATCGCGTCCAGGGTCTCCGGGTTGTCGACCAGCATGTTGCCGGTGGACGCGCCCATGAATACCTTCACGCCCGGCGCCTTCTTCGGGTCGAGCACGCGGATGGCTTCCAGGTTGTCGTTGCTGGCGCCGTGGTAGAAACCGTAGTTGGCCCAGGCGCGGCCCTTGGCCAGCTCGTACTTGGCTTCCAGGATGGTCGAATCCAGGGTCGGCGGGTTGGTGTTGGGCATGTCCATGAAGCTGGTCAGGCCACCGGCAACCGCTGCCGCCGACTCGCTGGCGATATCACCCTTGTGGGTCAGGCCCGGCTCGCGGAAGTGGACCTGGTCGTCGATCATCCCCGGCAGCAGCCAGCGCCCGGCCGCGTCCACCACCTGCTCGCCTTCGCGCGGGGTCAGGCCGCTGCCGATCTGCGCGATACGGTCGTTCTCGATGCGCAGGTCGCCGTCGAAGGTACGGCCTTCGTTGACCATGCGGGCATTGCGGATAAGCGTGGATGACATGTCAGTGTTTTCCTGTACAGCGGCAAGAAGGGGAATCGGCGCGCTCCGGGACCGGATCCAGCCCGCCCGGGTGGAACGGGTGGCAACGCCCCAGTCGGCGCAGGGTAAGCCAACACCCCCGTAGCGGCCCGTGTATACGGATCGCGTCCATGGAGTATTCCGAGCAACTGGGATAGAAACGACAGCGCGGCCCGAGCAGGGGGCTGATGAAGCGCTTGTAGCAGCGCAGTACGGCAATGAGGAGGCGGCCGATCACCGCTAAATGATAAGCCACTTGGCAAGCGAGCAGGATTTGTCGCAGGATGCGGGATGGCGCCGGTAAAGACTACGTGCTTTCCGCTGCCAGCCAGGGGCGATGGCGCGCCTGGTTACGTTCCGAACTGCGCGAAACGGTCCGGTGACGCCACCGGACCGGTACTGCACGGGTCGGGCATCCGTTCACATACGGTGCCCGGCGCGGTTGCTGCTGCTGGTCGGGTAGGCTATAAAGGCCCGCTTTCCCGGGCCCCGGGGGAAACAAGGAAGAGCGTTTCGTGGCTGCTAAAAAACCTGCAAAAAAGGCCGTCAAGGTCGCCAAGAAAACCGCCAAACCTGTAGTCAAGAAGGCGGCGTCCAAGCCGGTTGCAAGCAAGCCGGTCGCCAAGGCTGCCAAGCCGGCAGCGAAGAAGGCGCCCGCCACCAAGGCGGTTGCCAAGAAAACGCCAGTCAAGAAGGCGGCTGCTACCAGCAAGCCCGTAGCCAAGAAGGCTGCGGTTAAGACGGTAGTCGCTAAAAAGGCCGCCCCTGCTGCCAAGAAGGCGGCGGTCAAAAAGGTGACCAAGCCGGTCGCCGCGCCAGTTGCCAAGAAGGCAGCTGCGCCGGTTGCCAAGGCCACCAAGCCCGTTGCCAAGCCTGTCGTCAAGAAGGTGGCCGAACCTGTAGCCACCAAAACGCTCAAGACTCCTGCAAAACCCGTGGTCAAGTCCGTACCGAAGCCAGCTGCAAAGCCGGCGGCGGCCAAGTCTGTCCCGGTCGAAGTCGCCAAGACGGCCCCAGCTCCGGCACCTGCGCCGGTTGCTGCCAAGCCGGCCTCAGCGGCCAAGGCCCCGCAATCCAAGAATCCCGTGCCTGTTTCGAAATCCAACGTCAAAACTCCCGTCAAATCCACCGCTCCTGTTGCCGTCCGTCCCGTGGGCAAGGTTGCAGTCGCTGTAACCGCGCGTTCGACCGCTCCGGCACCGCGCAGCAAGTACAAGGTTGTCGAATACGACACCGATGAGGCCACTGGCCGTCCGATCCTGCCCGCCGGCTACAAGCCCAGCGCAGATGAGGAGTACATGAGCACGCTGCAGCAGGAGTATTTCCGCCAGCGCCTGTTGAACTGGCGTGCGGACCTGGTCGAGGAATCGAAGCAGACCATCGAAAACCTGCGCGACGAAGTACGTGACATCGGCGATGAAGCCGAGCGTGCCACCCGCGAGACCGAGAATTCGCTGGAACTGCGTACCCGCGACCGCTACCGCAAGCTGATCGGCAAGATCGACAGCACGCTCAAGCGCCTGGAAGCCGGTGATTACGGCTTCTGCGTCGATACCGGCGAAGACATCGGTCTGGATCGCCTGGAAGCCCGTCTCACCGCCGAGCGCACGATTGATGCGCAGGAGCGCTGGGAGCACCTGCAGAAGCAGCAGGGCGACTGATCGATCGGTTCGCTGTCACCCGAAAACCCCGCTGCGGCGGGGTTTTCTTTTTTTGGAGAAAACCATGTCCGCAGAAATGCATATGCGTCGCGCGCTGGCGCTGGCCCGCGGCAACATCGCCGCCGGTGGCCGTCCGTTTGGCGCCGTGCTGGTCAAGGACGGGCAGGTGCTTGCCGAGGCGGCCAACAGCATCCATGCCAGTCATGACCCCACCGACCACGCCGAGATGCGCGCCATACGCCTGGCCAGCGCCAGGTTGGCCAGCCCGCGACTGCAGGGTTGCGTGATCTACGCCAGCGGCCATCCCTGTCCGATGTGCCTGGCCGCGATGTATCTGAGCGGCATCGAGCAGGCCTGGTTTGCCTATGGCAACGAGGACGGGCTGGCCTATGGGCTTTCCACAGCTGCGGTCTATCAGCGGCTGGCGCAGGGCCCGCAGGCGCCCGGGTCAGGCCTGCAGCAGCTGCGTCCGCAGGACGAGCAGGGGTTGTATGCCGAATGGCGGGCAGCGCAGTAGCACCCGGGCAGTAGCACCCCGGCACCGCCGTCAGCGCAGCGCGATGGCGCGCTGCAGGTGCTCCAGGTAGCGCTCGAAATGCTCGGCCAGGTCGACCCTGGCCGGGTGCCGCAGCCATAGCAGCTGCAGGCCATCCATCATCGCCACCAGCTCGGCGGCAATCTGCGCGGGGTCGACCGTGGCAAGGATTTCACCCGCCTGCTGGGCATGACGGACGCTGCTTGCGATCAGCTCCAGCATCAGCGCGGAGCGCTGATGGAACCATGCCTGCGCGGGGTGGTCGTCGCTCAGGCTTTCGGCGTTGAGCAGCGAAAACGCCTTGATCACGCCCGGGATCTGGGTATTGGCACGGTTGACCACACGCAGCTGCTCAACCAGTACCGGCCACGGCAGCGGCGGCCCGGCGACGGCCTCTTCCAGGGTCAGATTCTGCGGGTAGCCGGGCAGGCGTGGACTGCGTTGGTCGCGCACGTCCAGCACCGCCAGCAGCATGTCGGTCTTGCTTGGAAAGTAGTGCAGCAGGCCGGGCAGGGTCAGCCCGACCTGGGCGGCCACTTCGCCGATGGATGCATTGCTGTAGCCGTCGCGCGCGAATACCTGCATCGCCGCATCCAGGATCTGTTGACGGCGCCTGTCGCCCTTCGGTGAGCGTCGGCGTGCCTGCGTATTGCGCGATGAGGTAGGTAACGGAGTGGGCAAAAGCGTGGCTCGCAAGGCTGGTTGCTGCGCAGTGTATGCGCGTCTGCGGCATTTGCTGCAAGCCAGGAAGCTGTACCCACGTCACAGTTTTTGACAAACCTACTGACAGCTAGGTTTACTGCGGCCGCGTCGCCGGATCGGTTGCTGGCGGATTGCCGGCCAACCGATCGTCTGCCTACGAAAGCTCGATGAACGACATCGCGGAGGGGCTATCGCCCACCCGGCCAGGGCGTTGCCGGCCATGCCGACCGACGCAACTGGAAGGATCCGTGAATGACGCACATGCAGGCAGAAGGGTGGCGCCGGGATGCAGGAGAGGGGCGATCACTGGGTGATCGCGCACAAGCGGTAGTGAGCGGGCGGCGGATGCGCTGGCATCGGCCGCTCTCCATCAATCTGGGAGAGCAAGACAATGAAGAAGTGCTGTAGAGGCAGGCGCTACACCGCCATCAGTGCGGTGGTGTTGGCGAGCTGCTTGGGCCTTTCTGCAACATGGGCCCATGCTGAAGCGGTGACAGACGCTGTCGCTGCGACGGCCGTTGAAACACAGGATGCAGCTTCGCCGGATGCGGCCACTGACGCGCCAGCGGACAAGGCTGCCAGCGTCGATGAGGCGCTGCCCGACCTCGGCCAGCGCGCGCCGGCGCAACCGACCTGCCGCAACTACGACGAATTCGTCAGCCGCGGTTCCGAATCGCCCATCATCACCACCTGCGAAACCCTGTCGCCGACGTTGCTGGGCCTGCGCCCCAAGCTCTACGACAATGGTTGGATGTTCATGGGTTTCTACAGTGCATCGGAAACCTACGATCTGCGCGGTCAGGAGGCTCGACCGCAGATGTACAACGGCCAGCGGCCGAGTTTCAGCGGCACCCTGTTGACCATCACCACCTACGATCTGTCGCGACTGGGTTGGTGGGGGGAACGCTCACAGCTGACCTTCGAAACCAGTAGCTCGCGCACCGTCTATCGCGATGCCGGTCTGAATGATGATCTGGCGGTCGCGCAGTTGTCGGTGCAGCAGGAGTTCGCCAAGGGCCGGGTGCGTATTCAATACGGCTACTACGGCATGCTGGGTCAGTTCGTTGGTCTGTTCCTGGGGGCCAGTACGGCGTCCTCGGCGCTGGGCCCGACCAGCATCATCCCCAACCTGGCCGGCATGGCGGCATTCAAGCCGGTGCCCGGCTTCGACATCCGTCTGTATTCCAAGGATGGCCGCTTCTACGACCACTTCGGTGTGGCGCGCTCGCAAAGTCCGGATGGGTTCCTGGTCGACAGCAAGGAAAACCCGTCAGGCTTGAAGTGGAGTGTGCCGGACGCCAAACCCATCTACGTCAATGAAATAGGCTACCGGGTGGCGTCCAGTGCCGATACCCGCATGACCTGGATCCGCCAGGGCAGCATCTACAACCGCACGCGCTACAACGATTTCAGCAAGCCCGGGCAGAAGGGACAGAATCATGCCTACTACCTCGTTGCCGACTATCAGTTCACCCAGCCCGACAAGGACATGCCGTACCGCGGTTGGTACGTCAATCTGAAAGGCAACTACGCGGCGCCCGAGCACAATATCTTCAGCTCCGACTACGCGCTGACCCTGTACAGCCTGGCGCCGTTCGCCAAGCGCCCGGGCGACATGGTGTCCATCGGCTACACCCGCAACGAGGTCAGCAAGGACGCGGTGAACTACCTGCGCAGCCAGGGCATGGACCCGGTGCGTTTCAGTTCCAGTGCCTCGTTGTCCTATGCGTTGCGCGCGGCGCGCGGCATCTATTGGGTCAATACCTTCAGCTACACACGTAATCCGGTGATTACCCAACAGCACCCGGACGCGTTGAATCTGCAAAGCCAATTGACGTTCTCGTTCTGAGCCAGCCGTGGCCATCGCGATGGCCGCGGCATTTGCAATGCAGCAGGCACACACCGCCGCTGAACCGTCACTCACGTGCTGATCCTGTGGTTCCGGGTTGGCGGCATACGCGCGCCGGCAGCAGGTGGCGCAACTTTCACGCATAGGGCGCACCGCGCTGGCGCGGTGACGCAACGAGGAGATATCCGCATGGCAATGATGCACAACACGCAGCGCCTGGCGCCGATGGTGGCCGGGATCATGATGGCGCTGGCCCTGACGGTCCCGGCGCAGGCGAGGGAGCTGCCCAAGCTCGGGCAGGCGCCGTTGCAACAGGTGGTAGCGGCACTGACGCTGGAAGAGAAAATTTCCCTGGTCACGGGGCAGGGCATGTCTTTCCCCGGCCTGCCGGATGATATGCAGGCACCGGTGGTGGGTGCCATCGAAGACCATGTGCCCGGTGCCGCCGGCGCCACCGTGGCGGTGCCGCGGCTCGGGATTCCTTCGCTGGTTCTGGCCGACGGGCCGGCCGGTGTGCGTATCGAGCCAACCCGCAAGAACGCGCCCGGCAAGACCTTCCATGCCACCGCCTTCCCGATCGGCAGTGCATTGGCCAGCAGTTGGGATACGGCGCTGGTGCGCGAGGTGGGTTCGGCGATCGCCGACGAGGCGGCCGCCTACGATGTCGATGTCATGCTGACCCCGGCCTTGAACATCCATCGCTTTCCGCTGGGTGGGCGCAACTTCGAGTACTACTCGGAAGATCCGCTGGTAGCTGGTGAAACAGCGGCGGCGCTGGTGCTCGGCCTGCAGGACCGTGGTGTGGGTGCATCGGTAAAACACTTCGCGGTCAACAACCACGAGTGGAACCGCAATACCATCAATGCGCGGGTGGATGAGCGGGCGTTGCGCGAGATCTACCTCAAGGGCTTCGAGATCGCCATGCGCAAGGGACAGCCTTGGACGGTGATGTCCAGCTACAACAAGCTCAACGGCACCTATACCTCGGAGAGCACCTGGTTGCTGACCGATGTGCTGCGCAAGCAATGGGGCTACCAGGGCTTGGTGATGACCGACTGGTTCGGTGGCAAGGATGCGGTTGCACAGATGGAAGCGGGCAACGAGTTGTTGATGCCGGGTACCGGCAACCAGCGCAAGCTGCTGCGTGCAGCGGTGGCCGATGGCAAGCTTGACGAGCGCGTGCTGGACCGCAATGTGACCCGGGTGCTGGAACTGGTGCTGCGCAGCCGCGCATTCAAGCAGGCGCCACATTCGGATGCACCGGATCTGCGTGGCAACGCGATCATCTCGCGGCATGCCGCAAGCCAGGGCATGGTGCTGCTGAAGAATGACGGCGCGACCTTGCCACTGGCCGCCGCCTCGCGGTTGGCGGTGCTGGGCGATGGCAGCTATGAGGTGATCACCGGCGGCACCGGTAGTGGCGACGTCAACAAGGCCTATGCAATCCCGTTGGCACAGGGCCTGCAGAATGCCGGCTTCAGCAACGCCGCAGGCCTGGGCGAACGCTACGCCAGCTATATTGCCGAGCAGACGCCGAAACGGCCGACCACCGCGTGGTACTTGCCCAAGGCGCGGGTGCCAGAACGGGCCGTGGATGTGGCCGAATTGGCGCAACTGGCGCAACAGCAGGATATGGCCGTAGTCACCATCAGTCGCGGCTCAGGAGAGTTTGTCGATCGCAAACCAGAGAACGACTTTCAGCTCAGCGACGTCGAGCGCGCCTTGCTGGTGGCCACGTCCAAGGCATTCCACGCGCAGGGTAAGAAGCTGGTGGTGGTACTCAATATCGGTGGCGTGATGGAGATGGCCAGTTGGAGGGACCTGGCCGATGCGATCCTGCTGGCCTGGCAGCCCGGCCAGGAAGCCGGCAATGCGATAGCTGATGTGCTGTCAGGCGCGGTCAACCCTTCCGGCAAGCTGGCCGATACCTTCGCCATCCAGCTTGCGGACTACCCGGCCAACGACGGCTTTCCTGGCAAGGTGCTGCTGGGTCCGGATCCCAACGATAAATCCATCTTCGGGCAGATCGCGCGCGCGGCCGAGGTGGAGTATCGCGACAGCATCTGGGTGGGCTACCGCCATTTCGATACGCGCAAGGTGGACGTGGCCTATCCGTTCGGGTTTGGCCTGTCCTACACCGATTTCGGCTATAGCGACCTGAAAGTGGAGGGCGGCGAACAAGGGCCGGTACGTGCCAGCGTGAAGGTCACCAATACCGGCAAGGTGGCCGGGCGCGAGGTGGCGCAGGTGTATGTGTCGGCGCCGTCATCACTGCTGCCCAAGCCGGCGCAGGAGTTGCGGGCGTTCGCAAAAACCACGTTGTTGCAGCCCGGGCAGTCGCAGGTGCTGCAGTTCCAGATCGAGGGCAAGGACCTGGCCTCGTTCAACCCCGAGCTGGGCCGCTGGGTGGCGGACAAGGGGCGTTACAGCCTGCGGGTGGGGGCTTCGTCGCGGGACATCCGTGCGCAGCAGAGCTTCGACAAGGCCGAAGCCAGCAACTACACGCCGTGAGGCGCGACGCTGGCTGAGCGTGAATGCCGGGGCGGGCCGAATGGCCTGCCCCGGTCGTCAAAGATCCTGCAGGTTGTTCAACTTGCGCAGCTGCGGTGCTTTCCAAGCGGTGATGGCGGCAACGCCCAACACCGCGCAGCCGCCGATCACCACCGCCGGCACCAGGCCCATCAGTCGCGCCATGCTGCCGCCGTAGAACGCGCCCAGCTCGTTGGATGAACTGATGAAGATGCCGTTGATCGATGAAACGCGGCCGCGCATGTCGTCGGGTGTAACCAGCTGCATGATGGTCGAGCGCACCACCACCGACACACCGTCGCAGGCGCCATAGAACAGCAGGATGGCCGCCGACAACCAGAAACTTTGCGACAGACCGAAGGCCATCACGCACAGGCCGAAGCCGGCCACCGCAAACAGCAATACCCGGCCGGCATTGCGACGCAGCGGATGCCGCGCCAGCCACAGGCCCACACAGATCGAGCCCAGTGCCGGTGCCGCGCGCAGGATGCCCAGCCCCTCCGGGCCGTAATGCAGGATTTCCTGGATGAAGGCTGGCAGCATCGCCACCACGCCGCCCAGCAGTACCGAGAACATGTCCAATGCCATCGCGCCCAGCATGATCTGGTTGGACAGCACGAAACGAGCGCCTTCGGCGATGCTGGCGAAGATAGGCGCACGGTTCTGCGATGGCGCCGGCTCGCTGACCTTCAACGAGGCCAGTGCCACCAGTGCCAGTACCGCCATGAACGCGGCTACGCCATAGGACAGGCCTTTGCCGCCCACCGCGACCAGTACGCCACCCAGCGCAGGGCCGAGCACCATCCCCGTCTGGAAGACGACGGTTCCAAAGCCGGCGCCGCGCGCGAACTGCTCGCGCGCCAACACGCGCGCGAACAGCGCGTTGTAGACCGGTGACAGGAAGGCCCGCACCATGCCGGTCAGCGCTACCGCCAGATAGATCGGCCAGACGCCTTTGACCGGCAGCCAGCCGGTAGCCACGGCAACCAACATCAGCGCGGTTGCGATCAGCCCCAGGCAGGCGGTCATGCCCAGCTTGCGGCGTGGCAGGTGGTCGACCAGGTAGCCGGCGAACGGTGCCACGCAGAAGTAGGGCAACACTTCGGCCAAGCCGATCAGGCCCAGCGAGAACGGATTGCGGGTGACTTCATAGATATGCCAACCGACCGTGACCGCAACGATCTGGTAGGACAGCATGCCGGCAATGCGGTACAGCAGCAGCCGGGTGAAGCCGGGCTGGCGCAGCAGTTCGGCGATGGAGCTGGTGTTGCTCACTGCCTGGCTTGGGCGGTATCGCGGATGAAGGCCAGCATGGCCGCCAGGCCGTTGCTGCGGGTCGGCGACAGGTGCTTGGCCAGGCCAATGGCCGACACGTAGTCCGGATCGGTGGCCAGGATCTCGGCAGCCGAGCGGCCGGAGTACACGCGCAGGGCCAGGTAGATCAGGCCCGAGACAATCGCCGAGTCACTGATGGCATGGAACACCAGCTTGTCGGCGTCGCCCTCAGGCACGATCCAGACCATGGACTGGCAGCCGAGCAGGCGGTGTTCTTCGGTCTTCCATTCTTCCGGGAAGGCGGGCAGCTTGCGGCCGAGGTCGATCAGGTACTGGTAGCGCTCGGACCAGTCGCCGAAGAAGGAGAACTCCTCGGCAATGGTGGCCTGGGCTTCAGCGGGGGTGGGTTCGAGCGGGAAGGGGGAGTTGATCATTGTGGGTCCTGTGCTTGGCCGGTCGCCTTGCTGGCGATGGGCCTTGGAGTGGGGTGCTGGGAGGTCTCCCTCACCCCAACCCCTCTCCCGGTGGGAGAGGGGCTAAGTGCGCCACGAGCCGACGCAATATTGTGTAACTGCAGCTTTAGCCCCTCTCCCCCCGGGAGAGGGGTTGGGGAGAGGGTCGGGCGAAGCCCCGGGAGGAGCCCTCAGCCCCGCTTCCAGCGCACACCCTGCGGCGTGTCTTCCAGCACGATGTTCTCCGCGGCCAGCTGGTCACGGATGGCATCGGCACGGGCGAAGTCACGCGCCTGTTTGGCGGCGATGCGTTCGTCGATCAGTGCCTGGATGCGGGCGTCGTCGCCGGCCTCGGCGCCGCGACCAAACCATTCGGCCGGTGCCTGCTGCAGCAGGCCCAAGGCCAGGCCTGCGCCCAACAGCTCGCGCTTCAGCCGCGTTTTGTCTTCGGTGGACTCGGCCTTGCGCGCCTCGCTGGCGATACGCGCCACTTCGGCCAAGGCCAGCGGCGTGTTGAGGTCGTCTTCCAATGCCGCCTCGACAGCGGCCGGAATCGCGGCTTCGGCATTCACCTCGGCCAGATCACGCAGCGTGCCGTACAACCGGTCCAGGGTGCGCACCGACTGCTCGATCAGCGCATCGGACCAGTCCAGCGGCTGCCGGTAGTGGGCCGACAGCAAGGCATAGCGCAGCGCTTCGGGTGGATGCTTGCGCACCAAGTCGTGCACGCGCTCGATATTGCCGATCGACTTGCTCATCTTGGCGCCGCCAAAGTTGAGCATGCCGTTATGCAGCCAGAAGCGGGCGAAGGTCTGCCCGCCATGGGCGCAGACACTCTGCGCGATCTCGTTCTCGTGGTGCGGGAACTGCAGGTCGACGCCACCGGCGTGGATGTCGATGGTCGGGCCCAGATGGGCGGCGGCCATCGCCGAGCACTCGATGTGCCAGCCCGGGCGGCCACGGCCCCAGGGCGAGTCCCAGCCGGGCAGGTCGTCGCTGGAGGGCTTCCACAGCACAAAATCGCCGGCTTCACGCTTGTAGGGAGCAACCTCGACGCGCGCACCGGCCAGCATTTCCTCCGGATCGCGGCGCGAGAGCTTGCCGTAATCGGCGAAGCTGCTGACCGAGAACAGCACGTGGCCTTCGGCGGCATAGGCATGGTCGCTGGCGATCAGCTGCTCGATCATGGCGATGATCTGCGGGATATGCGCGGTGGCTTCGGGCTCGATATCCGGCGGCACTACGCCCAGCGCGGCCATGTCCTCTCGGTAGGCGGCGGCAAACCGGTCGGTGATGGCCGAGATCGGCACGCCCTGGTCCTTGGCTGCGGCATTGATCTTGTCGTCAACGTCGGTGATGTTGCGGGCGTAGCGCAGATTGCCGTAGTGCCGGCGCAACATGTCGGCCAGCACGCCGAACACCACCGGGCCGCGCGCATTGCCGATATGTACATAGTTGTAGACCGTGGGGCCGCACACGTACAGGGTGGGGGCGGCGGGGTCGAGCGGAGCGAACGGCTCCAGCTGCCGCGTCAGGTTGTTGTGCAGGCGCAGGGTCATGGCAATCCGGGGGTAAGCGAACCTGTCAATTCTAGCGGCCCGGGCCGGGCGGGGCATCCCCGGGCTGGGCAATACGCGTACGGATGGGTAATGTTCAGGCCCGGGGCAGCTGTGCTGCCTACACTAGTACCCACTGCCCGCGACCAGCCTTAGCCAATCTTTTGATGAAACCTGCTCCATTGCTGTCGATGATCTGCCTGTTGGCTGGCGCCGCCGTGCCCGCGCTTGCGCAGGAACCGGAGCAGCGCAATCGCGTGGTGATCATGGAAAACGTGCGCTACGACTATGCGCAGGTGCTCAACGTCGAGCCGGTGTTCCAGACCCTGCGCGCAAGCCGCACCGAGGAACACTGCGAGCCGGTGTCCACCCGTACGTTGGCGCCGGTGCAGGTCAAGGGCGAGGAAGACAAGGGCGGCTTCCGCCGCTTCTGGGACTCGGTGCGCGGCATTTTCAGCCAACACGAAGGGCAGGCGGAGGAAGAAGATATGGCGCTTGCGCCGCAGGGCGGTGGCGGCTCAGCCGCGCTGCTTACCCCGGAATGCAAGATCGTGGAAGTGGGCCGCGAGTTCCGCAGGCCCATCGCCTACGACGTGGACTACGTCTACAAGGGCATCAAGTTCCGCTCACGGCTGCCTGAAGACCCCGGCAACCGGCTCAAGCTGCGGGTGTCGATCACCCCGGATATCGGCCAGGCACCGCCTGCCGCCACCAGCGTTCCCTGATGTTGCACCGCGACACTTGCGCAGGCCTGACCTGCGTGCGAGTATGGCCGACGATGAAAGCCACCAGCTTCCAGCACGAAAGCAGCACCGCCCGGATGGCCTCCGGCATGACGTCGCGTGCCCGCCGACCGGAATCCCACATATTCGCTGGGTGACCGGAGCTTCGTGCTGTCTGTTCGGAAAACCCAGCCCAGGCTGGGTTTTTTCGTTTCTGGTGCGGTAAAAGTTTCAAACGCAATGAGTCGCGCATTAGCGCATCCGCCCACCGGCGACGGTGGTTTTCCGCAATAAAGGAAGGATCGATGTCTCTGAAGCACTTTTTGAACACCCAGGACTGGAGCCGCGCCGAACTTGACGCGCTGCTCACCCAGGCGGCGTTGTTCAAGCAGAACAAGCTGGGTGATGACCTGAAGGGCAAGTCGATCGCCCTGGTGTTCTTCAACCCGTCCATGCGTACCCGCACCAGCTTCGAGCTGGGCGCGTTCCAGCTGGGCGGGCATGCCGTGGTGCTGCAGCCGGGCAAGGATGCGTGGCCGATCGAGTTCAACCTCGGCACGGTGATGGACGGCGATACCGAAGAGCACATCGCCGAAGTGGCCAAGGTGCTGGGCCGTTACGTCGACCTGATTGGCGTGCGCGCGTTCCCGAAATTCGTGGACTGGAGCAAGGACCGCGAAGACCAGGTCCTGAAGAGCTTTGCCAAGTATTCGCCGGTGCCGGTCATCAACATGGAGACCATCACCCATCCGTGCCAGGAGCTGGCGCACATCATGGCGCTGCAGGAATATTTCGGCACCAGCGACCTGCGCGGCAAGAAGTATGTGCTGACCTGGACCTACCATCCCAAGCCGCTGAACACCGCCGTGGCCAATTCGGCGCTGACCATCGCCACCCGCATGGGCATGGACGTGACCCTGCTGTGCCCGACCCCGGATTACATCCTGGACGAACGCTACATGGGCTGGGCCGAGCAGAACGTGGCCGAGAGCGGAGGTTCGCTGCAGGTCAGCCATGACATTCAGAGCGCCTATGCCGGCGCCGATGTGGTCTACGCCAAGAGCTGGGGCGCGCTGCCGTTCTTCGGCAACTGGGAGCCGGAAAAGCCGATCCGCGACCAGTACAAGCACTTCATCGTCGACGAGGCCAAGATGGCGCTGACCAACAATGGCGTGTTCAGCCACTGCCTGCCGCTGCGCCGCAATGTGAAGGCGACCGACGGCGTGATGGATTCGCCGCAATGTATTGCAATCAACGAGGCCGAGAATCGCCTGCATGTGCAGAAGGCGATCATGGCCGCAGTGATCGGCAAGTAATGCTTGAAGCCCCTCTCCCGCCAGCGGGAGAGGGGTTGGGGTGAGGGCAAGGCTCTTCACTCCAGGCACCATCTCAACTTCATTACCCCCTCCCCAACCCCTCCCCCGGTGGGGGAGGGGCTCAAGAACCAAAGCAGAGATTCCTTCCCCATGAGCAAAGACATCGTCCTCGCCTTCTCCGGCGGCCTCGACACCAGCTTCTGCGTGCCTTACCTGCAGGAGCGCGGCTACAACGTGCACACCGTGTTCGCCGACACCGGCGGCGTGGATGCTGAAGAGCGTGATTTCATCGAGAAGCGTGCCGCCGAGCTGGGTGTCACCAGCCACGTCACCGTCGATGGTGGCCCGGCCATCTGGTCCGGCTTCGTCAAGCCCTTCGTATGGGCCGGTGAGGGCTACCAGAGCCAGTACCCGCTGCTGGTGTCCGACCGTTACCTGATCGTTGACGCTGCGCTCAAGCGCGCCGCCGAGCTGGGCACCAACATCATCGCCCACGGTTGCACCGGCATGGGCAACGACCAGGTGCGTTTCGACCTGGCGGTGAAGGCCCAGGGCGACTACCAGATCGTCGCGCCGATCCGTGAAATCCAGAAAGAGCACACCCAGACCCGCGCCTACGAGCAGAAGTACCTGGAAGCGCGTGGTTTCGGCGTGCGTGCCAAGCAGCAGGCTTACACCATCAACGAGAACCTGTTGGGCCTGACCATGTCCGGCGGCGAGATCGACAAGTGGGAAGCCCCGGGCGAGGGTGCCCGTGGCTGGTGCGCACCGCGCAATGCCTGGCCGCTGGAGCCGCTGACCGTCACCTTGAAGTTCGTCGAGGGCGAAGCCGTCGCGCTGGACGGCAAGGCGCTGCCGGGTGAGCAGATCCTGGCCAAGCTCAACAAGCTGTTTGCCCAGTACGGCGTTGGCCGTGGCGTCTACACCGGCGACACCGTGATCGGCCTGAAGGGCCGCATCGTGTTCGAAGCCCCGGGCCTGGTTTCGCTGCTGGCCGCGCACCGCGCGCTGGAAGACGCGGTGCTGACCAAGCAGCAGAACCGCTTCAAGCCGGAAGTGGCGCGCAAGTGGGTGGAGCTGGTGTACGAAGGCTTCTACCACGACCCGCTCAAGGCTGACATCGAAGCCTTCCTGCAGTCCTCGCAGGCCAAGGTCACCGGTGAAGTAGTGCTGGAAACCCGTGGTGGCCGCGTTGACGCGGTGGCCGTGCGTTCGGAGCACATTCTCAACGCCAAGGGCGCAACCTATGCACAGTCGGCCGACTGGGGTGTGGAAGAAGCCGAAGGCTTCATCAAGCTGTTCGGCATGAGCTCCACGCTGTACGCGCAGGTGAATCGCTGATTGCTTGATGCGTGATGCTCAAAGCCCCTCTCCCGCCTGCGGGAGAGGGGTTGGGGTGAGGGGAGCTCTTGCTTCTGTCTTTTTTGCTCTGAAAGCGAACCCGGCAAAGCAAAAGCTCCCCCCATCCGCCCTTCGGGCACCTTCCCCCGCATGCGGGAGAAGGGAAGCCTTTCGATCATTGCTGTGATTACCTGCTGCCCACCATGACCAAGCTGCTCCAATCCACCCTCGATCACCTGGAAAAGCTGGTGTCCTACGACACCCGCAATCCGCCGCGTGCCATCACCACCGGTGGCATCTTTGATTACCTGCGCGACAACCTGCCGGGCTTCAATGTCGAAGTGATCGACCACGGCGCCGGTGCGGTCAGCTTTTACGCGGTGCGCGGCACCCCCAAGTATCTGTTCAACGTGCATCTGGACACCGTGCCGGATTCCCCGCACTGGTCGGCCGATCCGCACGTGATGCGTCGCCTGGACGACCGCGTTGTCGGCCTCGGTGTCTGCGACATCAAGGGCGCTGCCGCCGCGCTGGTGGCCGCCGCCAATCTGACCGATGGCGATGCCGCGTTCCTGTTCTCCAGTGACGAAGAAGCCAATGACCCGCGCTGTATCGCCGCCTTCCTGGCGCGTGGCATCGCGTATGAAGCGGTGATCGTCGCCGAGCCGACCATGAGCGAAGCGGTGCTCGCGCATCGCGGCATCAGCTCGGTGTTGATGAAGTTCCAGGGCCGCGCCGGCCATGCTTCCGGCAAGCAGGATCCTTCGGCCAGCGCGCTGCACCAGGCCATGCGTTGGGGCGGCAAGGCGCTGGACCATGTCGAGTCGCTGGCGCATGCGCGCTTTGGCGGCCTGACCGGTCTGCGCTTCAACATCGGCCGCGTCGAAGGTGGCATCAAGGCCAATATGATCGCGCCCGAAGCCGAGCTGCGGTTTGGTTTCCGGCCGCTGCCGTCGATGGATATCGATGCGCTGCTGGGCACCTTCGCCAGCTTCGCCGAGCCGCAGGCGGCGCATTTTGAAGAAACCTTCCGCGGCCCCAGCCTGCCGTCCGGTGATATCGCCCGCGCCGAAGAACGCCGTCTGGCTGCGCGCGACATCGCCGACGAACTGGGCCTGCCGATCGGCAACGCGGTGGATTTCTGGACCGAGGCCTCGCTGTTCTCGGCCGGTGGTTACATAACCATGGTGTACGGCCCCGGCGATATCGCCCAGGCCCACACCGCCGATGAGTTCGTGACGTTGGAGCAGTTGCAGCGTTACGCCGAATCGGTGCTGCAGATCCTGCAACGCGGCGCCTGAGCCGCGCGTGGCCCGGCGGCTCGCCGCCGGCTTCTTTTTCGTGACCCCCAGGGTCGCTACGTAGATACAAGCAATGTCCCCAGCCATGCAGCCGCACCGCCAGACCCGCCAGACCATCGTCCGCCTGCTTTCGAGCATGGCCAGCGCGAAGGAAATCAGCCAGTACCTCAAGCGCTTTTCGCAGCTTGATGCCAAGCGCTTTGCCGTGGTCAAGGTCGGTGGCGCGGTGTTGCGCGACGATCTGGATGCGCTGACCTCGTCGCTGTCCTTCCTGCAGGAAGTTGGCCTGACCCCGATCGTGCTGCACGGTGCCGGCCCGCAGCTCGATGCCGAGCTGTCCGCTGCCGGCATCGAGAAGCAGACCATCGACGGCCTGCGCGTGACCTCGCCGGAAGCCCTGGCGATCGTGCGCAAGGTGTTCCAGCAGTCCAACCTGAAACTGGTTGAAGCCCTGCAGCAGAACGGTGCACGTGCAACCTCCATCACCGGTGGTGTGTTCGAGGCCGAGTACCTGGATCTGGATACCTACGGTCTGGTCGGTGAGGTGAAGAAGGTCAATCTGGCGCCGATTGAAGCCAGCCTGCGCGCCGGCTCGATCCCGGTGATCACCAGCCTGGGCGAAACCCCTAGCGGGCAGATCCTCAACGTCAATGCCGATTTCGCCGCCAATGAACTGGTGCAGGAACTGCAGCCGTACAAGATCATCTTCCTGACCGGCACCGGTGGCCTGCTGGACGAAGAGGGCAAGTTGATCGATTCGATCAACCTGTCCACCGAGTACGACCAGCTGATGCAGCAGCCGTGGATCCATGGCGGCATGCGGGTCAAGATCGAGCAGATCAAGGATCTGCTGGATCGCCTGCCGGAAGAATCCTCGGTGTCGATCACGCGCCCGGCCGACCTGGCCAAGGAGCTGTTCACGCACAAGGGTTCGGGCACGTTGGTGCGCCGTGGCGAGAAGGTGTTGAAGGCCACGTCCTGGGACCAGCTCGATACCGCACGCCTGAAAACGCTGATCGAGTCGAGCTTCGGCCGCACCCTGGTGCCGGATTATTTCGAGAAGACCAAGCTGCTGCGTGCCTACGTCAGTGAGAACTATCGCACTGCGGTGGTGCTCACCGATGAAGCCGAAGGCGTGTACCTGGACAAGTTCGCCGTGCTCGATGACGCGCAGGGTGAAGGCCTGGGCCGCGCGGTGTGGAACGTGATGCTGGAGGAAACCCCGCAGCTGTTCTGGCGCTCGCGCAACGGCAACCCGGTCAACCATTTCTATTATTCCGAGTCGGACGGCTGCTACAAGCTCGACCACTGGAAGGTGTTCTGGTTCGGTGCCAACGACTTCGACAGCATCAAGGGCTACGTCGCACATTGCGGCGAGCGCAAGCCGAGTCTGCAGGGGTGAGTACCGACCTGGCCAGCGCCGGACACTGGGGGCAGGTGCCGATCCTGAAGGGCCGCCACGTCACCCTGGAGCCTTTGCAACTTGCCCATGTGCCGGCACTGCAGCGCGCCCTGGGCGACGGTGAGCTGTCGCGTTGCTGGTATACCAATGTGCCTACGCCCGAGCACGCCGGCCACTACGTGGTGGCCGCGCTGGAGGCGCAGGCGCAGGGCCGCGTGTTGGCCTTCGTGGTCAGGGACGCCAATGGCGAAGTGGTTGGCAGTACCCGTTATTACGCGCTTGAGGCCGATGTGCCGCGGCTGAACATCGGCTACACCTGGTATAGCCCGCGCGTGCAGCGCAGCGGCCTGAACACCGAAGCCAAGCTTCTGTTGCTGCACCATGCCTTTGAAACCCTTGGCTGCATCAGCGTCGGTTTCGAGACCAGCTGGTTCAACCATGCTTCGCGCACCGCCATTGCCCGCCTTGGCGCGAAGCAGGACGGCGTACTGCGCAGCCACAAGCGTCACGCCGACGGATCGCGCCGCGACACCGTGGTGTTCTCCATCATCGACACGGAATGGCCGGCGGTGAAAGCCCATCTGCAGTTCCTTCTGGATTCGCATAAATGACTGACAAAAAATTCTCGGTAGGCATTGTTGGCGCGCGCGGTTACACCGGCGCCGAGCTGATCCGGTTATTGGCCGCCCACCCACGTATCGAGCTTGCGTTCGTGTCCTCGCGCGAGTTGGACGGGCAGCGCGTGGCTGACCACAACGAGGCCTACAACGGCGAGCTGCGCTACGAAAGCCTGGGCCCGGAGGCGGTTGCCGCCAAGGGTGTGGACGCGGTGGTGCTGGCCCTGCCCAACGGCAAGGGCGAACCCTTTGTTGCTGCCCTGGATGCAGGCAAGCCGGACACCGTGATCGTTGATCTGTCAGCCGATTACCGTTTCGACAACAGCTGGTACTACGGCCTGCCGGAACTGACCCGCGCACGTTATGCCGGGCAGACGCGGATCAGCAACCCGGGCTGCTATGCCACGGCAATGCAGCTGGCGATCGCGCCGCTGCTGAGTCAGCTGGCCGGCCCGCCGGTGTGCTTCGGCGTCTCCGGTTGGTCCGGCGCCGGCACCACGCCATCGGACAAGAACAACCAGGAGCTGCTGCGCGACAACCTGATGCCGTATGCCCTGACCAACCATGTGCACGAGCGCGAGGTGTCGACCCAGCTCGGCGTGCCGGTGGAATTCATGCCGCATGTGGCGCCTCATTTCCGCGGCATCACCATGACCGTTAACCTGTGGCTGCAGCAGCCGCGCAGCCGCGAAGAGATCGTTGCTACCTACCAGCAGCGTTATGCCAACGAGCCCTTGATCGAAGTGGTTGACGAGGCGCCGTGGGTCAGCCGTATTGCCGGTACCCACGGTGTGCAGATTGGTGGCTTCACCATGGCCCCGGGCAACAAGCGCGTGGTGCTGGTGGCAACCATCGACAACCTGCTCAAGGGTGCGGCCACGCAGGCCCTGCAGAACCTCAACCGTGCCTTGGGGCTGGACGAGCTGACCGCCATCCCGCATTGATTCATCGCCCGCGCGCAGGCGGTTGACGCCGCGCCCGGCGCTACATTCGAGAGAACATCATGACCAACCTGCTATGGCAGAAACCCGGCGTCGCGGTTGACGCGAAGATCCAGACCTTCCTGGCTGGTGACGACGTCATCCTGGACCGCGAGTTCTTCCTGCACGATATCCAGGCCAGCACCGCGCATGCCGAAGGCCTGCAGCACATCGGCATCCTCAGCAGCGACGAACTGGCCGCGCTCAAGCGCGAGCTGGCTGTGCTGGCCGATGATTTCCGCAGTGGTGCTTTCGTGCTGGACGAGCAGTACGAGGATTGCCACTCGGCGATCGAAGCGCGCCTGACCGAACGCCTGGGCGATGCCGGCCGCAAGATCCACACTGGCCGCAGCCGCAACGACCAGATCCTGGTGGCCACCCGCCTGTGGCTGAAGGAAAAGCTCGAGCACGTTGCGCAGATCAGCACGGAAGTGGCCAAGGTGGCCCTGGACCGCGCGGCGGCTGAAAAGCTGCAGCCGCTGCCGGGCTATACGCATATCCAGCGCGCCGTGGTGTCATCGGCGGGCATGTGGTGGGCGGGCTGGGCCGAGGCCTTCATCGACAACGCGATCCGTGCGCGCGATACGCGTGCGCTGATCGATACCAATCCGCTGGGCACTGCGGCCGGCTACGGCGTCAATCTGCCGTTGGACCGCGAGCACACCACCGCAGCGCTGGGTTTTGCACGCATGCAGGTCAGCCCAATCTACGCGCAGCTGTCGCGCGGCAAATTCGAGCTGGCAGCACTGGAGGCGCTGGGTGGTGCGACGCTGGACCTGCGTCGTATCGCCTGGGATCTGTCCTTGTTCACCACGGGCGAATTTGCGTTTGTGGCCTTGCCGGCGCAGTACACCACCGGCAGTTCGATCATGCCGAACAAGCGTAACCCGGACGTGATCGAGTTGATGCGCGCCACCCATGCCAGCGTCGCTGCGGCGCGTACCGAGATCGAGCAGCTGCTGTCGCTGCCTTCGGGCTACCAGCGCGACCTGCAGAATTCCAAGGGGGCAATCGTGCACGGTTTCGGCCGTGGTCTGGCCGCGCTGGAGCTGCTGCCGGCGCTGTTGTCGAACCTGGATTGGCGCGATGACAACATCCGCGCAGCGATTGATTCGGGCATGTATGCAACCGACGTGGCGGTGGAAGCCGCGGTCGCCGGTGTGCCTTTCCGTGACGCCTACAAGGCCGCAGCGGCGGCGTCGGATACGGCAGGGCAGGGGCGCACGCCTGAAGGCAGCCTGGCGGCACGGGTGTCGCCCGGTGCGGCAGCGGATCTGCGCCTGGAAGAGCTGGCAGCACGCTGGAGCGCGCTGCAGGGTTGATGGCTTGAACACGGGCGCTGCGCAAGGCGCCCGTTTCTTTGCACGTCCTTCTCCCTCCGGGAGAAGGTGCCCCGCAGGGGCGGATGAGGGTAGGGCTCTCGCTATTTTCCGCACTTCCTTCTTCCTCCGGGAGAAGGTGCCCCGCAGGGGCGGATGAGGGTAGGGCTCTCGCTATGGCGTAAGCCTGTCCTTGCTGAACAGCCTGGTTGGGGTTGGGTTGGGGGGCTTCTGGCAAGCAACGTCAAAAGCTCCCCTCATCCGCCCTTCGGGCACCTTCTCCCGCAAGCGGGAGAAGGGATAGTCAAAGTCAAAGCCAAAGCCAAAGCCAAAGCCAAACCCAAAGCCAAACCCAAAGCCAAAGCCAAACCCAAAGCCAAAGCCAAACCCAAAGCCAAAGCCAAACCCCAAGCCCAAGCCCCACCAAGCAAGTTCCAAGCGAAAGCAAACGCGCCATCCGCGCTCCCACGTGGTGTCATATGCAGCAAAGGAGAATGCAATGAAGCTCTACCTGGTAATGGCCATGCGCAAGCCATCCTTCGATGACGCGGTAATTGGCCCACACATAGCGTTTCTCGACGCGCTCAGTGCCGATGACCGCCTGCACCTCACCGGCGGCTTCAGTGGCGGCAGCGGTGGCGCCTACGTGTTGAAGAACATCGATACGCTTGAACAGGCCAAGGCCATCGTCGCTACTGACCCGCTGGCCATCCACGGCAGTTCCGAGCTCACCGTCCATGAGTGGAGTACCCGCTGATCCCATGAACCAGTCCTCGTTTTCGCCGTTCACCGAACAAACGCTGCCGCCCACGGCAGTTCCGAGCTCACCGTCCATGAGTGGAGTACCCGCTGATCCCATGAACCAGTCCTCGTTTTCGCCGTTCACCGAACAAACGCTGCCGCAGTGGCGCCGTGCCGTGCTCAAGGTGGGCAGCAGCCTGCTGGCGGCCGACGGTGGCGGCCTGACCCCGCGCTTTGCGCTGGGGCTGGCGCAGTTCGTCTCAGCCAATGTGCTGGCAGGGCGGGAAGTGGTGATCGTTTCCTCCGGCGCGGTCGCTGCCGGGCGCGCCATCTTGCCCAAGGCGGCTGAAGCCGGTGCGGCGATGGCCGCGCGCCAGGCCCTGGCCGCGCTCGGCCAGGCGCAGTTGATCGCGCTGTGGCAGCGCTTCTTCGAGCGCCCGGTCGCGCAGGTGCTGTTGACCCATGACGACCTGCGCAATCGCCGCCGCTACCTCAATGCACGCGCCACGCTCAACGAGCTGCTGGCCCTGGGTGCGTTGCCGGTCATCAATGAAAACGACACCGTGTCGGTGGACGAGCTCAAGCTCGGCGACAACGACAACCTCGCCGCCATCGTCGCCGCCTTGGTGGATGCCGACGCACTGTTCATCGCCACCGATATCGACGGTCTGTATACCGCCGACCCACGCAGCCATGCGGATGCACAGCCGATCAACGAAGTCACTGCGCTGACCCCGGAAATCATGGCCATGGCCGGCGGCAGTGGCAGTGCGGTCGGCACCGGTGGCATGCATACCAAACTGCAGGCGGCGGCCAAGGCTGGTGCCGCCGGCATTGATACCTTCCTGTTCAATGGTCGCAACAGCGACGTGGTGCGCGGGCTGGCGCAGGGCCGCCTGCACGGCACGCGTCTGCATGCGGGGCAGTCGCGCATTGCTGCGCGTAAGTACTGGTTGAAGCACGCTCCGTTGGAAGCCGGCGCGATCCTGATCGACGCCGGCGCGGCGCGGGCGCTGCGCGACAAGGGCGCCTCGCTGCTGCCCGGTGGCGTGGTCGGTGCGGAAGGCGAGTTCCGGCGCGGCGACATGGTGGAAGTACGGCTGTTCGATGCACAGGGCCAACAACAGATCGCCCGCGGCGTCAGCCAGTACTCCGCCGTCGACATCCGGCGCATCAGCCAGCATCACACCCGCGAAATCGAATCCATCCTCGGCTACAACTACGGCGACAACGTGGTCCATCGCGATGACCTGGTGTTGCTGTAAGCCACTTCTTGATCAATAGCAGGGCAGGACATGAGTGATATCCGCCAACTGGCATTGCAATGCCGTGACGCCGCGCAACAGCTGGCCCAGCTGTCCACCGAGGAGCGCAGTACGCTGCTGCGATCGATGGCCGATGCGCTGGAGGCGGATGCCGACGGCATCCTTGCGGCCAATGCACAGGACCTGCAGGCGGCGCGCGACAAGGGCGTGGGCAGTGCGATGCTTGATCGCCTGGCCTTGAACCCGGAGCGCCTGCGCGGCGTCGCCGACGCATTGCGCGAGGTTGCGGCCCTGCCTGATCCGGTTGGCGAAGTCACCCGCGATTATGCGCGGCCCAATGGCATCCGCGTGCAGAAGGTGCGGGTGCCGCTGGGCGTGATCGCGATGATCTACGAAGCGCGGCCGAATGTGACCGCAGATGCCGCCGCGCTATGCATCAAGGCCGGCAACGGCGTGATCCTGCGCGGTGGCTCGGAAGCCATCCATTCCAACACGACAATCGCCGCCAGCCTCAAGCGCGCCTTGCGCGAGGCCGGGGTGGCCGATGCCGCGCTGACCCTGGTGGAAGACCTGCGCCGCGAGACCATGCTGGAATTGCTGCAGCTCAACGACATCATCGATCTGGCGATTCCACGCGGCGGCGAGGGCTTGATCCGCTTTGTCGCCGAGCACGCACGCGTACCAGTGATCAAGCACTACAAGGGTGTCTGCCATCTGTATGTGGATGACAGCGCTGATCTGCAATTGGCGGTGGATCTGCTCATTGATGGCAAGACCACCCGGCCGGCTGCCTGCAACTCGCTGGAGACGCTGCTGGTGCACGCGGATATCGCGCCGCGCTTGCTGCCATTGGCAGCAGCGGCACTGCGCGAGCGCGGGGTGGAACTGCGCGGCGATGCGGCCAGCCAGGCGTTGCTGCCGGGCATCACCGCTGCGACCGAAGACGATTACGCCGCCGAGTACCTGGATCTGATCCTGGCGATACGCATCGTGCCGGACATGGCTGCGGCCATCGCCCATATCCAGACCTATACCTCCGATCACACCGAAGTCATCGCCACCGGCAATGGGGCGCATGGCGAGGCCTTCGTACGCGCACTGCGTTCGGCGGTGGTGATGGTCAATGCCTCGTCGCGCTTCTCCGATGGCGGCGAGCTGGGTCTGGGCGCGGAGATCGGCATCTCCACCACGCGCCTGCATTCCTATGGGCCGATGGGCCTGGAAGCACTCACGGTCGAACGCTTCGTGGTGCGCGGCGAGGGTCAGGTGCGGCACCGGCCGCACTGAATCACGCGGATCAGCGCGGCGGCAGTGGGCCGGCGCTGAGGCTGGCGGGTCGAGCCTGGTCGTCCATGTGCAACACCACCGAGCGGGTCTGGCCGATGGCCTGGCTGACCTCCGGCCCAGCGCCAAGATCGGCGGCGATCTGCGCCTGGCTTATCACCGGGACCGGGGCCCTGCGCTCCTTGCCACTGAAACGCATGCGGTTGTATTCGGCCCAGGCGATCAAGGACAGCGCGCAGCAGGCAAGGATGACCGGGGCAGCCAGTAGGAGGAAGGGATCAACGTGGTCCTGGTACTCGTACAGCTGTTGCCAGGCCACGCGGATGCCAAGCAGCCACAGCAGCAGCGTCAGCAGTGGCAGCAGCAGATAGAGCATCAGCACCCAGAACGCGACATTGACCATGCCCCATAGGCCGCGCTGCAGGCGTGGCTGTTGCTGCGGCTTGCGGATCAGCCGTGAATCAAAGCGGTGGTTGTCATGGTTCGCGTCCAGCGAATGTTTTTCGTTCATCGGATTCCCCGGTCAGGGCTGACCCAGGTGGCGCGCTTGCCGCGGGGTTTCAGCAGGGTCTTGGGTACGGCCACGACGGTGGTCAACAGGCTGATCAGCCAATACGCCACCGGGTACCAGATCACCCAGAAGTAATTGCGGCCGACATGGGTCTCGTAGCGCCGGTCGATGATCAGGCTGCTGGCGAACTGGGCCAGGCACACCAGCGCCAGCATCACGCCGTGCCAATGCGGCAACACGCTGGAGATGTACAGCTGCGGCGGCATGGGAATGAACCTGCCCAGCACCCATAGCACCAGGATGGTGGCCATGGTGTAGGCCCAGACCACGCTGAACAGGTATTCCAGTAGCAACCCCCACATGCGCCGGCTGCGCCAGCTCAACAGTGCGCGGGCGTGGCGCAGGGCCACTTCCACGCCGCCCTGGGCCCAGCGCAGTCGCTGTCGCCACAGGCCACGCAGGGTTTCGGGCATCAGGATGAAGCACAACGCATTGGGTTCGTAGCGGATATCCCAATGGTCCAGTTGCAGCCGCCAGCTGATGTCGATGTCCTCGGTCACCATGTCCTCGGCCCAATAGCCGATGCGATGCAGGGCGGTGCGGCGGAAGCCGGCGATCACCCCGGATATGGTGAAGATGCGGCCATATACGCGCTGGGCGCGCTTGATCATGCCGATGATCGAGGAGAACTCGGCCACCTGCAGGCGGCCGAGCAGGGTGGAGCGGTTGCGGATGCGCGGGTTGCCGGTCACCGCGCCCACGCGTGGGCCCGAGGTGAGGTGCCAGACCAGCCAGTGGGTGGCATAGGACTCCAGCATCGCATCGCCATCGATGCAGACCAGGTAGTCCGAATGCGCGGCAAGCGCGCCCATGCGCAGTGCATTGGCCTTGCCCATGTTGCGGTCCAGATGGATCACCCGCAGGCGCGGATGCTGCAGTACCAGTGCATCCAGGCGGACGCCGGTGTCATCGCTGCTGCCATCGTTGATGGCGATGACCTCGTAGTCCGGATAACGCTGGTTGAGCGCCGCCCCCAGCGTGTCTTCCAGGTTGTCGGCTTCGTTGTGGCAGGGGATCAGGATCGAGGCGAACGGGTAGTGTTCCAGCGGCGGCGGATCGTGGCGATCACGCGCCTTGCGTTCGCGCCGGAAGAAGTAATACAGCCCGCCGGACATCCAGAAGAACGCCATGATCAACGGGTAGAAGAACGCGAACTGCAGCAATGCGTAGACCAGCGGATGCATTTCCACTCACTTCTCCTCGTACGGGAAGTTGCGCACCGACATCGCTGCGCGTGCATCTTCCAGTGCCGGCCGGTTGCCAATGAAGTCGTCCGGGTACCAGGCGATATGCTTGACCCCGGCAGCCTGCAGGCGGCGTATCTGCGCGCGCAGGCGTGCGCCGGGAATGGGTTGGCGCGTGCGCCAGTCCAGGGTCTGCAGTTCGAACAGGGTCTTGTTGAAGTCCGGATCGTGCTGTTTGACTGCAGTGACCAGCTGGTCAAGCCAGCGCTCGGGATGGCGGCTTTGTTCCATCCACGGCATCGCCATCAGTGCGGTGTGCGTGTAGGCCTGGTTGAACAGGTCCAGGCGCTGTGCGAACCAGGCCGCGCTGTTCGGCTGCAGCACCGGCCGTGCATACAGGTTGCGCACGGTGGCCAGCTTGGGGCGCCAGCGCTGCGCGGCATCGCGCAGTTCCAGGGTGAAGTCGATCAGCGCCTTGGTGCGCGCGCCCTCTTCGCCTTCTGCCGGCAGCTGCGCCAGCTCGGTGTCGCGCAGGTAGGCATCATCATGGAACAGCAGGCCTTCGAAGTAGGAGTTGATCGCCAGGTCTTCGTAGATGTCCTTGATGATGTGGTGCGCCTGCGGCTTGGTGAAATCCAGCCGGAAGATGCCGTCACGCTCCTTGCTGTGTATCTGCAGGGCACTGCGCTGGGCAGGGTCGGGCAGTTCATAGCCGAGCACCGGCAACCAGGCATAGACCTGCACTTCGGCACGGGTCTTGAGCTGCCAGGCAACGCGGTTGAACAGGTCCGCGCGCATCGGCAGGTGCCGGTTGGGGAAATACAGTGCGTCGGCCGAACCGTTGCCATCGGGGTCGGCAAAGGCCTGCAGATAGACATGGCTTGGGCCGATCCGCTTGACCCGCTCGATCAGCGCATCGAGATTGCGCGACTGCTGCTCTGGATCGGCGTCGTAGACCATGTCCAGGTCGATCTGCAGCGCCCGCACGTTCTCCAGCTGCATGTCGCGGCGCAGTTCGCGGGCAAGGTCGATGACGGTGGGGTTGTCCATCATCAGCAGGCGCGCCAGCCCGCTCAGGTTCTGGGTGACGGGGGTGCTGCGGCCTTCCAGATCGAAGGACACGCGCATGCCCAGATCGGCTGCGACCTGGTTGCTGAAGGCGTTGTAGGCGGCGTAGGGCCAGACGATGGCGCGCGGAGCAACGCCGGTGTTGTCGACGATGCGGCGCACGCTCAGCGACAGGTCATCGCGGATGCGCTTGGCATAGGCCTCGGCGGTTTCGTAGCGTGCCGTTGCCGGGTCGTAGATGCGGGTGATCGCCGCCGGTGTCGAGTTGCCCTGCGGATTGGATTGCACGCCGTGGTGCAGGTTGTCGGTGTGGCTGGCGATGTCGACCAGGCCGCTGGCCTGCATCTCGCGGATCTGTGCCCAGGTGAGGAAATCATCATGGGTGAAGAAACGATGCCCGTAGTCGATGCGGCGGTCTGCTGGCAGGTCCACGTAGTCGGTGATCACCGCCATCACTGCCGGGTAGTGATAGGCCTGCAGCAGCGGGAAGACCTTGTCGTAGGCGCTGCGCAGGCCGTCATCGAAGGTCAGCAACACCGGTTGCGGCGGCAGTGGCGGGCCGCCATGGGCCGCATCGATCAGCTGTGACAGCGAGACCGGGTGGTAGCCATGGCTGGACAGCCAATCCAGGTGGGCGGCGAAGTTCTGCGTGCTCACCGCATACAGATCAGGGTCGCCATGGTTGGCGACATCGTCGCGGATATCGTGATAGCTCAACACCAGCAGGCCGTTGTCTGCTGCATCCAGATCGATCGGCGACTGGGCGTAGGCCTTGCCGGTGATGCAGAACGCAGCCAACAGCCAGAAGGCGAGCAGTGCGAAGGAGGTGGTGCGCATGTCATTGTCCCCAGCGGAAGGCGGCATCAAGCCCGATGTGCTGCTCACGGCGCCCGTCGTACACGGGTCGTGACCAGTTCACGCCGTACTCCAGTACCCGGCCCAGACCCAACTGCCACTCGTGGCGGTATTCGGCGCGCGGAATCAACGCGGTGCCGTAGCCTTGCTGCCAGTAATTGGCTACGGCCAGCGTCAGTTGCTGGCGGAAGTGCTGGTCGTAGTGGCGCCAGGTCAGGTGATCCAGGCGCACCCCAGCCTCGGCGAAGGCGTCGCGCGAGGGATTGAAGTAGGGCACGTCGTCGCGGCTGCCGCGGCCCGCGTAGGCGTTGACTAGCCCATCGACGAGCAGGGTCGGGCTGGTGAACAGGCGTTGTTCGGTTCCAACCTCGGCAAGGTCGCGATCATTGCCGTCGCTGTAGTGGAAGCGGCTGAGCGCGAAGTTCCAGCGGCTGCGCTCGCTGCTGCGGTAGCGCGCGGCCAGGCTGGCGCTATTGGCGCTGATGCCGGCCGCACGTGCCTGCAACGAGGCTTCGGCGTCGTTGCGTACCATCGTGGCGGCAGCATGCCAGTAGTCGTTGAACTGCCAACCCAGGCCGAGCTGGGCACCCGTGCCCCCGATGCCGTCATTGGCATGGTTGAGCAGCAGTTCGGCGTCCAGTTGTGCATGGGCATAGCGCACGCCGCCACCGGTACGCAATGGTTTGAGGGTGCGCTGGGTGTAGTCGACGCTGCGGCGATCGGCAAACGCCACTATCCGCCAGCGATCATCGAGGACGGGCGACTGCAGTTCCACGCCGCTATGGCGGTCCTGGTCGCCCAATGGAGAATCGCCGCCGCTGCTGCGGCCGATGTTGCTATAGGCATACGCCTGCCAGCCGCGGTGCACGCGCCAGAGCTGGTGCATGCGTTGCACTTCAGGCTGATCGGGATGCAGGCGCTGCATGTCGTCGTGCAATGGCCGGGCCAGGTCATCGCGCTGCAGTTCCATCCAGGCTTCTTGCATGCCGAGCCGTGCAGGCAGTTCGCGCGGCTCCAGTGTGTGTGCCATCTGCTGGTATTGCAGGCCGCGCCGCGGCCAGCCACGCATCTGGTAGACCTTGCCCAGCGATGACAACAGGCCGCCGTTTGCAGGCGCTTTTTCCGCCAGGCCCTCAAGTTCACGCTGCGCAGTCGGCAGGTCGCCGCTGTAGGCGCGGACCATGGACAAGGTGATATCCGCGTCGTAGCGCGCCCAGTTCTGGAAGGATTGCTTGGCGCCTTCGCGGCGCAGGAACGGGGTTTCGGCATCGCGCCATTGTTGCAGCTGGGCGATCAGTGTCCGGGTCTGGCCGCTTTCCAGAAGGGCATAGGCCAGCTCGCTGCGGCTCTGGTCGCCATCCTGCAGCTTGTTGCGGGCAGCGGCCTGCAATACCGGAATGGCCTCGAGCGGGTGGCGGCTGGCCAGCAGTGAATCACCAACGGCTGGCAACACATAGTCCGGCGGGGTCAGGCCCTCGCGCACAAGATCGCGATATTCCTCGCGTACCTGCGCGTGCCGGGCAAGCCGGTTGAGCAGGATCAGCCGGTCATAGCGGATGCGCGGTGGTGCTGTGCGCGGCGACAGGCTGTCGGCATCCAGCAGTTGCTGCATGTGGGCCAGTGCCTGCTCGGCTTCGGCCAGCTGGGTCTGTTCGCTCTTGCCATAGGCAAGGCTCCATCCCACCAGCTTGGACAGATAGTTGGCATCCAGGCGTTGCTGCTGTGCCTTGTCGAACAGCGTGGGCCGTGCCTGTGCAAGCCGCCATGCCTGGGCCGCGTTGCCGATATCGGAAAGGGTCAGTACCTGCAGTTGGTAGAGCACGGCGTCTTGTGGCGAACGCTGCTGCAAGCGCTGTATCTCGGCAAGGGCCTGCAGCCATTGCCCTTGCTGCCGATACGCGGTTATCGATGCCAGCGTGGCATCTCCAATCGACGGTGCAGCCACTGCGTTGTTGTTGCCGGCGTATAGCGTTAGAGCCAAAGCGGCGCTCAGAGCGAGCGGTTTCCACACATCCATGAAAGACCCTGTAATCCATCAAGCCAGTACTCACAGCCAAAAAGCGTGACATGCATCACGTGATGAGGGGGTGGACTGCGATGAACAACAGGGTGGTAAATGCGGAGAAACAGCCGCTATTCGGCCTTCCGCGCGCCCTTCATTTACGGGCGGGAAGGGATTGCGAATGCGATGTGAAGCCTCTGTACCGGTTACGCAATGGGTACTCGGCTTTGAGTACGCTTGTCGTGCCACGCAAGGATATGAGCGCGCTTGTGCATGCCGCGCTCAGCAAGGCACCCGTGCGCGGATGCTCACGGGTGTCAGTGTTTTACCAATGGTCTTCGAGCTGCTGTGGCTTGCACGCAAACCAGGCTGCGGTCAGTAATATTGCCGAGCACACTGCAAGGAAGCCGAACGACCAAGCCCAGCCATTGCTGGCCCCATGCAGCCAGCCGAACAGCAGCGGGCCGAGGCTGGCCAGGCTGTAGCCAACGCCCTGCATGAAGCCGGACAGGGCCGCCGAACCGGCCTGGCTGCGGGTACGCAGATTGATCAGGGTTAGACCCAACGGGAAGGTGGATGGGCCGAGGCCGGCGATCACCGCCCATAGCAGTGGCGCGCTCATCGGTGCCCACAGCAGGCCGGCGAACGCGACAAGGTTCAGTACGAACACCATCACCGCAATCGGGAATGGATTGCGCATGCGTACCGCCAGCGCAGGCACCAGCAGGGATGGCAGCAGGCCGATGGCCGAGTACACCGCCACCATCACGCCGCCAAAGGATTCGCTGGCACCGGCTTCCACCATCACCTTGGGCAGCCAGGTGAACAGCGAATAGGTGCCCAGCGAGGTCATGCCGAACATCAGTGCCATGCCCCAACCCAGCTGCGTCTTCCACACGCGGCCGGCGGCATGTTCGGTATTCGTGCTGCTTGTCTCTACGCGCGGGGCGCTGCGTGCCAGCAGGATCCACGGCAGCAGGGCCGCCACCGACAACAACGACCACATGCCCAGCGAGACCCGCCAGTCAAACTGGTCGGCGACGGGCACTGCAAGCAGTGCGGGCACCATCGTGCCGGCCTGCAGTACCGAGATATAGACCGTGCTCAGCGTGCCAACGCGGTCGGCGAAATAGCGTTTCACCAGCGGTGGCACGACGACATTGCCCATGCCCATGCCGGCCAGCGCGATGGCAGAACCCAACAGCAACATGCCGACATTGTCGGAGAAGGCGCGCAGCAGCAGGCCAATGGTGGCCAGCACCATGGTCAGCACGGCGGTACGTTCCAGGCCGATGGCGCGGGTGATGCGTGGCGTGGCCAGGCCGAACACGGCAAAGGCGGCGGTCGGCATCATGCCGAGCACGCCGGTCATAGTGCTGCCGAAATCAAAGACGTGGCCGAGCCGGTCCAGCAAGGGCGTCAGCGAGGTAACCGCGCTGCGCAGGTTGGCCGAGACCAGCACGATGGCGACAAACGCCAGCAGGCGGCCCTTGAACAGGGGGTGCCGAATGAGGGAGGGGGCGGGCGTGGACATGGCTTACTCCGACGCGGTGGGTGGCGTCGCTTGAAACCCACCAAAAACAAAAGCCGACCAGAGGCCGGCTTTTGTCAAATTGGTCGGGGAGACAGGATTCGAACCTGCGACCTCTACGTCCCGAACGTAGCGCTCTACCAGACTGAGCTACACCCCGAAGGAGCCGCCTATGATAGCGGTGAACCTCGTGCCCTGCAAGTTATTTTGTTCAGCCAACGCTGCCTGCAGGGCGTGGTGCGTTGACTTCCGACAACTGTGTGCCGGCGAATAAAAAGCCTGGACAACGTTGCCGTTGTTCCAGGCTAGTTCCGACCCTTGGTCGGGGAGACAGGATTCGAACCTGCGACCTCTACGTCCCGAACGTAGCGCTCTACCAGACTGAGCTACACCCCGCGAAGGGAGCCGGAAAGATACGCTCAGTCCGGCGTTTTGGCAATACCTTCACACGGTTTTTTAGCGGTTTGCATCGATCTTGTTTGCTTCGCGCGCTTCAAACCACATGCCGTTGAGGATGGCGACCGTCGCAGCGAGGCCTGCACCCAGAATCCAAGCGAAATACCACATGAGTTGTCTCCTTGATGTTGTCGTTGCGGATCAGTAGGCGTTCGGGTTTTCACCCATTTCTTCCAGCGTGGTCTTGCCCTTCATGACGCGGTACACCCAGCTGGTGTAGGCAATGATGATTGGCAGGAACAGGCCGGTTGCCAGCAGCATCACCCACAGCGTCAGGTGGCTGGAGGATGCATCCCACAGCGTCAGGCTCGAGCCCGGGCTGGTGGAGGAGGGCAGCAGGAACGGGAAGATCGCAAAGCCGACGGTAAGGATGATGCCGGCAATGGAAGCGCCCGAGGCAAGGAAGGCCAGGCCACCACGACGCTTGCGCAGCAACACCGCACTGGCCAACGCACCGAGCAGGCCCACCACCGGCGCCAGGATCGTGGCCGGCATCGTGCTGTAGTTGTGCAGCCAGCCACCCGCGGCGGAGAACTCAGCGGTCTTCAGCAGTGGATTGCTTGCCCCGTCGGTAACCACCTGCGAGGTGATCTGGTAACCCGGCAGGCCGAAGGCAACCCAGGCACCCGCAAGTGCGAACAGCACGAACGAGGCAATGGCGGCGATGCTGCCGATTTTCGCCGAACGCTCGGCGACCGGGCCGCTGGTCTTGAGTACCAGCATTGCCGCGCCGTGCGAGACCAGCATTGCCACGCTGACCAGGCCAGCGAGCAGTGCGAACGGGGTCAGCAGGCCCAGCAGGTTGCCGGTATAGAACACGCGCTGGGTGTCGTCGAAGTGATACGGCACGCCCAGCAGCACGTTGCCAACGGCCACGCCCATGATCAGCGCCGGGATGAAGCCGCCGACAAACAGCGCCTTGTCCCAGTTGTTGCGCCAGCGCTGGGAAGGCAGCTTGCTGCGGTACTTGAAGCCGACCGGGCGCAGGATCAGTGCGAACAGGATCAGGAACATCGCCAGGTAGAAGCCGGAGAAGCTCACCGCATACAGCGGCGGCCAGGCGGCGAAGATCGCACCGCCACCGAGCACCAGCCACACCTGGTTGCCTTCCCAGACCGGGCCGATGGTGTTGATCACCAGGCGGCGTTCTTCATCGGTCTTGGCCACGAACGGCAGCAAGGTGCCAACGCCCAGATCGAAACCGTCCATTACCGCGAAGCCGATCAGCAGGATGCCCAACAGCAACCACCAGATCACGCGTAGCGTTGTGTAGTCCAGAAGAATGAATTCCATGAGTGTTCTCCTGCCTTATGCCTGGCCGTTGCCGGGGGCATTGGCGTGGTGGGTTGCGACGGCCGGGTGCTGCAGCGAGGGCAGGATTTCGTCCGGGCCCTTGCGGATGGCCTTGAGCATCAGCTTGACTTCGATCACCAGCAGCACCGTGTACAGCGCGGTGAAGCCGATCAGCGTTGCCAGGATTTCGTAAACGGCCAGCCCGGAAGCGGCATAGAAGGTCGGCAGCACGCCATCCACCGCCCACGGCTGACGGCCGTACTCGGCGATGAACCAACCGCATTCAATGGCGATCCACGGTGCCGGCAGCGACCACAGGGCCACCCGCAGGAAGGTGCGCTTGTGCTCGAAGTTGTTGCGGCACGAGTAATAGAAGGCCAGCGCGAAGAAGCCGATCATGTAGATGCCGAGGCCAACCATGACGCGGAAGGTCCAGAACAGCGGGCCAACCGTGGGCACCGTGTCCAGCGCGGCCTGGGCAATCTGCTCAGGGGTGGCGTTCTCGATGTCGTCGCGGTAACGCTTGAGCAGCAGGCCGTGGCCCAGATCCTGCCAATGACGGTCAAAGATCTCGCGGGCTTCGACGTCGCTCTTGTCGGCGCGGATGCGCTCCAGTGCGGCGTAGGCGATCTGGCCACCCTTGACGCGACCTTCGGCCTGCTTGACCAGGTCCAGGATGCCGGGGATTTCCTCGTCCAGCGAACGCGTGGCGATCAGGCCCATCACGTACGGAATCTGCACTTCGAAATCGTTGCGCTGTTCCTGCTGGTTCGGGATGCCGAAGGCAGTGAACGGTGCCGGTGCCGGATGGGTGTGCCACATGCCTTCGATGGCGGCCAGCTTCATCTTCTGGTTTTCCGCCGTGGCATAGCCGGATTCATCACCCAGCACGGCCACCGAGATCGATGCCAGCAGGCCGAAGGCCGAGGCCACCGCGAACGAGCGGCGGGCAATTTCGCGGTGCTTGCCGCGCAGCATGAAGAACGCCGAGATCGACATCACGAACATCGCGCCAGCCACGTAACCGGCCGAAACGGTGTGCACGAACTTGGCCTGGGCTACCGGGTTCAACAGCACGGCGGCGAAATCCACCACTTCCATGCGCATCGTTTCCGGGTTGAACACCGCACCCACCGGGTACTGCATCCAGCCGTTGGCGATCAGGATCCACAAGGCCGACAGATTGGTGCCCAGCGCCATCAGCCAGGTCACGGTCAAATGCTGCACCTTGGACAGGCGGCCCCAGCCGAAGAAGAACAGGCCGATGAAGGTCGCTTCCAGGAAGAACGCCATCAGCCCCTCGATGGCCAGCGGCGCACCGAAGATGTCACCCACATAGTGGCTGTAATAGGACCAGTTCATGCCGAACTGGAACTCCATCACGATGCCGGTACCCACACCCATGGCGAAGTTGATGCCGAACAGCACGCCCCAGAACAGGGTCATCCGGCGCCAGACATCCTTGCCGGTCATCACATAGACGCTCTCCATGATCGCGATCATGAAAGAGAGCCCCAGCGTGAGCGGGACGAAAATGAAGTGGTACATCGCGGTCAGCGCGAACTGTAGACGTGACAGTTCTACGACTGTTGAGTCGATCATGGCCTGGTTACCTCGTGGGAATTGGGCGTCATGGTGTGGCGGGAAGGGGTTCTATGCCGGCGATACTCCCTGTTCATCCCTGCCAATGCCTTGATCTGGATCAATGTGGGCTGGCTGTCCAACGCCGATGGTGCGGGACCGGCAGGCGGGGTACGGCTTGCTTACAATCACGTAGTTCTCCTTCACCTGAGTTATCAGTCTTGAGCGAAGTTCCACATTCCAACGCAGCGCAGCAGCAACGCCGCCAGCAACAGCAATGGCTGGCGACTCTGGCGTCCGGTGCCCGTACCCAGCAGCGTTTGGCGGCCTTGGCCGTCTGTGCTTCCGGTGCGCTGCTGATCGTGCAGGCGGGCGCCATTGCCTGGCTTATCCAGAGCATAGTCGTGGAACAACTGAATTGGGTACAGGTAATTCGCGGTTTCTGGGTATTGGCAGTAGTTCTACTGCTGCGCAGCCTGCTCGGCGGGCTGGCACAGACCGCCGCCGGCAAGGTTGCCGATACCGCCAAGCTGGCCTTGCGCGAACAGGTGTACCGGCGGTTGATGGCGCGCGGACCGTTGTGGCTGCGGCGTCAGCGCAGCGGCGAGCTGGGCGAGCTGCTGCTGTCACATGGCGACGCCATCGAGGGTTATTACGCCGGTTTCCAGCCGGTGCGGGTGGAAGTAGTGGTGGTGCCGCTGCTGATTGCCGCGGCCGTGGCCTATGTGGACTGGGTGGTGGCGCTGATCTTCATCTTCACTGCGCCGCTGGTGCCGTTCTTCATGATGCTGGTGGGTTGGGGCGCCGAAGCTGCCGGCCGCGCCCAGCTCGGTGAGCTGGCGCGCATGAGCGGCCACTTTGCCGACCGCATCAAGGGGCTGGGGCTACTGCGCCTGTATGGCCGTGGTGAGGCCGAGCTGGAAGGTGTTGCCGCTGCTGCTGATGGCGTGCGCGAGCGGACCATGAAGGTGCTGCGCATCGCCTTCCTGTCCTCGACCGTGCTGGAATTCTTCGCCTCGGTAAGTGTCGCGATGGTGGCCCTGTACCTGGGCCTGAGCTATCTGGGCCTGATGTCGCTGCATGCGGTGGTGCCGACCCTGGGCACCGGCATGTTCTGCCTGCTGCTGGCACCGGAGTTCTATGCGCCGCTGCGGCGTCTGGCCGCGCATTACCACGACCGTGCCAATGCGCTGGCAGCGGCGGCCGAGGTCGAACGTCTGCTGGCCGATGACCAGGATGCAACAGCAGCCACCACCGTCGCAGCGCCATTGGTGGCACCGGAGCCGGCGCAACTGCATGCCCCGTTGGTTTCGGTGCAGGCCGCAACGCTGCGGCCACAGGGCGCGGCACATGATGTAGTGCGCGGGTTCTCGCTGGAGATCGGCGACGGCCAACGGCTAGCCCTGGTTGGCCCCAGTGGCAGTGGCAAGAGCACCTTGCTGGAAGCGCTGGCGGGCTGGCTGCCGCCACGCGAAGGCCGCATCGTGGTGCGCGATGGTGTGCGGATCGGCTATGCCGGGCAGCGGCCCTATCTGTTCCATGGCTCGATTGCCGACAACCTGCGCCTGGCCGACCCTGCTGTCAGCGCGGTGCGGTTGCAGGCGGTGGCCGAAGTGGCCCAGGTGATGCGCTTTGCCCAGCACCTGCCGCTGGGTCTGGATACGGTGATCGGCGAACGCGGCTTCGGCCTGTCCGGCGGTGAAGCACGGCGGATAGGCTTGGCGCGGCTGTTGCTGCTGGAGCCGGACCTGTTCCTGCTCGATGAGCCCACGGCCTTTCTCGATCCGCAGACCGAAGCTGACCTGCTGCAGGCCCTGGCCGCGCATACGCGTGGCCGCACCGTGTTGATGGCCACCCACAGCGAGGTGGCAATGCGCTGGGCCGACCAGGTCATCGAACTGCAGGCCTCGGTGCAGCAGGCGCAGGGAGGGAACGCATGAAGCCACAGACCATGCGTGATGTGTTCAAGCGCCATCGCTGGCGCCTGCTGCTGGCAACCTTGCTGCTGTTCACCACCATGTTGGCCGGGGTTGGCCTGCTCGGGCTGTCCGGCGGCTTCCTCACTGCTGCGGCGCTGGCTGGCGCCTTGGGCATGGGCAGCACCTTCAACTTCTTCTCGCCCTCGGCCGGCATTCGTGCGTTGACGATGGCGCGCATTGTTTCGCGCTATTTCGAAAAGCTGGTCGGCCACGATGCAACCCTGCGCATCGCCCGCGACCTGCGTGTGTGGTTCTTCCAGCGTGCACTGCCGTTGGCACCCGCGCGCCTGGGCAGCAGCCGTACCGGCGAACTGCTGGCACGGCTGATCACCGACATCGGTGAAGTCGATGGCTTGATGGTGCGTGCCATCAGTCCCTTGCTGGCCTTGGCTGGCATCGCGCTGGCAACGGTGCTGGCTGCGGGCCTGATTTATTGGCCGGCGGCCGTGCTGTTGCTGCTGCTGGCGCTGCTGGTCGGCATTGGCGTGCCGGTATTTGCGGTGCGCCGCGGCGATGCGGTCGAGGCCAAGCGCGCACAACAGCGCGCCAGCCTGCGCACGCTGGCGTTTGAAGGGCTGGAAGGCGTGGCCGACCTGACCGCGCTGGATGCGCGCGACGACTGGACCCTGCGCGTGGATGCAGCAGCGCAGCAGCTGGCGCGCAGCGACCAACGTCGTCGTCGTCGGCTGATCGGCGGCAACGTACTGCATTCGTCCATCGCCGGGCTGGGCTTGTTGGCGATGTTGTGGCTGGCCCTGTCTGCGTTTCAGGCGGGCCAGGTGCAAGCAGCATTCGCGGCTACGCTGGTATTCCTGACCGTGGCCCTGCTGGAAGTGGCTGCAGGCAGCGGCATTGCCTGGCAGGCCTTGCAGTCGGCGCGGGTCGCCGGCAAGCGGCTGCGGCAGATCGTCGACCAGCCGCCGGCCGTGCAGGAGCCTGCGCAGCCGCACACGGTGCCGGAATGCGCGGTTGCGGTGACATTCGAGCAGGTGGTGTTTGCCTGGCCGGGCGAAACGCGGCGCTTGCTGGATGGTGTGGACCTGCAGCTGGTACCGGGGGATCGCATCGCGATCCGCGGCGACAGCGGCTGCGGCAAGACCACCTTGTCGGCCTTGCTGCTGCGGCTGTGGGATCCGCAGCAAGGCAGCGTGCGCTTTGGTGGCGTGGACCTTCGTGAGTTCGCCCAGGATCAGTGGTATCGGCAGATTGCCTGGTTGCCACAGGGCGCACCGGTGTTTGCCGGCAGCATTGCCGAGAACCTGCGTCTGGGTGATCCACAGGCCAGCGACGCTGCGCTATGGGACGTGCTGGCGCAGGTGCGACTGGGTGACTGGGCGCAGCAGCAAGGCGGGCTTGAGGCCTGGGTTGGCGAGAATGGCGCCACCATGTCGGCGGGCCAGGCGCGGCGTTTGGCCTTGGCGCGAGCCTTGCTGCGCAATGCACCAATCATGGTGCTGGATGAACCCACCGAAGGCCTGGATGTGGATACCGCGCATGCCTTGCTGGTTGATCTTGCCGCCGCCGTTGGCCAGCGCAGCCTGTTGATGATCACCCACGACCGCTTGCCCGAAGGGGTGGTGCAGCGTGAGTACCGCTTGCAGCAGGGGCGTTTGGACCTGCAATAAGCCACGGCGACAGCGGGGCCAACAGGCTCCGCTGTCATTGCGGCTGCACAACACCCCAACGCGTGGCCATCAACGGCCTGCGCTGCGGCGCAAACGCTGGAAACAGTAAGCAGCGATGCAAGCGACCGGCACGCTCACCAGCGGGCCGATCAGGAAGGCAAGACCGTCCTGCGCATCGCGGTGGCCGGTCACGTCCCAGACAAAGCGCAGGCCAAGCCAGGGCGCGAGCAGGCCGCCCAACAGGGCGGCAATCACAACGGCAAGCCAGGCCTGCCGGCAAACCCTGCTGGCAATCCAGCCGAAGCCAATACTGACGGCAGTTGTCACAAGCCAGAAGGTCATGGCGTTTGGGTTCCCGTGTGGCGGAGGATGCGGATCAAGGATGCAAGCCGTGGCGGGCACATGCGCGCATCATCGCATTGCTTGCTGGGCATGGTGTTCCGGTTGGGGCCGGTCAGCGGCTGCTGCCATCCACATATGGACGCGACTGCAGGATCAGGATGTCATCGCCGACAACGGCCCACTCGATGTCCTGTTCCACCCCGCCCAGCGCCTGCTTGGTGCGGCTGCCTACGGCGGCCAGCCGTGCGATCAGGCCATCGGTCAAGACCTGGCGCGAGCCGGCAATCGCCACTTCGCGCACGCCGCCGCTGGCATTGGCAACCAGTTGGGTGTCCTCGGCCGAGCGGCTCAGGACCTGCACCGCCTTGGACCAGGTCGAGTACATCACCTGCTCGGCCTGGCGCTTGCCTTCCACAACACGGATGCCGAGGCCGCGCTTGGCCGAGATGTAGGTGATGTGGCGACGGCCGGCATCGAATGGATCGCGGGTGATCATCACCCCGGAGCTGTCCGACGGGGCTGCCAACTGCACCAGCACCGCCATTGCCACTGCGTCCTGGCCCAGCCCGGCGGCACTGCGTGCTTCATAGGCCTCGAAGTTGTAGACCGACGCCCACACGGTCTGTACCGCGCGCACCAGCGCGTCGGCGCCGACCACATTGGGTACGGTCGTATACAGGCCGGCGCCGCTGAAATTCGGCAGGTCCTCGGAATTGGACGAGCTGCGCACGAACACGCCGCGCCCGTGCAGCTGGCCCCGCCATTGCGATTGCAGGCTGCGCACCAGCGCTGGATCAGGGGTGGCATTGCTGATCTGCGCGCGCAGCTCGGTCAGTGCGTCACGACGCACCTTGGCATCGGTGGCAAAGCCGGGGCGCTGCTGCAATGCACTCAGCCGTTCGCTGATCCGCAGCTGCTGCATTGCTGCCTGGTAGTGCGAGAAGGGAACGCAGAAGCCGTCCGGCACCTGCGCGGTGGGTGGCAAGGCGGACTTCAATGTGCCCAGGTTCGCCGCCTTTACGCCGCAATGGCTGCTGTCCCTGGCGCGCAGGGCCGACAAGGGCTTGAGCGTGCTCACCGAGAGATCGGGTCGGGGCAGGTTGCGCGCGCTGGCTTGCGCCGACCGCGATGGCGTACGCGCAGGGCGGGTAATTGGCCGCACCGTGTAATTGTTGTTGCTGACGTCCAGCTCCACCCACTGCCGATCGTATTGGCGCAGTGCGGCCTGCGCGTCACGCACATAGACGTTGGGAATACGCCAGCCCTTGGCCAGCAGATTGACGTGCGACAGCAGGGTGGACGGGCGCTGGGTGACTAGGCCGGCCACCGGCGACAAGGCGATCGGGACCTCGTCCAGTACCACGATGTCCTGCGGCGAAAGATCCGTCGTCTGTTCGACCGAGCGGATGATGCGCAGGCGGCCTTGGGCGGTACCGGTGTTCAAGGGCAGGAAACGCTGCTCGCGCAGCAACGCTTCCTGGGTAACGAAGGGCAGGCCGGCAGTGCGCGCAGTCTGTTCGTGCAGCGTGGAATTTGTCTTGAAGCGGATGGCCTCGTAGAACGATGCGCGCACCAGTTGGTCTGTCTGCCGCAACAAGGCCGGGGTCAGCTGGTCGCCTTCCCAGAACTCATAGGTATAGCCGGGCAGGTCGCGTTGCCAGCTGACGGTGCCGAACAGAAAGCGCCGTTGCGGGTCCTTGTACTGTGCATTGAGCGTGGCTTTGTCCAACTGCGCCACCAGCCGTTCACGGCGCACGAAGGTTTCATGCAGGGAGTAGCGCGGCGTGTTGATGTAGTAGATGCGGGCCGGATCGCGGCGGTCGATGGTGAAGATAAGGTGCGGCATTTCCAGCGGCGTGCCGGGGTTGTAGACCCGTGCCAGACGCATGAAGTCATTACGGCTGCCAATACGTGGCAGATATGCCGGCGCCTGCGCGCTGTCGGTTGCGGGAGCCGGATTGGCTGGCCGGTACTCGTAAGGCGAGGGTTTGCGGGCCGTCTGCGCCGAGGCCAGTGGGGGCATGCCCAGCAGCAAGGTAGCCACAACAAAAAGCTGCAGGGAAACAAGGCGGAAGATTGATTGCATGCGGGCTCGATCCATGATGCCGTGCTGGAATATCGGAGGCCGAATGATAATCCAGCGGTACCGGAATGGATGTGTGCGGCCTGCCCGCTGCTTGAAAGCAGGGCTATTCCTGTCGGCTTGTTGGCGGATGAAACAGGGCCAACTGATGCTGCTGGCCGTTCCGGGTTCCGCTGGGCCTGGTTCCCGTGCGAGCGATGAGGCCCGCGCTATTGCGGCAGGGCTATCTTGCCACTGGCGATCAACACGATCGCGCCGATGTTGAGTGCTACCGTCAACCAGAACATGAACTGGAAGCTCTGCTTGCTGGTCTTGTGCCGGAACAACCCTTGGCCGATCAGCGCACCGGGCCAGCCGCCGAGCAGGGAGAGCAGGTGCAAGGTGTTTTCCGGCACCCGCTGTTCCCCACGCGCTGCTGCGCCTTTGTCGTGCAGGTAGAAGCCCAGCGCGACGACACTCATGCCGAGCACGGCAAACAGCGTCCAGTCCGGAACCAGCTTTACGATCCATAGCCCGGACAGGCCAAGCAGGGCGCCTACGCCCAGGCTGACATGCGGCAGGCGCGCAGTGGCTGCAGCGCGTTTCGGTGCAACGGCGGCCTTGCTGGCGGTGGCCGAGCGTACCGCGATGGCGTTGAGGCGGCCGCGCTCATCGGTGCGCAATTGGTAATTGATCAGCATGCCGTTGCTGGGCCGCTGCGAGCGTTGCTCAAAGGCTTTGATATGGACAAAGGCCCGCTCGCCACCACCATTGGGCAGGACAAAACCGTAGCCCTTGTCATCGTTCCAGTCCTGCAGCCTGCCTTGGTAGCGCATCGGATTCCACCCTGTTCGTTGGCGCCATTGCAACGTAAATGTGGGGAGGTTGGAAGTGCCAGGCGTGCATAGCTGCTCGGGTCGCCGTCGCGCGGCATGTGTAGCGACAGATGCTTCAATCTCGCGGGGCTCTCCAAACATCCCCGGCTGGGCGCGGTGCACTTGTAGGAGCGGCGTAAGCCGCGAAGCTGATGGCGCTGAAGACCTGGGCATCTCTGGATCTGATGGTGCAGTTGCTTCGCGGCTTATGCCGCTCCCACAAAAGCCCGGTTGAACCGCATCATCCACCAGACCGTTCCTACCCGAGCCGTACGCGCAATATTCAGCCGCAGGCAAGCAGGTTTTTTTTGTGGGAGCGGCATAAGCCGCGAAGCTGGTGGTGCTGAAGATCTAGGCATCTGTGAAGCCGATGGTGTATTTGCTTCGCGGCTTATGCCGCTCCTACAGCTCCTGGCCTATCCCGCTGCAGTTCTTTGCGGCTGCTTCAACAAGCAGTCGAGGGCTGCTCAGGGTTCGTCGCGCACGCGCAGGAAGCGCGGAAAGCGTGGCAGGCCGTGTACGGTCAGGCCGTTGTATCGATAGGTGACCTGGCTGCCGATGGCCGGTGGATCAATGCGTTGTGCGTCGCTCAGGCCGCTGCCTATGCGGAATTGTGCGCCGCTATCGCTGCGCATCAGCAGCGCACCGACCATGCCGCTGTATTTGCCTTTGCCGGGGGCGTAGCCGATCACCCGGGCTTCGGCGTCGTCGTAAAGCTTGAGTTTGAGTAGTCGGGGGCTGCGGCCGTCGCTGTACGGGTTGTCCTGGTGGTGCAGCATCAGGCCTTCCGCACCTGCCGCGACCACGGCGCGCAGCTGCCGGTGCAGGCCTTCGCTGTCAGGCAGACGCTGTTGTTCTATGGCCAGCAGGTGAGGGCTGCGCTGTGCGGCGATCATCCGCTTCAGTTGCGCATGACGGTCAGCAAAACCTCCGGCGGCATCGGGCAGGTCGAAGGTCATGAAGCGGAGCCTGCGCCATTGCGCCTCGTCGCCGGGGCTGCTGCGGATCAACGCGCTGGTCGCTTCGAACTGGCCGCGTGCCATCCATAGTTCACCGTCCATTGCCTGACCGGGCCAGCCTTGCGTGAACCAGACAGGTGCGGCGATGCGGTGGCCGGCGCGTGTCCACAGCGCCTGCCCATCCCAGCGGGCGCGCACGCCATCGAGTTTTTCGCTGACCAGATAGAGTGATACATCCGGGCCGTCCTGCCATGTGCCGGCCAGCATCAATGGCGGCGGAGCGGCATGTGCGTGGCCGAGCACGCTGCCCAGGCAACACAACAGAAGCAGGAGTAGGCGCATCATGGCTGGCCTCCGGTTGTCGGAGGTTCCAGCGTGGGGCACGGCCAATACCGGTGCCCATTGGCGGGCGCCGGTATCGGTTGTCGGCGCGCGGTTTATGCGGCTGTCGGTAGTGTCTGCAGGAACTGCGCTACAGCGGGGCCGAAGCGGTCGTAATCGACCAGGAAGGCGTCATGGCCCTGCGGCGAATCCATGCCGATGAACTGGGTGTCGGCACCGCCTGCGCGCAGGCCATCGGCGATCTGCTGCTGCTGTTCCACCGGGAACAGGATGTCGGTATTGGCGCCGATGGCGAGCGCGCGTTCGACGCGGATCCTGGCCAGGCCCGCCAGCACATCGCCGTTTGCGTATTCGGCCAGATCGAACCAATCCATGGAACGGCCCAGATAGAGATAGCAGTTGGGATCGAAGCGGCGGACGAAACGGCGTGCGTGCCCTTCCAGATAGCTTTCCACCTGGAACTCGAGGCCGAACGGGTCTTCGTCGGTCTGGTCCGAGTCCAGCCTTACACGGCCGAAGCGGCCATCCCACTCCAGCGCCGAGCGATAGGTGATGACGCCGAGCTTGCGTGCCATGCGCATGCCCGATTCCGGGTAGCGCAGTTCATCGTAGTCGCCGTTGTTCCAGGCCGGATCCAGGCGGATGGCTTCGCGCTGCAGGGAGCGGATGGCGATGGAGAACGGCAGGGCGCGGGCACTGCCGGAAATATTGATATGGGTACGGGCGATGCCGGGGTGCTGCAGCAGCACGGCCAGCGCGGTCATGCCGCCCATCGAGTTGCCGATCAGGCAGGCCAGCTGTTTGATGCCCAGTGCGTGCACGACTTCGGCGGCGGCGTTGGCCACGTCTTCGATCGACAACTCGGGGAAGGACAGCCGGTAGGTCTTGCCGGTGGCGAGGTCCAGCGAGGCCGGCCCGGTGGAGCCCTTGCAGCTGCCCAGCGAATTGACGCAGATGACGAACCAACGGTCGGTATCGATCGGTTTGCCAGGGCCGAGCATGGGTTCCCACCAGCCCGTGGCGGGATTGTCGGCGTTGCTGGCGGCGTGCGCATCCGGCGACAGGCCAGTGACGATCAGGATGGCGTTGCTGGCGTCCGCTGCCAGCGTGCCCCAGGTTTCGTAGGCGACGCGGGCGCCGATCAGGCTGCCGCCGCGCTTCATCGGGAACGGGGACGACAGCGCGTGGAAACGGCTGCCCTCGGGAATGAATTCAGTCATCTGCCAATTTTAGCGGGGATGCCGGACGCATCGTCGCATGGATGATAACCGCTGGTTATCTGGGTATTTCCTCGGGGCGATGCTGTGGCCATATCGCGTGGGACGGGCCCCAGTTTTTTGTGGGGGCGGCGTGAGCCGCGAAGCAAGAGGGCCAGTCAGGTGGCACTGTGCCGTGGGCTTCAGCATGGTTAGCTTCGCGGCTTATGCCGCTCCCACAACGCTGCCTGCGGGGCGTTGTCTGTGGCGTCGAGTTCCCCGGGTGCGCTGCGCTTACCCGGGCTACGGGGCACGGCGATATCGCGCAGGGCGAGGCCCAGCTTTTGTAGGAGCGGCGTAAGCCGCGAAGCAGGTGCGCCAGTCAGGTGGCACGGGTGCCGTGCGCTTCAGCATGGCCAGCTTCGCGGCTTATGCCGCTCCTACAAACGCCGCTCCCGCGAAGCTGGCTACCGGGCTTTATTGACCCAGGGTGATCGTCAAGGGCTTGTCGGCAGGCAGCTTGATCTTGATCGGTGCCGATTCGACGTCGCCTTCGCCGCGCATCGCGGTGCCACTGGCGGAGAGGCGGGCGAAGACTTCCACTTCCTGCAGGGCTGACAGTTTCTGTGTCGGCATCGGGCTGTCGGCATCGTCCAGGGTGACCGTCAGCGGCTCGCTTTGCGCCGGGTGGCGTTCGACTGCCACCGGCATCGGCGGACCACCGGGGATGCGGGCGATGACGAACACGGTGTCCTTGCCGGAGGCGGCGCGGGCGGCCAGCGCCGGCGCCAGGCTTACGGTTACGGTGAGGCTGTTGCCGGCGCCACTGGCAGGCGTGCTTGCCGCGTTGGCGCCGTGGGCGGTGCTCGGGGTCTTGCCACGGGCGATGTCGATCTGTTCCTGCAATGCGCTGGCGGCAGCGGGCTCCAGCCGCGACAGCAGGCTTTCCCAGGTCTGTGCGGCCTGTTCGTTCTGGCCTTGCTGGCGTTGCACGATGCCGGTCAGCCAGATCGCGCGTTCGTTGTCCGGCGCGATCTGCCGCGCATGGGCAAGCCACTGCTGTGCGGTGGCGTCGAACAGCAGCTTGGGGTCGGCCTGGGCGCGGGTCTGTGCAGCTTCAATCAGCAGCGTCGGCTCATCCGGTGCCAGCTGCGCGGCGCGCTGATAGGAGGCGGCGGCGTCGGCAACCTTGCCGATCTCCAGCTGCGAGCGTGCCAGCAGTACCCAGCCGTCGACGCGCTCGGGGTTCTGCTGCAAGGCTGCCTGCAACTGGCTGATGCCTTCTTCGATGGTCTGCGGTGCCGCGGCGGCTTCAGCGTGCGGCTGCAGGGCTGCCGGTGTGCCCAGCCACTGGTACAGGCCCAGCGTGGCGACCAGCGCCAGCGCAACCAGGCTGCCCCAGATGCGTCGCTTGCCGGCGCGCCACAGCGGCCACAAGGTGATGCCGGTGGCAAGCACGGCCAGCAGTCCCGCACCTGCCAGGAATCCAGCATTCACCATTCGCGTTCTTCCTGACTGGCATCGTCATTGGTGGCAACAGGCACCGCGCGGCCGCGGCGGCGCACGTGCATGATCAACAGCACCGCCCCGGCCAGCAACAGCAGGCCCGGGCCGAACCAGAGCAGGGCGGTGCCGGGCTCCAGTTGGGGCCGGTACAACACGAACTCGCCGTAGCGCTCGACCAGGAACTGCTTGATCTGTGCGTCACTGCGGCCTTCCTGCATCAGCTTGAGCACTTCGCGGCGCAGGTCGTGGGCGATCTGCGCATTGGAATCGGCCAGCGACTGGTTCTGGCATTGCACGCAACGCAGCTCCGCGGTCAGTGCGTGGAAACGCACTTCCTCGGCACGGTCGCGGTAGTGCAGCGGGCTGGGGTCGCCGGCCGGTTGTGCGCTGGCGGTGAACGCCAGGCACAGCCATAGCAACACGCCAGCCCAGGTTTTCATCGGGTGGCTCCAAGGTCAGGTGCACCGTGCGCACCGCCAGCTGCGGCTTCGACTTTTTCCAACGCCGGGATCAGCTGCTGGTCCATGACCTCCTGGGTGATGGCGCCGCTGTACTTCCAGCGGACGATGCCACTGCCATCAACCAGGAAGGTTTCCGGCGCGGCGGCGATGCCCCAGTCCAGCGCTGTGCGGCCATCCTCGTCGGCCAGCACCACCATGTAGGGATTGCCCAGCTGTTCAAGCCAGCGCAGTGCTTCGCTGGGCTCGTCCTTCCAGTTGTAGCCGATCACGCGCACGCGCTTGGTTTCGGCAAAGCGGGTCAGGATGGGGTGTTCATCGCGGCAGGTCGGGCACCAGCTGCCCCAGACGTTGAGCAGATAGGGCGCGCCGCGCAGTTGTTTATCAGTGACATGCACGCTGGGGTCATGCAGCACCGGCAATGAGAAGGCAGGCGCTGGCTTGTTGAGCAGGGCCGAGGGCAGGCTGTCGCGGTCCGGTTTGCCGGAGCGGCTGACGCCATACAGCATCAGGCCCATCAGGCCGACGAAGAACAACACGCCCAGGGCGATGGCGACTGGCGGCAGCCGATGTGGGGCTTTGGGTGAGGGACTATTCATTTCGATTTCTCAGGCATCCGGCGGAAACGGCGGTCGACGGCGGTGATGAAACCGCCCAGCGCCATCAGCGCCGCGCCCAGCCAGATCCAGCGGACAAAAGGTTTGATCTGTACGCGCACGGCCCACGAGCCGTCGCCCAGTGATTCTCCCAGTGCAACGTAGATATCGCCACCCAGGGCGGGATGGATGCCGGCTTCGGTCATCGGTTGCCCGCCACTGGCGTACATGCGTTTTTCAGGATGCAGGCGGGTGATCAAGGTGTCGCCGCGCAGCACCTGCAGGTGGCCGCGGTCGGAGTGGTAATTGGGTCCGTCGGTGGCGTCCACGCCCTCGAACAGCAGCGTATAGCCGCCGGCCTCGACGCTCTTGCCCGGCGCCAGGGCGACTTCATGCTGCACATGCAGCGCCTCCACCAGCAAGGCGCCGACCAGGAACACGGCAACGCCGAAGTGGGCGATCAGCATGCCCCAGGTCTCGGCATTGAGGCGGCCACCCTTGCGCAGCCGCGTCCACAGGTAATAGCCGGTACCGCCGGCCACCCATGCGGCACCGGCGATGCCGACGGCGGTCTTGAACTTGCCCTGCGGCGCCATCCACCAGCCGATGATGCCCAGCAGCAGCGCCAGCCCGGCCCAGGGTGCGAGCAGCGCCAGCGTGCGCAGGCCCTGCTCGCGCTGCCAGCGGCTGAGTGGGCCGAACGGCAGCAAGACGATCATCGGCGCCATCAACACCAGGAACAGCGTGCCGAAATACGGCGGGCCCACTGATACTTTGCCCAGATCCAGGGCGTCGGCCAGCAGCGGATACAAGGTGCCCAGCAGCACCATGGCACAGGCGCAGCTGAGCAGCAGGTTGTTGACCAGCAGCAGGCTTTCGCGCGAGTTGAGGGCGAAGGCACGACGCGGATCGTCGCTGTTGCCGCCAATGCCGGGCGCGCGCAGCGCATACAGCAGCAGCGAGCCGCCGACGACGATGCCCAGGAAAATCAGGATGAACAGGCCGCGCGAGGGATCGGCGGCAAACGAATGCACGCTGGTCAGCACGCCCGAGCGCACCAGGAAGGTGCCCAGCAGCGACAGCGCGAACGCGGCGATGGCCAGCAGCAGGGTCCAGCCGACAAACACGCCGCGTTTTTCAGTGGCCGCTTGCGAGTGCAGCAGGGCCGCGCCCACCAGCCATGGCATGAAGCTGGCGTTCTCCACCGGGTCCCAGAACCACCAGCCACCCCAACCCAGCTCGTAGTAGGCCCACCAGCTGCCCAGGGCGATGCCGATGGTCAAAAAGCCCCATGCCGCATTGGTCCACGGCCGGGTCCAGCGCAGCCAGCGCACATCAATGCGGCCATCGATCAATGCGGCAATGGCGAAGGCAAACGGCACCGCGAAGCCGACATAACCCAGATACAGCAGCGGTGGGTGGATGATCAGCCCCGGGTCCTGCAGCAGCGGGTTGAGGTCGTGGCCCTCAGCCGGCGCCGGCAGCAGGCGCGCAAACGGGTTGGAGGTGAACAGCAGGAAGGCGAGGAAGCCAACGCTGATCATGCCCATTACCGCCAATACCCGCGCCACCACTTCCGCCGGCAGCTGCCGCGAGAACTCGGCAACGGCGGCGGTCCATAGCGCCAACACCAGCGACCACATCAGCAGCGAGCCTTCGTGCGCGCCCCACACCGCCGAATAGCGGTAGATCATCGGCAGCAGCGAGTTGGAGTTGTCGGCGACGTAGCGCAGCGAGAAATCCTGGCGCACGAAGGCGATGGTCAGCACCACGAAGGCGGCCAGCACCATGGTCAGCTGCAGCATCGCTGCCGGTCGTGCGATCGCGGTGAGCGCGGGAATGCCGCGCTGGGCGCCGATCAGTGGCAGGACGCTTTGCAGCAGCGCTGCCAGCAGGGCGAGTATCAGTAGTACCTGTCCGATTTCACCAAGCACTCAGGGTGTTCCCGTCGTTGGGGTGGTGGCCGGGACCTGGTGCTTGTCGTGCGCCACGCCCATCTTGTCGGCCAGCTCCTTGGGCATGTAGGTCTCGTCGTGCTTGGCCAGCACATCCTCGGCAACGAACACGCCGTTGGCCATGCGCCCGGTGGCGACCACGGCCTGACCTTCGCGGAACAGATCCGGCAGGATGCGGTCATAGGATACCGGCAGCACCGCGTCGCCATCGCTGACCTCGAAGCGTGCCAGCAGGGCGCCGGGTTCGCGCTTGAACGAGCCTTTGGCGACCATGCCGCCGAGCCGGAAGCGGGCATCGGGCGCGACCTTGCCGGCTTTGACCTCGGCCGGGGTGTACAGGTAGGCGATATTGCGTTGCAGGGCGGTGCTGACCAGGGCGACGGCGGCGGCGGCCACCAGCACCACCAGCAATACCCACAGCAGGCGGCGGCGTTGGGTCGGGCTCATCGGCTCAGTTCCTCGTCAACGACTGCGCTGCTGGTACGGTTGGCGCGCTGGATACGCGCGCGTGCTTGACGCAGCTGCTGGCGGATCTGCAGGCGCGGCACGATGAAGTCCCAGGCCAGCACGATGAAGAACACCGCGTAGGCCAGCGCCACGTATTTGAAATAGCTCATGCCGATTTCTCCAGCCGTTCGCGCAGCCAGGCCTTGCCAACCTCACGGCGCAGGTTGTCGGCGCGTGCACGCGAGAGCAGCGAGCCGGCGAACCAGAACTTGGTGGCCAGCACCATGATCCACAGCGGCAGGATCATGCTGCTGTCCATGCTGGATTCGCCGAATACGCGGATGGTCTGGCCCTGGTGCAGTGAGTTCCACCACACCACCGAGTAACGGATGATGGGCAACATCACCACGCCGACGATGGCCAACAGGCCGGCCGCGCGCGCGGCGGCGCGGCGGTCATCGATGGCGCCGTACAGGCCCATCACCCCCAGGTACATGAACAGCAGGATCAGTTCGGTGGTCAGGCGCGGGTCCCAGTCCCACCAGGTGCCCCACATGGGTTTACCCCAGATGCTGCCGGTGAGCAGGGTGATCAGGGTGAATGCGGCACCGATGGGCGCGCAGGCCATGGCCAGGATTTCGCAGAGTTTGATCCGCCAGATTAGTGCGATGGCGCTGTACAAGGCCATCAGCCCGAATACGAACAGGCTCATCCATGCCGACGGCACGTGGATGTAGAGGATGCGGAAGCTATCGCCTTGCTGGTAGTCGGCCGGCACCACCGCCAGTGCCTGCCACAGGCCGAAGCCGAACAGAGGCAGGGCGGCGATGTAACACCAGGTGGACCAACGGGCGGCGAAGGTATCGAAGTAAGGCGGGGAGCCCAGCTTGTGAAACCAACCTGCTAAACCTTTGAACATCCGCTCGCTCGCTGAGGAAGACGATGGCCGGGCCGCGATCTGCGGCCTGGCCGGCTGGGCGGTGCGGGCTGCACCACCGTTGCTGTTTTCAGACTAGCGCAAGATACCGCAAATCCGGATATCGGCGGTGCGGGATGGCCTACTTGAGGGTCACCGTGCCCTTCATCATCGTCGCGTGGCCGGGGAAGCTGCAGAAGAACGACAGCGGCGCGGCAGCGGCGGTGAGGCGGGCGACCGGGATCGAGAGGGAGGTGGTTTCGCCACCACCGACCACCTTGCTGTGGGCGATCACGCGGGTGTCGCCGGCCTTGATGTAGTCCGCCGCCAGCCCGGCCTTCATTCCGTCGCTGTCGATGCCGGCCATGTCCGCGGTTTTTGCCACCACCACGTTGTGGCCCATGATGTTCTTGGCCATCTTGCCGGCGTGCTTCAGGTTGATGGTGAAGTTCGTACAGCTCTTGGGTACATCGATATTGGTGGCATTGAACTTCATCGCATCGTTGCCTTCCAGGCTGACCGAACAGGTATCGGAAGCGTGCGCGGCGGATGCGCCGCCGATCAGCAGCAGGGCAAGGAAAATACGGGACTTCATGGGTGACTCCTTATCGGTGACTTCTTGAACAGGACAGCGGGAACACACCGCGCGGTGGCGGGTGGGGTGGTTATTGCTTGAGCGATGAAAGCCAGGTGGACACCGCCTTGATGCTGTCCGCGTCCAGCCGCTGGCCGATGCCGTGCATGACCCGGCTGTTGCTGGAGGCATCGATGGCATCGTCGTGGAACTGCTGCAGACGGGTTTGCAGGTAGTCGTTCTGTTGCCCACGCAGGGCCGGGTAGGCGGCGTACGGCATGCGCCCGCTGCGGTCGACAAAACCGGCCTGTGGGTTGCCGCGGCCGTCAACGCCGTGACAGCCCTGGCAGGGCGGTATGCCCTTGCTGGGGTCACCGTCCCTGTAGATCGCCTGGCCTTGGCTGAGCAGCGCCGGATCCAGTTCAACAGGCGGTGCATCGGCGGCCGGTGGCGGTACCGGCAGGCTGGCGTAGTAGGCCGACAGGTCGCGGATGTCCTGTTCTTCCAGCGATGCGGCCATCGCGGTCATCGGTGACTCGGGCATGCGCCCGCTCTTGTAGGCATGCAGCGCCCAGTACAGATAGGCGGCTTTCTGCCCGGCAAGGTTCGGAAAGGCCGGGGTGATGGCGATGCCGTCGCCGCCATGGCAGGCCGCGCAGACCTCGGACTTGCCCTTGCCGGCCAGCGCATCGCCGCTTGCGGCATGTGCGCTGCGCAGGTCGTAGCGTGCAGGCGGTGCTGGCGTGGCCGTGGCGGCGCTGTCGGCAGCAGGCGTGGCCGCGGCCGCATCGGTGCTCGCCGGTGGATCGGCTTGTGGGGTGGCCGCAAGTGCGGCGATCAACCAGAGCGCCTTCATAAGGCCACCTCGAACAGCATGCCGACCAGGTTGACGTTGTAGCTGGACGGCCCGCCATCGGTATACACCCGATGGTCATAGACCAGGGTGTCCTCGAAGCCGAAGTAATGCCAGTCCGACAGATTGCCGCGCTCATAGGTATCAAACAGCCGCAGACGCATGCGCTTGTTCAGCGGCAGCGACAGGCCGGCAGTCACCGAATTGACCCGGTACACCATCACCGGATAGCTGCCGCTGGCTAGTGCTGCATTGGCCGGCGTGGTCAGGGCGTCTGGCGAGTTCATCCGGTAGCTGGTCTTGCCGCGCGAATAGGTCCAGTTCCAGGCCAGGTCCAGGGTGGCGCGGCCCAGCCGGCGGGTGAAGTTCAAACCGGCGTAGTGGTTGCGTTGGGCATCGTCCATCCACCAGCGATTGGCTTCCGGATAGGTCGGGCCGCCCAACGCCGGGTCCGAGCCGGTGGCGTCGTTGACGTTGGCAAACACCAGGGTGGAACGGTCCAGTCCATACCAGGCGCTGGCAGTGGTGTTGGGGTTGGGCTGCCATTCCCACTGCACGCTGCCGGCATAGGTGTCAAAACGTTGCCGGCCAATCTGCGCGTCATAGCGGTTGCGGTCACCGCGCACCGAGGCGTAGATCGTCATGTCATGCGGCAGGATGAAGGTGGCCATCAGGTCCAGCTTCTGCTGCGTACGCGAGGCGATGTCGTATTTGCGCAGGTTGGACACCGTATGCGGGCTCAGCCCACCTGCGGGCTCGACAAAGCCGGGCAGGGAGCTGGAGAAGGTGAACTCGTAGGGGTCGTAGTAGTACCTGCTGCCGCTGCGGTCGAGGTAGGAATAGTTGGCGCGGAAGCTCAGCCAGTCGAGCGCGCGGTTGTTCCAGCCCAGTTTGAGCAGGTTGTCGTGGGTGGTGGCTACTTCGCGGTGGGCGCGTTCGATCGCGGTATAGGTGTAGCTGGCCGACAAGGTGTTCTTGTTGCTGCTGCGGAAGTCGGCGCCGGTCGAGACCTCGCGCGTTTCCTTATCCAGCGGCAGGTTGCGGATGCGGGTGAGCACCGAGGCGTTCGGGCCGCGATCCCAGACCCCCATTTCGCCCGGTACCACGCTGCCCTGCGCGCCGTTTTCGGCGATGTAGCCGTACTGGTCGGTGAGCGGGTTGTAGGCCCAGTAGCTGCCGCTATAGTCCTCGCGCAGATAGCGTGCGGTGTTGCGCCAGGTGACATCGTCGTTGGGCATCAGCACCAGGCGTGCATCCACCTTCTGGTTGTTGATGGCCAGGCCGGCGCGCTTGCGCGACAGTGCATCGGTGGTGTTCCAGTTGGCGCAGTCGTAGATGAAGGGCGGCGCCAGCGCCTGCCCGAACTGTCCCTGGCAATCCATTGGTGCCAACAGCTTTTCGTTCTGGCGCATGGTGGTCAGCGCCAGATTCACCGAGAAATCGCCATTCCAGGACGGAAGCTTGCGGCCGAAGGTGAGGCCCAGGCGGTGGTAGTCATTCTCCGGTTCATAGGCGAACGAGCCCTGGGTCAGCGGCGGCGTATAGGCGCCGGCCACCGAGTACAGGCCGTAGGGCACCTGGTAGTCATAGGAGCTGTGCGCGTTGCGGAAGAACGAGCCGGTGTAGTTGAAATCAGTGCGCCAGACATTGCCCACAAAACGGAAGCCGCCCATGAAGTTGAGCGTGCTGTCTTCGATGGGGCGGGGGATCTCATAGACGCCGCCATTGGCGGGGAACGGGTAGTTGAAGAAGAATGGCCCGCCGAAGGGACGCGCGCCGCTGCGTTCTTCGTGGCTGAGGCTGGCATAGCCGGTCCAGCGCGGATTGAGCAGGTAGTTGACGCTCACCCCGACCTTGTCGCGCACCACGCTCAAGCTGCTGAGCGGCTGTGCGGCCGAGATCGCCGCCACCTGCGCGGCGCTGCTGCCGGCTGCAGCGACGCCGGGTTTCAGTGTCAGGTGTGCGCTGCCGACGCCATCCCAGATCGAGCGCGCATTGCCGCTGAGTACATTCGGCGTGCTGCGCGCGAAGGCCTGCACCTTGTAACGGCCCGCCTGCCCGAACACCGCGCGCAGGTACTGGTTGTCGCGGTCAAGGTGGCTCATGCGAACATCGACGTAGCGGCCATCCTCGGCGCGCGCCAGGCTGAAGTTGGCCTGCAGAACGACGCCATCGTCAGGGTCGCGGAAGCGGCGCCAGTTGGTGTTGCGCTCATCGCCACTGAGGTGCAGGAAGCCAAGGGCGACATTGCCCGACCAGGTCCAGCCGTTATCGCCGAAAGGCTTGGCAGTGGCCAGCTGCGGCGCGCAACCGTACAGGAAGCCGGTCGGGGTGCGCTTGTTTTCCGCGCTCAACCAGCTTTCACCGTCCGGATCACAGCCATCCCAGCCAATGCGACCGCTGGGGTCCAGCCAGTTGCCGAACTGCAGGTCGACGCCGCCACCGCTGTCCTGGGCCTGTGCAAGGCCGGCAATCAAGGCCAGGGACAACAATGAGCAGCGGCAGTTCCTTGAACGATTCCGTGTGCACATGTCGTTCTCCCTTTACTTGTGCAGACGTGGGCCGGAAGGATGGTTGGAGCCGTGTACCTGGGCGTGGCAGGTGATGCAGCCGCGTCCCATCAGGCGTTCATCAGCGGTCAGTCCGTTGCCGAGCGAGGTCTCGGTCTGCAGGTCGTTGGGGTGACGGGTATGCGAATGGCATTGCTGGCACAGCATCGGAATCGGCGCCACCAGCAGCGCGTGCTGGTTGGAGCCATGCACCTGGTGGCAGTTCAGGCAGCTCTCGCGCACCGGTGCGTGTTCGAACAGGAACGGGCCGCGTTTCTCGGCGTGGCACTGGTAGCAGGTCTCGTTGACCGTATCGGTCTTGAGCAGGGTGGGGTTGAGCGTGCCATGCGGGTTGTGGCAATCCACGCAGCTGATTGCGCCCTCCGGCAGCGGCATGTGCGAGCGCCGGTTGAACTGCTGGCGGATGTCCTTGTGGCAGGTGGCGCAGGTTTCGCTGACCGACTGTTTGGCGGTCAGGCCTTCGGCGGAAAACTTGACCATCGGATTGTGGCAGTCGCTGCACGACAGATCATTGCGTTGGTGCACCGAGCCCAGCCAGGCATCGCGTGGGCCGCCGGAATGGCAGCCCAGGCAGCTCTCGGTCTGGTTCGACACCGGCGTACCGCCATCGTGGGTATAGGCAATGATCGAACCCTTCTGGGTCGGGTTGGCGGCATGCACCGAGCCGGGCCCGTGGCAGGCTTCGCAGGTGGCGGTATTGGGATTGGCCGCCAACGCAACCTGCATGCCGGCGGCGTGCGCGGTATGTGCGAAGTTGTCGTTTTCCTTGCTGTGGCAGGCCGTGCATACCTGCTGGCCGACCGCCTTGGCCTGCGGGTGGGCCTTGTTGCGCGCCGGCACGGCATCGGCAAAGCCGGGCGGGGCGTTGAAGCCGTGCCTGGATTGGGTGGAGGCGAAGTGGGTTTCGGGGAGTTTGACCGCCTGCCCACTGGCATCGGCTTTCACCGGGGCCAGCCATGCGGCGGATATCAGGATCGCGGTTGCAAGCAACGCCAGTAATGCGAGATAGAACCGCACGATCCCCTCCTTTGGGTTGTCCCTGCCGATGGGTGGGAGACAACTGGGCAATCAGAACGTAATGACGATTACGTCACGATTCTGTGAGGCGCCCGGGTACAGTTCAAGCTGCGCTGCAGCAAGCTGCGGTTCAGTTTCGCGGCAGGGCGCCGGCCATGAATAGACGTACTGCCGCGCGCGCCTGCTGCTGCGCGCGTGGCAGATCACTGCTGTCGATGCGGCCGTTGACCGAACGCAGGATCAAGCCGCCGATGACCACCATGTAGAAAAAATGCGCGGCCTGGTCGGGGTCTTCGATATGCATGCGGCCGGCGGCGGTTTCGCGGGCGAAATAGTGGCTGAGCAGGATTTCCATCGGCGCCACGCCATGCGCATGGAACCAGTCGCGCAGGGCGGGCTGGTTCATGCCTTCGGAGATGACCACCCGGTGGCAGGCCAGGCGGGTAGGCGAGAGGATTTCCTCGGCCATCTGGCTGGCGGCTTCTTCCAGGGCCTCGGCCGGCGGCAGCGGCGATTGCAGCAAGGTGTCCAGGCTGCGCCCGAAGTCATTGATGCTCTGCTCCATCAAGGCATGGATCAGGCCTTCCTTGTCGCCAAAGGCGCGGTACAGCGTGGCCATCGAGCCACCTGCGCGTTTGACGATGTCGGCCAGCCTGGCAGCCTGGTAGCCCTTCTCGTTGAAGACTTCGGTAGCGGCGGCCAGGAACTTCTCCACCCGCAGCTCACCACGCCGCTGCAGTTCCACCACCGGACGGGGCGGCAAGGTGGGCTTGGCTACGCTCGGGACTTCAGTGGGGGACCGCTCAGCCATGGGCTTGGTTTGCTTTGTGAAGTCAACGTCAAGAATAGCGCTGTTTTGATCTTCAGGAGTTGGCGATGCGGATGGCCGCCGCCGCGGTCATGGGCGCCAGCACTGCGCTGACCAATAATCCGGCCGCAAGCATCAGCAGCGCGCCGCTGGCATCGAAGCCCTGCGCCGCTGCCGCCACCGCGCCGGCACCGAATACCAGCACCGGCACGTATAGCGGCAGGACCAGCAGCGCCAGCAGGATGCCGGCCCGGCGCATGCCCACGGTCAAGGCCGCAACCACCGCGCCGAGCAGGCTCAGCAGGGGCGTGCCCAGTGCCAGCGCGGTGACCAGCACCGGCAGCTGCGCACGCGGCAGGTGCATCAGCTCGGCCAGCAGCGGGCTGACCAGCACCAGCGGGAAGGCGGTGGTCAGCCAGTGCGAGAACACCCGCACCGCCACCAGCCAGGCCAAAGGCACCGGCGACAACAGCCATTGTTCAAGCGAGCCATCCTCGGCGTCGCTGCGGAACAAGGTGTCCAGCGACAGCAGGCCGGCCAGCAGGATCGCCAGCCACAGCACCGCCGAGGCCACGCTCTGCAGCAGCTTGGGGGCGCCGCCCAGCGCCAGCGCGAACAAGGCCACCACCAGCACGGCGAACAGGATTGGTTGTGCGGCGTCGCCACGGCGGCGCCACAGCAGTTTCAGGTCACGTGCCAGCAGTGCGCGTGCGGCCGAGAACAGCGTGGGCTGTGGACCGGGCAGGCTCATGCGGCATCCTCCTGCTCGGCGGCGCTGCGCAGGGTCAGGGTGCGGTTGCGGACCGGCGGTGCGGCATAGGCACCATGGGTGGTCACCAAGGCGCCACCGCCACTGCGCAGGTGCGCCGAGATCATCCGGTTGACCAGGTTGATCCCTTCCAGATCGAGGTTGGCATAGGGTTCGTCCAGCAGCCAGATCGGCGCCGGCGACAGCCAGATGCGGGCCAGCGACAAACGCTTCTTCTGGCCGGCGGACAATTGCCGCACCAAGGTGTCTTCATAACCGGCCAGGCCGACGATGGCCAGGGCGTTGCCCGGCATCTGCCGTGCCCGCCGGCCCTGCAGTCCACACAGGAAGTGCAGGTTCTCCAGCGTGCCCAGGTCCTGCTTGAGCGCGGTAAGATGGCTCAGGTAAGCGATATAGCGCGAGCGGTCGGTACTGCTGGCCGGGCGCGCGTCGATTTCGATCTGGCCTTCATCCGGGCGCAGCAGGCCGGCCAGCACGCGCAGCAAGGTGGTCTTGCCGGCGCCATTGCTCCCTTGCACCAGCAGTGCTTCGCCTGCATCCACGTGCAGGTCCAGTGGCCCGAATACCGGATCGTCATTGCGGCTGAAGCGCAGGCCGCGGGCCTTGAGCAGCGGCGGGATGTTTGCAGTTTCAATCATCGGATCGGGCGCTTCCGTCCATGGCAGGTGGCGCAGGCTGGGCAGCGCATCGGGGCGCGCAGTATAGCGCCGGGCCGACGCTGTCCCGCGCTGTGCGGATACGCAGAGGCAGGCCGGCAGTGCCGGCTTTGCGTACACTCGGGGTTTTCTCCCCCGGTGTGTACGTACCCATGCATCCGCAGACCAAGTTGCCCAAGGTGGGCACCACTATTTTTACCGTGATGTCACAGCTGGCCGCCGAGCACGGCGCGGTCAATCTTGGCCAGGGCTTTCCGGATTTTTCCGCCCCGCAGCGTCTGATCGATGAAACCGCCAAGGCCATGCGCGATGGTTTGAACCAGTACGCGCCAATGACCGGTGTGGCGCCGTTGCGCCAGGCCATCGCGCAGAAGGCGCTGGATTGCTATGGCGCGCAGGTTGATCCGGACACCGAGATCACCGTTACCTCCGGCGGTACCGAGGCGATCTTCAATGCCATCCACGCCGTGGTCCGTGCCGGTGAGGAAGTCATCGTGCTGGACCCGGCCTATGACTGCTATGAGCCGGCAATTGATCTGGCCGGCGCGCGCGCCGTGCATGTGCCGCTGGACCCGCAGACCTTTGCGGTGGATTGGGACCGCGTGCGCGCGGCGATCACCCCGAAGACGCGCATGTTGATGGTCAACACGCCACACAACCCGTCAGGGGCGATGTTGAATGCCGATGACATGCAGGCGCTGGCCGATGTGCTGCGTGGCACCGACATCTACCTGATCTCCGATGAAGTGTACGAACACATCATCTACGACGGTGCGCGGCATGAGTCGGCCTTGCGCTACCCGGAGCTGCGCGAGCGCGCCTTCGTGATCTCGAGCTTTGGCAAGACCTATCACTGCACCGGCTGGAAGATCGGCTACGCGATCGCGCCGCCGACAATGACGGCCGAGTTCCGCAAGGTCCACCAGTACAACACCTTCACCACCTACAGCCCGGCGCAATATGGCTTTGCCGCGATGATCCGCGATGAGCCCGAGCACCATCTGGAACTGGGCGCGTTCTACCAGTCCAAGCGTGATCGTTTCCGCGAACAGTTGCTGACCACGCGCTTGAAGCCGCTGCCGGTGCCGGGTGGTTATTTCCAACTGGTGGACTACTCGGCGATCAGCGACCTGCCGGACCATGAGTTCGTGCGCTGGTTGACCATCGAGAAGGGCGTCACCGCCATTCCGCTGTCGCCGTTCTACGAGACCCCGCCTGCCGGGCAGCGGCTGGTGCGGCTGTGCTTTGCCAAGAACGATGCGACGCTGGATGCGGCGATCGAGCGCCTGCGGGCGCTTTGACAGCAGGCGCGCCGATGGACGCCGGTCTGCTCGTTTTCGGTTTGGCGTTTGCCGCGTTTGTGCTTGCGGCAATGCTGAAAGGGTATTTGTTCCTTGCCGTGGTCCAGCCTGGCCTGCAGGCGCGCGGGGTGCCGGTGGACGAGGGTCGGTTGGCGTTTCGCGGCAGCTTTGGCCGCTACACCCGCGACTATCTGGTGCTGCTCGATGAGGTCGAGCGGCGCCAGCCGGTCAATCGCTGGATTGCACGGCTGCAGTGGTGGGTGCCGGTGCTGGGTGTGCTCATGGCTGCCAGCGCGCTTTTCTCTTCATGGCTTACAGGACGATGACGACAATGCAGGACCTGCGTATTTCCCTGGTGCAGGGCGACACCCGCTGGCACGACCCGGCGGGGAATCGTGCCTATTACGGTGCCTTGTTGGCGCCACTCGCAGGCAATACCGATCTGGTGATTCTGCCGGAGACCTTTACCAGCGGCTTTTCCAATGATGCGATCGACCAGGCCGAGGACATGGACGGCCCCACCGTTGCATGGATTATCGAGCAGGCGCGCGCGCTGGGTGCGGTAGTCACCGGCAGCGTGCAGCTGCGGGTGGATGGCAGCGTCTACAACCGACTGCTGTGGGCCACGCCTGACGGTGAGCTGCACTATTACGACAAGCGCCATCTGTTCCGTTATGGCGGCGAGCACAAGCGCTATGCCGCCGGCAACGCGCGTCTGTGCGTGGAGTGGAAGGGCTGGCGGATCAATCCGCAGATCTGTTACGACCTGCGCTTCCCTGTGTTCTGCCGCAACCGCTTCGATGTCGAGCGGGCAGGGCAGATGGATTTCGACCTGCAGATCTTCGTGGCCAACTGGCCGTCGGCACGCGCCTATGCGTGGCAGACCCTGGCGCGAGCGCGGGCGATTGAAAACCTGTGCTATGTGGCGGTGGTGAACCGTATTGGTGTGGACGGCAACGGTCTGCACTATTCCGGCGACAGCGCGGTGATCGATTTCCTGGGGCAGCCGCAGCTGGAAATCCGCGAGCGTGAGCAGGTGGTCACCACCACGATCTCGGCCCAGGCGCTGGCTGCGCATCGCGAGCGTTTCCCGGCCATGCTCGATGCCGATGCGTTTACCCTGGGCGGCGCGGTCGTCGTTCGCTGAATGCCGACCGCGCGCCGCGACCGGCAGCTCTTTGCAATGCGCAAAGGGGCTGTCAGTCTCGGTGCCGGCCCCAACCAAGCAGAGGATGTGCGATGAAAAAGATGATGGCAGCGGCTGTCGTACTGGCGCTGGGCATTGCGCCGGCCGCACAGGCGGCAGGCAATATCGACTGTGAGTTGCACTACAACCTGTCGGGTTGGTCGGCGTTCTACAAGACGTCCAGTGGTACCGGCACGATCACCTGTGACAATGGTGCCAGCATTCCGGTCAAGATCACCGCCAAGGGTGGTGGCTTGACCGTGGGCCGCACCACTATCACCGATGGCCGCGGCCGGTTCACCGGCGCCTATACGCTCGACGACCTGTTGGGCACGTATGCCGCTGCCGAAGTGCATGCCAGCGCCTCGCGCGCTACTGATGCGCAGGCGATGACCAAGGGCGATATTTCCCTGGCGTTGGCAGGCACCGGGCGTGGCTGGAGCCTGGGGATCGGCTTCGGCAAGTTCGTGATCGAGCGCCGCTGATTTTGCGGCGGCGAGGTCGGGCGTAAAAGCGCGCCGCTCCCTTCTCCTGCGTGCGGGAGAGGGGCCCCCGCAAGGGGGAATGAAGGGAGCTTTCGCCCCCACCTCGGGTTTCACTCGTCAGCCGCCACCGGGAACGCCTTGAGCGCGGCCCACACCAGAGGTTTGGCCCATTCGGGCACCTGTCCGAACTCTTCCTGGCTGACCGGGCACAGGATCCGGCCACGGTCCACTTCCAGTACCAGCAGCGGCTCGACCGCGCCGTCGGCATCCGGTGGGCGGCTGTTGTCGTAAACGTGCAGCGTGGTCAGATGCGGCAGCAGCTCGATCAGATTCAGGCGTGAGCTGTCGTAGCGCTGGCGGATCTTGTCTTCCGGAATATCGTGGCCGCCGGCCGCCACGCGTTCGGCAACACGCTGCAGGTGCAGCTCGATGCTGTCCAGGCCGCAGAACCATATTGTGACTTCGTGCTGCGCACAGGCCTCATGCAACAGCTTGGGAATGGTGTTGGCGCCGAGCGTGGTTTCGAATGCGTAGTCACGGTTGGATTGCATCGCCTCACGCAGGCGGCGGGTGCCTTCCTGCCAGGCGGTGGCATTGGCCTCGGCCAGCGGCCAGCCCTGTTCCACCAGTTGCCGGGTGAAGGCGTCAGGATTGAACCAGGTCGCGCCGTCGTGCTGCAGCATCATGCCCAGCAACGAACTCTTGCCGGCGCCATTGACGCCGGCCAATACCAGGATCCGTGCCACCGGTCAGAGCGACTTGCCCGGGATGATTTTCAACCCGCGCCGGGCAGGGCGATCCAATGCCTTGGCCAGGGTCTTGCCGCCATCGAGCACCGCGAGGTGGGCGTCGAACTCAGCCTGCAGTTGCTTGAGCGACTGCGCGCGCTGCGCTGCGGCCGAGGCACCTGAGGCCTGCGCGACCAGGCGCTGGTATTCCTCGGCAGACACCACCACCGCCTGCGGGTGGTTGTGGTTGGTGACCACCACCGCGCCGAGCCTGGCGACCTTGCGCATCAGCTCAGGCCAGCCCTTGGCCTTGACGTCGCTGGCGGGCGTCTTTTCCAGATCCAGCAGATTCAGGGACAGGTCCATGGTGCGCTCCGCGAGGGGGTATTGGGAAAATATACCTAATTTCCCTAAATGGGAAATTTGTGCGTTGATCGATTCAGTCGGGCTTGCGGTTTGGTCCCTGCCCGGGCCTTCTGCTGAACGGGGCTTTCTCCGTAGCCGTCTCCGCTAAAGAGCGCCCTCTCCCAGCCCCTCTCCCGTAAAGGGAGAGGGGCTGGCAGCAAAGTCGGGTTATGAGTAGGGGGGCCATAACGCAAACGCCCGGCGCGATGCGCCGGGCGTTTGTTGCAATCATGTCGAGCCGTTTGCGGCTCGACGCATTGCCAATCAGGCGCCGCGCGGGCCGCGGTTGCCACCGCCGCCGGGACGACCACCACCCGGACGACCTGCACCGCCGGGGCGGTTGCCACCCGGGCGCGGGCCGCCGGAGGGACGGCCGCCGGGGCCACCCGGGCCACGGTTGCCGCCGCTCGGGCGATTGCCGACCGGACGCGCGCCGTACGGGCTGAAACCCGGATTGGCGTGGTCGGACGGGAAGCTCGGGGCATTGCCCGGGTGACCGTAGGGGTGCTTGCGCTGGCCCTGGCCTTGACCCTGGCTTGCGCCCTGGCCGCCGGCGCCCTGCGGGCGACCTTGGCCGGGACCGCCACGGCTGGCGCCGGGTGCGCCGCCCGGACGTGGCTTGCCGTACGGACGGGCCTGGCCGTCAGCGGCCGGGCCACGGCCCGGACCACGGTTGCCGCCCGGGCCGCGTGCTGCGCCCGGACCCGCATTGCGGTGGCCGCTCGGGCCGGTGCTGACGCCGTCCGGCACGTACCAGGTGCGGAATGCGGCCGGATTGCCATCCGGCAAGCTGCGGTCGCCGGCCGGCTTGCGCTGCTTGAACGGCTTCTGCGACTGCTTGGCTGCAGCTTCGCCGCTGACCGTCAGGCCGCCCTTGAAGCCACCGCCGCTCTTGCCGCCACGGCCACGGCCGCCGCGGTCTTCGCGCAGGTTGTCGAAGCGACGCAGTTCGCGGCCTTCGTCGGCGCTGTTGTGGCCGTTGACGTAAGCATTGCCACGGCCGCCTTCGCGCGACACGCGCAGGGTGGTCTTGACCGCCTTGCGCTGGCCGATCACCGGCTGCAGGGTCAGTGCCGACGGGGTGCCTTCTTCCAGCTTCAGCTGGGCGCGCAGCGCGTCGACCTGCTGGGTGGTCAGTTCCACCGACTTGCCACGCATCAGTTCACGCGGCAGCTCGATCTTGCCGTAGCGGGTGCGCTTCAGGCGGCTGACCTGGCAGCCCTGCGATTCCCACAGGCGGCGCACTTCGCGGTTGCGGCCTTCCTTGACGACCACGCGGAACCAGTCGTGCGAATCGGTGCCGCCAATGCGCTCGACTTCGTCGAACTTGGCGCCGCCGTCTTCCAGCAGCACGCCGCGGCCGAGGCGCTCGATGATTTCGTCGGAGACCTTCTCTTCGCCTTCCGGGGCGCGCACGCGCACCACGTACTCGCGCTCGACTTCAAACGACGGGTGCATCATCGCGTTGGCGAGCTCACCGTCGGTGGTAGCCAGCAGCAGGCCGGTGGTGTTGATGTCAAGGCGGCCGATCGCGATCCAGCGTGCGCCCTTCAACGGCGGCAGCGCTTCGAATACGGTCGGCCGGCCTTCGGGATCGTCACGCGTGGTGACTTCGCCTTCGGGCTTGTTGTAGATCAGGACGCGCGACGGGTCGGTCAGGGCGCTGGCGACAAAGCTGCGACCGTCGAGGTCGATCTTGTCGCCGCTCTTGACCGACATGCCGGTCTGCGCGACTTCGCCGTTGACCTTGACCAGGCCGTCGGCGATGCGCTGCTCCAGCGCGCGGCGCGAGCCCAGGCCGGCTTGTGCCAGGACCTTGTGCAGGCGCTCTTCGAGCTTGGGCTGCTGTTCGGTGTCGGCTTCGCGCTTGAGCGAGAGCTTGTTCAACGAAGGTTTACGGGGGGTGTCACTCATCTGTTTGGCTCCGGCCGGCGTTTTCCGCGTCGGCCTCTGGTTCGGAATCGGCTACGTCAACAGCCACGGTCGTCGTCGCGACGGCGTTGTTTTCAGTTTGTTCCACTTCCGCCGCGCGCTCTCCCGGCGCGGCGTCGGGTTCGCCGGTGAAGGCGGTGTCGGATGCGGCCGCGTTCGAATCCGGGGATTCTGGCGTGGCTGCGGTTGTCGTGTCGCTATCGTTGGCGGCGTCCAGGCCCGGGGGCGAGGCGGCGCCAGCGGCAAGCGGGGCGGCTGGCTGGCCGTCGCCATCCAGCGGTAATTGCGGTTCAAGCTCGCCGATATCGCGCAGTTCGGACAGCGGCGGCAGTTGGTCCAGGCGCTTGAGCCCGAAATAATCCAGGAAGCCCTTGGTGGTGCCGAACAGGGCCGGCTTGCCGGGCACGTCGCGGTGGCCGATGACCCGGATCCACTCGCGCTCTTCCAGCGCCTGGATGATGTTGCTGCTTACCGCCACGCCGCGGACCTGCTCGATCTCGCCGCGGGTAATCGGCTGCCGGTAGGCAATCAGCGCCAGGGTTTCCAGGGTGGCGCGGGTGTAGCGGGTCTTGCGTTCGGTCCACAGTCGGGACACCCAGCCGTGCACTTCGCTGGTGATCTGGTAACGATAGCCAGAGGCTACTTCGACCAGTTCGACGCCGCGCCCGGCGCAGCCTTCGCGCAGCAGTTCAAGTGCCCGTTCGATGCTGCCCGGCGGTGCCGGTGCATCCTCGGGAAACAGGCCCTGCAGTTGCGTCAGGGTTACCGGCTGGCTGGAGGCCAACAGGGTACCTTCGACAATACGGTTGATCAGCGGTTGATCCATGCGTTGGGTCGGTTGCTCAGGCGGGGGTGTCAGCGTCATCGAACTCGCTGGAAAACTGCAGCGGTGCGTTGGTGTTGCCGGTGGCCAGGGACTTCACATAAATCGGTGCAAGTGGTGCTTCCTGCACCAGGTCGAGCAGTTGCTCCTTGGCCAGTTCCAATACCGCAAGGAAGGTGACCAGAACGCCGAGCTTGCCTTCTTCGGCGGTGAACAGACTTTCAAAGCGGTAGAACCTGTCGCCTTCCAGCAGGCTGAGCACATCGCCCATGCGCTGCCGGACACTCAGGGCCTCGCGTTTGATCGCGTGGCCGCTGAACAGCTCGGCGCGCTTGAGTACGTCGTGCAGCGCCAGCAGCATTTCCTTCAGTTCCACCGGCGGTGGGGTCTTGACCAACACCCGCTCGGGCACGAAGGCGTGCGCCATGCTGGTGTCGCGGTCCTGCCGGGGCAGGCTGTCGATATCCTCGGCGGCCTGCTTGAAACGTTCGTATTCCTGCAGACGGCGTACCAGCTCGGCGCGCGGATCTGCTTCTTCGCCTTCGATGCTGGGTGGGCGCGGCAACAGCATGCGCGACTTCACTTCAGCAAGAATGGCTGCCATCACCAGATACTCGGCTGCCAGTTCAAAGCGCAGCTCCTGCATCACGTTGATGTATTCCACGTACTGCTTGGTGATCTCGGCGACCGGGATATCAAGGATGTCCAGGTTCTGCCGGCGGATCAGGTAAAGCAGTAGATCCAGCGGACCCTCGAAGGCGTCGAGAATAACTTCCAGTGCGTCCGGCGGTATGTACAGATCCTGTGGGATCTGCAGCACCGGCTGACCATGCACCATCGCCAGCGGCATTTCCTGCTGCTGAGGTAGGGATTGCTGCGCTGGCGGGTTCGCGTCGTGCGCGAGTTCGGAAGTCATCAGGTCGACATTCGGGGGTATTGCGGGCTGTACACACCCCAGGTTCCCGCCCGGGAGGGTGCCAGCCCCTGTATTACGAGCTACTCGCGCTTGTTTGGCGCGCTTCCACACATAAACAACAAGGCGCGCCGCAGGATCAGCGGCAACGTCATTACGAGGAGGTCGTCTACGCGGCCCGGGAAGTGATGTGCTGCGGTGGTTGGGTGGCAGGTCTGGGCCTGTCACCGCACCGAGCGGCTACTGGCCGGCTGCGTGCAATGGACTAAAGAGTAATCGCCCGAGCAGGGCGGTGTCCAGCCTTGTGACGCTAGACTTGGCACCGTTCCATTCAGCAGACAAGCGGAGAAAGGCCAGTGTGGTACGTAATCGAGGGCTATGACGGTGAAGATGTGCTTGCGGCGCGGCTGCAGGCACGGGCGGCGCATCTGCAACGATTGCAGACATTACTTGACCAGGGGCGGCTGCTTTTGGCTGGTCCCTGTCCTGCGGTTGACGCGGAAGATCCGGGTCCGGCCGGTTTCAGCGGCAGCGTGGTGATTGCCAGTTTCGAGGACCTGGGCGCCGCAAGGGCCTGGGCCGAGGCCGACCCCTATGTGGCGGCAGGCGTCTATATGCGCGTGGATGTGCGGCCGTTCCGCAAGGTGCTGCCATGAACCGGGTCGAGCGGATCCGCAGCGCCCTGCAGGCGGCGTTCACCCCGCAGCTGGTGGAGGTGCGCGACGACAGCCATCGCCACGCCGGTCATGCAGGGGCCAGTGATGGGCGGGGCCATTTCAAGGTCATCGTGGTCAGCGAGGCCTTTGCGGGCAAGGCGCCACTGGCCCGCCACCGGGCGGTCTACGCCGCGCTCGGCGAGATGATGGAAACGGACATCCATGCGCTCTCGATCAAGGCGCTGACCCCGCAGGAGCAGAGGGCGCCGGGCTGAACGGGCAAACTGAGCGCAATGCGCCTGCCCCGCTGGGCAGGACAGTACTTGTCCGCATGGGACAAGGATGCCTAACGAACTGTTTACAATCGCAATTGGAAACGTTTACAGTCCGCCTCACCCTGTATTGCGGAGGGTAGGGCGGTGGCGAAGTCGGCAATCACGATCAAGGATGTCGCCCGTGAGGCGAATGTTTCCGTCGCCACGGTGTCACGCGCCCTCAATGGCCACGACAATGTCGCCGCGCCGGTGCGCGCGCTGGTCCTTGAGGTCGCCAAGCGGCTGCGCTACAGCCCGCATGCGGCTGCGCGCAGCCTCAGCAGCCGCAGTACCCAGACTGTTGGCCTGGTACTTCCTGACCTTTACGGCGAGTTCTTTTCCGAGTTGATGCGCGGCATCGACGGCGTGGCCAGTGCCCATCGCCGGCACTTGCTGGTGTCCAGCTACCACGGTGAACAGAAACAGCAGGGCGCCGTGCTGCAGGCCATGCGCGGCCGGGTGGATGGCCTGCTTGTCCTGTCGCCCTTTGCTGGCGACCCCGATTTTCTGATCGACAACCTGCCGCCTGCGCTGCCTACGGTACTGATCAATACGCCATTGGCGGAAGAGCATTACCCGGTTTTCAGCATCGATGACCATGCCGGCGCGCTGGCCATGACCCGGCATCTGCTTGATGCCGGGCATCGCCGCATCGCCTTCATTGCCGGGCCGGTGCACAACCACGATGCGCAGCAACGCCTGCACGGTTTCCGCGCGGCGATGGCGGCGTTCGACGGCAAGGTGGAAGCGATCGAGCTGCCGGGCAATTTTGACGAAGCCTCTGGCCATCAGGCTGGATTGGCGCTGTTGGCGCGCCCGAGCTTGCCGGATGCGGTGTTTGCCGCCAACGACATGATGGCCCTGGGCTGCCTGTATGCGTTCTCGCAGGCAGGCGTGAAAGTACCCGCGCAAGTTGCACTGGCCGGCTATGACGACATCCCTCTGGCGCGTTTTGTTCACCCCGCGTTGACAACGATGCAGGTCAGCATCGCCGAGTTGGGCGAGCGCGCGATGCTGCAGCTGGTGCAGATGATCGATAGCGCGCAGGCGCAGACAGCGCCTGCGGTAACGCTGGTTCCAACTCTGGTGGTACGCGACTCCACAGCCGCTTGCGACCTTCCTGCACCCGGCGATAGACCGGGGTAGTTCACACACACAACCCTTGCGGCTTCCCTGTCGCTGCCTTGGGAGAGGTAAAACATGAATAAAAAATTGAACAACGCGATGCCCCCACGCAAGCTGCTCAGTGGTGCGCTTGCCGCGTGCCTGTTGCTGGGCGCCGCGCCCGCATTCGCACAGAGCACCGGTGCGACCATCCGTGGCCAGGTGATGACTGACTCGGCCCCCGCCGCGCAGGCCCAGGTCACCGCCACCAATATCGCCACCGGCCTTGCACGCAGCGTGCAGAGCACCGGCAATGGCAGCTATTCGCTGGCTGGCCTGCCGCCGGGCACCTACAAGGTCGATGTCACCGCCGGTGGCAAGAGCAGCAGCCAGAACATCACCGTGGCCGTCGGCCAGACCGCCACAGTGAACCTGGGTGTGGGTGGCGTGGCTGAAACTGGCGGCGGCTCGGCAACCACGCTGGATGCGGTGCAGGTGACGGCGCAGGCGCCGATCGAGACCAAGACCTCGGAGATTGCCACCTACATCACCCCGCAGCAGATCCAGGCCTTGCCGCAGGGCACGCGCAACTTCCTGGCCTTCGCCGACACCGTGCCCGGCATGGTGTTCGAGCAGAACCCGTCCAACGGTTCGACCAAGTTGCGTGGCGGCGTGCAGAGCGCCAACAACGTCAACGTCTACATCGATGGCGTGGGCCAGAAAAACTATGTCACCCAGGGTGGCATCACCGGCCAGGATGCCAGTCGCGGTAATCCGTTCCCGCAGCTGGCCATTGGTGAGTACAAGGTCATCACCTCCAACTACAAGGCCGAGTACGACCAGATCAGTTCGGCCGCGGTGACCGCGGTGACCAAGTCCGGTACCAACGAATTCAAGGGTTCGTTCTTCTGGGATTACACCAACCAGGATTGGCGTGAGCCGCGCGAGAGCGAGAAGAACGGCGTTGGCAAGACTCGCTCCGGCGAGAAGCAGTACGGCGGCAGCTTCGGTGGCCCGATCGTGCAGGACCGCGCGCATTTCTTCGTCACCTACGAGGGCAAGGAATACAACGCACCGCAGGACCTCAAGCCGGGCGAGGGGCGCTTGCCCAGCGACCTGCCGCAGGCCTGGCGTGACCAGCTCGGTGCCACCGCGACGCCGTTCAAGGAAGACCTGTACTTCGGCAAGCTGGATTGGTCGGTGAACGATTCCAACCTGCTTGAGTTCACCTACAAGCGCCGCGAAGAGAGCGAGATCGGCAATGTCGGCGGGCAGAGTGCACGCAGCTACGGCACCGATACCGGCGTGATCGAGGACCGCTACGACCTGCGTTGGCAGTACTCCAACACCAATTGGCTCAGCGATTCCCATCTGACCTACGAGAAGGCGTTCTGGACCAAAGCGCCGGTCAATTACGGCAACGGCAACGTGCTGACCGATGGCAGCGGCGATGACGGCAAGCAGATCTATCGCATCGGCGCTGGCGACGGCGGCCTGCAGGACAAGGGCCAGAAGGGCTGGTCGTTCCAGAACGACACTACCTTCTTTGGTTGGGAAGGGCATACGCTCAAGTTCGGCGTCAAATACAAGCAGGTGGACCTGGACACGATCGAACAGCAGCCCTACAACCCGCAGTTCTATTACGACATCAACCAGGGCGGCGACGTGCCGTACTTCGTGCGCTTCGGCAGCCCGGCGGTCGGTACCGGTGGTGGCGCGGTCACCTCCAAGAACAAGCAGTTCGGCATCTACATCCAGGACGATTGGGAGGTCAACGAGCGCCTGACCTTGAACCTGGGCCTGCGCTGGGATTACGAAAAGACCCCGTCCTATCTGGATTACGCCACCGCACCGGACGTACTGGCCTCACTCGCCAGCCAGGACCCGAACGCCGGGCCGGGCCAGACCTATGCGCAGACGCTGGCGCTGGGCGGCATCGACATCAACCGCTACATCAGCACCGGCAACAACCGCAAACCGTTCAAGGATGCGATCCAGCCGCGGCTGGGCTTCTCCTACGACCTGAGCGGCGATGAGCGGCTGGTGCTGTTCGGCGGTGTCGGCCGTTCCTACGACCGCAACCTGTTCGACTACCTGCAGCTGGAGCGCAGCAAGGCCTCCTTCCCGACCCGTCGTTTCAAGATCAACTCGCCCGGGCACGCTTGTGCCGTGGGTGGCGACTGCCTGGACTGGACCCCGCAGCTGTTGGATCGCGACTACCTGATGTCGCTGGTGGATGCGACCGAAGCCGGCCGCGAAGTGTGGATGTTCGACAACAAGCTGAAGACGCCGTATTCGGACCAGTTCAGCCTGGGCATCCGCAGCAGCTTCAACATGGGCGGGCATGACTGGAACAGTTCGGCCACCGTGCAGCACACCCGTTACAAGGACGGCCTGCTGATCTCGCGCGGCAACCGCTATGCCGATGGCGGCGTTTTTGCCCCCAACGGCAGCCCGTGGAACGCGCCGGGCCTGCCCGATCTGGGCGCGCTGATCGTTGCCACCAATGGCTTCGAGTCCAAGAACACCGCCTTGCTGCTGAGCTTGGACAAGCCGTATACCGCCGAAAGCCCGTGGAACATCAACGTGGCCTATACGCTGACCGACGCCAAGCAGAACATCCATGAAAAGGATCCGGTATTCGGCTGGTACTTCCAGCAGGGTGGCTGGTTCGACGGTGCCTGGGCGCCGAAGCACCGTCTGGTTGTCAGTGGTTTCACCGATCTGCCCTGGGGCATCAGCGCGTCCGGCAAGCTGACCCTGGCCAGCAAGATCAAGCGCTGGGATATCGACGGTACCGACGCCTACGGTGGCTATGAGCGTCCGCATAGCTGGGAGCCGAGTGGTAGTGCCTTCAAGCAGTTCGACATGTCGCTGACCAAGACCTGGGACACCGGCACCGACCTCAAGCTCAAGGTCCGCGCCGACGTCATCAATGTCTTCAACTGGACCAACTGGGGTGGTTACGGCATCAATTGGAACTCGGGTGTGGTCAGCACTTGGGACCAGTACGCCACCCGTACTTTCAAGCTGTCATTTGGTCTGGATTGGTAAGTGCCAGCGCCCCGGCCGCCGTATGCTTGGCGGCCGGGACGTTTCCTATATGCGTTACGCCTTCGCCACGTGAATGTGGTGCTATGTTTTCAAGATGGATGTCGCCTTGAGCAAGTCACGTACCCCGCAGTTGTTGGCCTGTGTTCTCGCCGGTATCGGGCTGGCGTTGTTGGGGGGCTGTGGCAAGGCGCCGGAGCCGCCGATGCCGAAGGTATTGCCGCAGGTGATCCTGATCGAGGCGGACCTGCCGCCACGGCCAATGAAACCGGATCTGCCGCCGCTGTTTGACGACATCGAGCGGCGCACCTTCCAGTTCTTCTGGGACACCACCAACGAGCAGAATGGGCTCACCCCGGATCGCTACCCGTCGCGGCCGTTTGCCAGCATCGCCTCGGTCGGCTTCGCGCTGACCTCCTATCCGATTGGCATCGAGAACGGCTGGGTCAGCCGCAACCAGGCGGTGGAGCGCACCCTGGTCACGTTGAAGTTCTTCCGCGACCTGCCCAGCGGGCCGCAGCGCACCGGCAAGGGTGCCTACAAGGGCTTCTACTACCACTTCCTGGACATGCAACAGGGGCGCCGCTATGACAGCTGGGTGGAGCTGTCCAGCGTGGATACCGCGCTTTTGTTGATGGGCGTGTTGTTTGCGCAGAGCTACTACGACCAGGACGACCCGCGCGAGAAGGAGATCCGGCAGATTGCCGATACGATCTACAAGCGCGTGGATTGGCAATGGCTGCAACGCAACAAGCCGTTGGTCTCGATGGGCTGGTTCCCGGAAAGCGGCTTCATCCAGCACGACTGGATGGGCTACAACGAGGCGATGATGCTGTACGTGCTGGCGCTGGGTTCACCAACGCATCCGGTCGAGCCCGACGCGTGGACGGTGTGGTCGCGTACCTACGACAACGACTGGGGTGTCTACCAAGGCCAGGAGTATCTGTCGTTCGGGCCCTTGTTTGGCCATCAGTACAGCCATGTCTGGATCGACTTCCGCGATATCCAGGACCCGTACATGCGCGAGCGCGGCATCGATTACTTCCTCAACAGCCGCCGCGCCACGCTCGCCCAACGCGAGTACGCGATTGAAAACCCGATGCAGTGGAAGGACTACAGCGCCAACGTCTGGGGCCTGACCGCCGGCGACGGGCCGCAGAACACCACCCAGGAATACAAGGGCGAGCAGCGTCAGTTCCGTCACTATTCGGCACGCGGCGCGGGCCTGCGCGAGAACTTCGACGACGGCACCATCGTGCCCTCGGCGGCGATCTCGTCGTTGCCGTTCGCACCGGAAGTGGTGATCCCGGCCACGGTGGAGATGCACAAGCGCTACGGCGACTACCTGTATTCGAGCTACGGCTTCCTGGATTCGTTCAACCCCAGCTTCGGCTACGACATTCCGCTCAAGACCGGGCGTTTGATTCCCGATCGCGGCTGGGTTGCCAGTGACTACATTGCCATCGACCAGGGCCCGATCCTGGCCGGCATCGCCAACTACCGCGACGAATTCGTGTGGGAGGTGATGAAAAAGAACCCCTATATCCGCAAGGGCCTGGAGCGGGCGGGGTTCACCGGTGGCTGGTTGGCGCCGGAAGACAGCTTCCAGCCACTGCAGAAGGACGAGCAGGCGGCATCGGCGCGGGCATCGGGCATTGCCGAGTCGCGCGCTGCGGCGGCCGCCGAGCAGAAGGCGGCCAGCCAGCAGCCCGCTCCGCCAGCGGCAAAGAAACAGTGAAGCGCGGCCAATGATGCGCGCGCTGGCAGTGCTGTTGTTGCTGCTCGCAGGCTGCAGCAAACCGGAGCAGGGCACCACCTTGCGGTTCTGGGCGATGGGCCGTGAGGCCGAAGTGGTCGGCGAACTGGTGCGCGAGTTCGAGGCCGAAAACCCCGGCATCCATGTTGATGTGCAGAACATTCCCTGGACGGCCGCGCACGAAAAACTGCTGACCGCCTATGCTGCCGATGGCCTGCCGGATGTCTGCCAGCTCGGCAATACCTGGATCGCCGAATTCGCCACCCTGCAGGCGCTGACCCCGCTGCAGCCACTGGTGGATGCCTCCACCGGTATCGATCAACAGGATTATTTCGCCGGTATCTGGGATACCAATGTCGTCGACGGTGAGCTGGTCGGAATTCCCTGGTACGTGGATACGCGGCTGCTGTTCTACCGCAAGGATCTGCTGCGCAAGGCCGGCTACACGCAGCCGCCGCGGACCTGGGCCGAATGGGAGCAGATGAACGCGGCACTGAAGAAGATCATGGGCGCGCGCGGCTATCCGGTGCTGATGCCCTTGAACGAGTTCGAGCCACAGCTCTCGTTCGCGCTGCAGCAGCAAGACAGCCTGCTGCGCGACGGCGATACCCGTGGCAACTTCCGCAGCCCCGGTTTCCGGCGCACGCTGGCCTTCTACGACAACATGTTCGAGCAGGGCTGGGCGCCGAAGATGTCCGAGACCCAGATCTCCAATGTCTGGGATGAGTTCTTCCGCGGCTTCACCGCCTTCTATCTGTCCGGGCCGTGGAATATCCGTGAATTCCGCCAACGCCAGCCGCCCGGTCTGGAAGGCGAGTGGGGCACGACGCCGCTACCCGGTCCCGATGGTCCCGGCGCAGGTATTGCCGGCGGCACCAGTCTGGTGGTGTTCCGTTCCTCGCAAAAGAAAGAGGCGGCCTGGAAGCTGATCGAGTTCCTGTCGCGGCCCGAGATCCAGCAGCGCTTCTACACCATCATCGGTGACCTGCCGCCGCGTCGCAGTGCCTGGCAGTCGCCGGAATTGCAGAATGATCCCTTGACCGCCGCCTTCGCCGACCAGCTCGAACGCGTCAAACCCACGCCCAAGGTGCTGGAGTGGGAGCGTATCGCGCAGCAGATGCGGGTGGTGACCGAACAGGTAGTGCGCGGCGGCTTGCCGCAGGACAAGGCGGTGGAGCAGTTGGACCAGCAGGTGGATGACATCCTCGCCAAGCGCCGCTGGATCGTCGAACAGCAGGCTGACGCAGCTGCGAAGGCGGCGCCATGAAGCGCGGTTCGCTGGCCGGCTGGATCTTCGCCGCACCGGCGCTGATCGTGATCGGCGTGTTCTTTGGTCTGCCGGTGTTGTCGGCGCTGGCCTTGAGCCTGACCGACTTCGATCTCTACGCGCTGGCCGATCCGCACAACTTGCGTTTCAACGGCCTGGGCAATTACATCGACCTGCTGCAGACGCCGATGTTCTGGAAATCGCTCGGCAATACCGCCTACTTCGTGGTGGCTGGTGTGCCCTTGTCGATCGCGGTTTCGCTGGGTGCTGCATTGTTGCTCAACGCCCCGGCGGCGCGCTTCAAGGCGCTGTTCCGCACCGCGCTGTTTGCGCCGGTGGTGACCACGTTGGTGGCGGTGGCGGTGATCTGGCGCTATCTGTTCCATACCCGCTACGGCATGGTGAACTGGGGGCTGGGCCAGATCGGCATCAATCCCATTGATTGGCTGGGTGATCCGAACTGGGCGATGCCGACCATCATTGGTTTCGCGGTGTGGAAGAACTTCGGCTACAACATGGTGATCTTCCTGGCCGGGCTGCAGGCCATTCCCAAAGACCTTTACGAGGCGGCACGTATTGACGGCGCCTCGCGTTGGCAGCAGTTCCTGCATATCACCTTGCCGATGCTGGGGCCGGTGCTGCTGGTGGTCGGCGTGATTACCGTGTCCGGTTATTTCCAGCTGTTCGCCGAGCCTTACGTCATGACCCGTGGCGATCCGCTGCAGAGCACGGTGAGCGTGCTGTATTTCATGTTCGAGGAAGGCTTCAAGTGGTGGAACCTGGGGCGCGCCTCGGCCGTGGCCTTCCTGCTGTTCCTGATCATCCTGGCGGTGACTACGTTGATGTTGCGCTTCGGCAAACGCAGGGAGCTGGTATGAGTGATCTTGCGGGCAGTCGTGAAATCGGCCAATCGCGTTGGCATGCGTGGTGGGTGAACGGCGGCTTGTTGCTGCTGGCGCTGGTCAGCCTGGCACCGTTGGCGTGGATGCTGTCTGTGTCGTTCATGCCCAGCGGGCAGGCATCGCAGTTTCCGCCACCACTGTTGCCGGCACATACCACGCTGGCCAACTACCAGGCCTTGTTCGCGCGTACCGGTATGGGCAACAACTTCGTCAACAGCCTGCTGGTATCGGTTGCGATCACCTTGGGCTCGCTGCTGTTCAACACCCTGGCCGGCTATGCCTTTGCCAAGCTGCGTTTTGCCGGCCGTGAGCGCCTGTTCCAGATGCTGCTGGCTGCGCTGGTGATCCCCGCGCAGGTGGCGATGCTGCCGCTGTTCCTGCTGATGAAGCAGATGGGCCTGGTGAACACCTTTGGTGGCGTGGTGATCCCGGCGCTGGCCAGCGTGTTTGGCATTTTCCTGGTGCGCCAGTACGCGCGCTCGATTCCGGATGAGTTGCTGGAAGCGGCGCGTATCGACGGCGCCAGCGAGGCGCGCATCTTCTTCCAGATCGTGCTGCCGATGCTCAAGCCGGTGCTGGTGACATTGGCGATCTTCACCTTCATGGGCGCATGGAACGATTTCATGTGGCCCTTGATCGTACTCACCGACCAGGAGCACTACACCTTGCCGGTGGCACTGGCCAGCCTGTCGCGCGAGCACATCATGGACGTGGAAATGATGATGGCCGGTGCGGTGGTCACGGTATTGCCGGTGCTGTTGTTGTTCCTGGTGCTGCAGCGCTACTACATCCAGGGCCTGCTGCTGGGCAGCGTCAAGGGCTGAGGCCGCAGCAAACGAAAGGCGGCTGCGGTGCTGTCTTTCCATACGTAACATACCGCCGCGAATGGCGGTGATCTTTGCGAAAATCCGGCGGCTGCTGCCGGTGATGAATCAGGATTCTGGTGATGAAAATGCGTACTGTGATCGGCCTGTTGTTCTTGCTGCTGGCGTGGGTGCAGCCGGCCAGCGCAGCCGTGCTGGCCAAGTTTGACGATATCGCCGCTTGGCAGCTGATCACCTCGCCGCAGGTCAGTGGTTCCCTGCGTCCGGTTGCCGGCAACAATGGCCGCGCGCTGTGCCTGGATTACGACTTCCACGAAGTGTCCGGTTATGTCGGTATCCGCCGGCCGCTGGATGTGACCTGGCCGGAGAACTACCAGCTGTCCTTCGACCTGCGTGGCGATTCGCCGGCCAATGATCTGCAGTTCAAGCTGGTTGATGCCAGCGGCGACAATGTCTGGTGGGTCAACCGCCCGGGTTTCAACTTTCCCAAGAACTGGACCCGCATCAGCTACCGCAAGCGGCATATCGAAAAGGCCTGGGGCCCGGACCAGGACAAGACCCTGCGGCGCAGCGCGGCGGTGGAGTTCACCATCTACAGCAAAGTGGGCGGCCGCGGCACGGTTTGCTTCGATCAGTTGAACCTGCAGCCACTGCCCAAGGAAGACAACTCGGCGCTGACCACCACGGTGATCGCCGATACCGCAACCGCGCTGCAGCAGCGTATTGCCGACGGCAAGGCCGATACCTTGTGGATCAGCGGCGGCGTCAAGCAGCAGACCGTGAGCCTGGACCTGGGCAAGGTGCGCGAGTTCGGCGGTGCCGTGGTGCAGTGGGCGCCGGGGCTGGAAGCCTCGCGCTACGTCGTGCGTTCGTCCACCGATGGCCGTGACTGGAAGACCCTGCGTGAAGTGACCAGCGGTTCGGGCGGCAAGGATTGGCTGGCATTGCCGGAGACCGAGGCACGCTACCTGCGCTTTGATCTGGTTGACGGCCCCAACTGGCGCTACGGCATCCGCGATATCAGCCTCAAGCCATTGTCGTTCGCAAGCACGCCGAATGATTTCGTGCGCTCGGTTGCCGCCGATCTGCCGCGTGGCGCCTTGCCGCGTGGCTTCAGTGGCGAGCAGCCGTACTGGACGATCCTTGGCCTGGATGGTGGTCGGGAACAGGCCTTGATCAGCGAGGACGGTGCGCTGGAAGCGGTGAAGGCCGGTTTCAGCATCGAGCCGTTCGTCGTGCTCGACGGCAAGGTGATTGGCTGGGCCGAGGTGAAAACCACCCAGGCCCTGCTCGACGGCTACCTGCCGATGCCGACGGTGGGCTGGCAGCACGAGCGCTTCGGCTTGAATGTCGGCGGCTTCGTGCAGGGCCGGCCGGAGCAGGCGCAGCTGGTGGCACGTTACGAGCTGCGCAATACCGACAAGGTTGCGCATGAGTACCGTCTGGCGCTGGCGGTACGGCCGTTCCAGGTCAACCCGCCCAGCCAGTTCCTCAATACCGTCGGTGGTGTCAGCCGCATCGACAACCTGGCAGTGCAGCCGGCGCAGGTCAGCGTCAACGGTCAGCCGCGGGTGTATGCAACGGCGCCGGCCGATGCGGTTTTCGCCAGCAGCTTCGACAGCAAGCTGGACGTCACCCACCTGGCTGACAAGAGCTTGCCGGGCACGCACGAAGTTCGCGACACCACCGGTCTGGCCTCCGGTGCGCTGGTCTACAACTGGAAGCTGGAACCGGGCCAACGCCGCGAGGTGGTGCTGGTGCTGCCACAGACCGGCAACTGGCAGATGCCGGCCAAGTTCGACGTCGACAAGGCACAGCAGCAGGTGGCCGCGATGTGGCGGCAGAAGCTGGACCAGCTCAAGTTGCGCGTGCCGGAAGCGGGCCAGCCGCTGGCCAATACGCTGCGCACGGCGCTGGCGCATATGTTGATTTCACGTGTGGGGCCGAGCCTGCAGCCGGGCACGCGTTCCTATGCGCGCAGCTGGATCCGCGATGGCGCGATGATCTCCGAAGGTCTGCTGCGGATGGGCCGGGCCGATGCGGTGCGCCAGTACGTGGACTGGTATGCGCCGTACCAGTTTGAAAGCGGCATGGTGCCGTGCTGCGTGGATGCGCGTGGCAGCGATCCGGTGCCGGAGAACGACAGCCACGGCGAGCTGATCTACACCATCGCCGAATACTGGCGGCATACCGGTGACAACGCGTTCCTGCAGCAGATGTGGCCGCATGTGCAGAAAGCCTGGAGCTATATGGAGCAACTGCGGCTGAGCGAGCGCACCGAGGAGAACCGCGCACGCAATGCCGGCTTCTACGGCATGATGCCGGCCTCGATCAGCCACGAAGGTTATTCGGCCAAGCCGGTGCATTCGTACTGGGATGATTTCTGGGCGTTGCGTGGCTACAAGGACGCGGCCGATATGGCGGCGGCGTTGGGGCTGGAAGTGGAAGCGGCAAGCATGGCCGCCTCGCGCGACCAGTTCCGCCAGGATCTGGATGATTCGCTGCACGCCGCAATGGCCGCGCACGCCATCGACTATCTGCCGGGTTCGGTGGAACTGGGCGACTTCGATGCCACTTCGACCACCATTGCGCTGGCGCCGGGTGGCGAGCAGGGCAGGTTGCCGCAGCCGGCGCTGGACAATACGTTTGAGCGCTACTGGCAGAACTTCGTGGAGCGGCGCGACGGCAAGCGGCAATGGAAGGATTACACGCCGTACGAGTGGCGCAACGTAGGCGCATTCGTGCGCCTGGGCTGGCGCGCGCGGGCCTGGGAGGCCACCGAGTTCTTCTTCAAGGACCGCGCGCCGCCGGCATGGAATCAATGGGCCGAGGTGGTCTCATCGACGCCGCGGCAACCGTTCTTTGTCGGCGACCTGCCGCATGCCTGGGTGGCATCGGATTTCGTCCGCTCGGCGCTGGACATGTTCGCCTATGAGCGCGATGTGGATGGACCGATCGTGCTGGCCGCGGGCGTGCCCAGTGCCTGGCTGACCGGCAAGGGCATCGCCATCGAGGACTTGAATACCTCGCACGGCAGCTTGAGCTATTCGCTGCAGCGCAGTGACAAACAGCTCACCCTGCAGGTCTCCGAGGGGATGCAATTGCCGGGCGCGGGACTGTTGTTGCCCTGGCCTTATGAGGGCACGCCCGGCGCGGCGACCATCAATGGCGAGCCGGCGCAATGGCTGGGCAATGAGCTGCATATCAGCAGCTTGCCGGCGAAAGTGGAGATCGAGATTCCAGCCGAGCTGCGCCGCAGTGAGCGCGGCAAGCGCTGAGTGATAAAAACTGCGCCTCGAATACCGAGGCGCAGGCCAGTCGACGAGAGGGAGAGGAAGAACTTCCGTCGGATCTGAAAAAACCAAACCACCAGCCTTCCGTTGGCCTATTGCCAAAGGCTGGGAACAAAGCTGTAGTGCCGAGCCATGCTCGGCAGGGGCATTCCCGGGAATGCGCGTAGGAGCGGCGTAAGCCGCGAAGCAGATGGCTGGTGCGGTCTACGCATCACCAGCACGAACTTCCACATCACTGCGTTGGCAAGCGGATGCCGGCGGTTTGATTGCTGCCAGCTTCGCGGCTTACGCCGCTCCCACAACTCCCATAACAAAAAAGCGCGATAGGTCAGCCGGCGCGGGCCTGCTTGACGATGGCCGCGGCGGCGGCAGCGGACTTCTTCACTTCGTCCCACTGGCCGTTGCGGATCCAGCTGTCCTGCACCATCCATGAGCCACCAATGCAGACCACGTTCTTCTGCGCCAGGTAGTCGCCTGCGGTGGCTTCGGTGATGCCGCCGGTGGGGCAGAGCTTGAGCTCCGGAATGGGACCGGCAACGCCCTTGATCATCGCCAGCCCGCCAACGGCGGTGGCCGGGAACAGCTTGCAGATGCGGAAACCGCGGGCAACCAGCGCCAGCAGCTCGGTCGGCGACGCGGCACCGGGCACAACCGGCAGCGGCGCTGCGGCCAATGCATCGGCCATATGCGCCGGCGTGCCCGGGGTAACAATGAAGTCGGCACCGGCATCGATCGAGCGCTGCATCTGCTCGACGGTCAGCACGGTGCCGGCACCCACCACCACATCGGGCAATTCGCGCTTGAGCATGGCCAGCGCTTCCATCGCCACCGGCGTGCGCAGGGTCAGTTCTATCGCCGGCAAGCCACCTTCGAGCAGCGCTGCGCTGACGGCGCGCGCCTGCTCAAGGGTGTGCACGGTAACTACCGGCAGGATGCCGGCGGCAGTCAACAGCTGCTCGGCGCGGTCCTGATATTGGGCAATGCTCATGGTGTCCTCATCAATGATCTGTTGCAGGTGCAGGACGCCTCAGGCGTCCTTGGCTTCGTGCGGTGCGGCGGCTGCGGCATGGTCGTGACCAAGCTCGTACTCGGCGTCGTATTCCCACAGGCTGCCGTCCGGTCGTGCGGGGCCGCAGGAGATCGATATAGCGCCCTGGTCGGCCGGCCCAACAATGCGGCGGTTCATCGCGAACAGGTTGCGGCCCATGTCCGAGCCGGCCGGTGCGGTGTTGGCGGCAATGCCACGGCTCGCCCATTCGGCGGCGTCAACCAGCACTTCCAGCGTGCCGGCTTCGCCGTCCAGGCGGATGATGTCGCCTTCGCGGATGCGCGCGATGGGGCCGCCGCGTGCCGCTTCCGGGGTGACGTGGATGGCGGCCGGGATCTTGCCGGAGGCGCCGGACAGGCGGCCATCGGTGACCAGGGCAACGCGCCGGCCCTGGTTTTGCAGCAGGCCCAGCAGCGGCGCCAGTGAATGCAGTTCCGGCATGCCATTGGAACGCGGGCCCTGGTAGCGGACCACCGCAACGAAGTCCTGCGGCAGTGCGCCGGCGGCGTGCAGCTTGTTGAGGATCTGCGGTGCGTCGACCACCACCGCTGGCGCTTCGATAGTGCGGTATTGCGGCTTCACTGCCGACAGCTTGATCAGCGAGCGACCGATATTGCCGCGCAGCAAGCGCAGGCCACCCTGGGCCTCGAACGGGTTGGCGGCCGGGCGTACCACTTCTTCATCGCCGCTGACCGCAGCGGCCGGCACATAGCTGACCTTGCCGTCGGTGAGACGCGGCTCCTGCGCAAAGGCGCGCATGCCGCCCTCGACAATAGTGGTGGCATCGGCGTGCATCAGGCCGGCGTCCATCAGTTCGCGGAACACGAAGCCGGGGCCGCCGGCAGCGGCAAACCGGTTCACGTCGGCTTCGCCATTGGGATAGACACGTGCCAGCAGCGGCACGATCTGCGACAGCTCATCCATATCGTCCCAGGTCAGCACGACGCCGGCGGCTCGTGCCACTGCGATCCAGTGGATGGTGTGGTTGGTGGAGCCGCCGGTGGCCATCAAGGCGACCACGGCATTGACGATGGCGCGCTCGTCGATCAGGTGGCCGAGCGGGCGGAAGTCGCTGCCCAGCGCGCTGATTTCCAGTGCGCGTGCGGTGGCGGCGCGGGTCAATGCATCGCGCAGCGGCAGCTCCGGGTTGACGAAGGAGGCGCCTGGCAGCTGCACGCCCATCGCTTCCAGCAATACCTGGTTGGAGTTGGCGGTGCCATAGAAGGTGCAGGTGCCTGCGCCGTGATAGGACGCCGATTCGGCTTCCAGCAGTTCTTCGCGGGTGGCTTCGCCAGCGGCGTAGCGCTCGCGGACCTCGGCCTTCTTCTTGTTCGGAATGCCCGGGGTCATCGGCCCAGCCGGCACGAATACCGCCGGCAGATGGCCAAAGGCCAACGCACCAATCAGCAGGCCCGGCACGATCTTGTCGCAGACACCCAGATAGATGGTGGCGTCGAACATGTCATGGCTGAGGCCGATCGCGGTGGCCTGGGCAATGATGTCGCGCGAGAACAGCGACAGCTCCATGCCGCCACGGCCCTGGGTGACGCCATCGCACATGGCCGGCACCGCACCTGCCACCTGGGCGGTGGCGCCGAGCTCGCGCGCGGCATTGCGGATCAGCTCCGGGTAATGCTCGAACGGCTGGTGGGCCGAGAGCATGTCGTTGTACGAGGTGATGATGCCCAGGTTGGGCGTCACGTCGCCGCGCAGGCGGTCCTTGTCGGTCGGGCCACAAGCAGCAAAGGCGTGGGCCAGATTGCCGCAGCTCAGGCGCGTGCGGAACGGTCCTGCGCGCAATGCGGCATCGATACCCGCCAGATAGGCCGCGCGCGACGGGGCGCTGCGCTGGCGGATGCGTTCGGTGATGGCGTGGATTTTCGGATGCATGGCTTTATGGCTGGAAAGGAGGTGGGGGCGGCAGGACGGGTTTCTTGCAGGCGTCGGTTGGGTGCATCAAAGGTGGATTGGCCTGCAGGTGCCGGGCAGCTGCGCGGGGTGGTCTGTTGTCTTTTCCTATGGCCGGCTCAAGGGCACCAATGCACGCGCAACGGATTGCCGGGTGCATTGATCGCAGCAAGGATCGGGTAGGCAAGCACGTCGCCGGAAGCAAGCGCGGCGTCGAGCACTTCCAGTTTCTGGTTACCGCGCAGCAGCAACAGACGCTGGCCAGCCAGCGCCAGACCATGTGGGGTCAGGGTGATGCGCAGCGGCCAGTTCTTGGCGACCGGGCAGCCGGTGGCGTCCAGTGCGGCGTACGGGTGTTTGCTCTGCAGTGCCTGCGGCAGATCGGCCGAGCCCGGGAACAGCGAGGCGGTATGGCCGTCATTGCCCATGCCCAGCACCACCAGGCAGGCCGGCTGCGAATGGGTGGCGAGCAGGTTGGCGGTATGCACGCACTCGGCGATCGGCAGTCCAACCCGCACCAGCGGATCGAAATGCGCACCTTCGGCATGGCGCAGGAAACTGTCGCGTACCAGCCAGGCGTTGCTGTCCTTGTCCTGCGGCGACAGCCAACGTTCGTCGGCTAGGCCGACTTCAACCCGTGCCCACTCCAGGCCCTGGTCAGACAGCATTTCGTAGATCGGTGCCGGCGTGGTGCCACCGGACAGCAGCATGCGGGCGCGCCCGCGCTGGGCGATTTCCGCACTCAACAGCGCTGCCATTTCCTTGGCGACACCTTCGGTCCATGCCTCTTCGTCGGCATGCCGGACAAGGGTGATGCGGTCGGAAACAGCGGCGTTCATGCGGTGACTCCAGAGTTGGCGCGCTGCATGTCGACCGCGTAGGCGGCGGCACCGAGCAGGCCGGGGCAAGGATGGGTGATGGCCATTGAGGGGATCTGCGACATGGTCGCGGCAAACCGGCCCTTGCTTTCAAAGCGCTGGCGGAAGCCGGAATGCTGCAGCTGCTGCAGCAGGCGCGGGACCAGCCCGCCGGTGAGGAATACGCCGTCCCAGGCGCCTTGCACCAGTACCGCGTCGCCGGCCACGGCGCCGAAAATTTCAAGAAATACTTCGACCGCACGGCTTGCCAGCACATCGCCTTCGGCGGCGCGGGCACTGACATCGGCCGGCTGCAGCAGGCCCGGGTCGGTACCGGCGATCTCGCATATGGCGCGGTGGATATTGACCAGGCCGGGTCCGCAGACCAGACGTTCGTTGGAAACGCGGCCGAACTGCGCCGAGAGGATCTCCAGGATGCGGATCTGCTCGGGCGAATTCGGGGCAAAACCGGCGTGCCCGCCTTCGGTGGCCAGCGGGTAGTTGCGGCCATCGCGTACCACCAGCCCACCTACACCCAGGCCGGTGCCGGGACCGAGCACGCAGTAATTGCGCGGTTCGCCTGCGGCTGCGGGTTGCCAGCCGGCGCCGCCGACCTGCACCACATCGTCCACCCCGAGCAGGGCGATCGACATGGCCTGGGCGACGAAATCGTTGATCAGGTAGAGCTGCTCGAAGCCGAGTTGTTCGGCGGTGCGCGAGCGCGAGATCACCCACGGATGATTGGTGATGCGCGCCTCGTCGCCGTCGACCCGGCCGGCTACCGCAAATACGCCACTGCCGGCATTGGCACCACGCTGCTGCAGGTAGTGTGCGGCGGCATCGGCCAGTGACGCGAACTGCGCCACCGGGTATTCATCGATGCTGGTTTGATCCAACGGGCTGCTGGTGGAACAGTCGGCCAGCGCGAAGCGTGCGTTGGTGCCACCAATATCCGCTACCAGTACCAGCTCCGCGCTGGGGCTCACAGCCCCTGCTCCGGGCCTGCGTCGGCGGCGATCGATTCGGGCAGGAAGTCATGCGCCAGCTGCGGGCCCCAGCCACCGGCCGGGTAGGGCTCCATCGGCAGGTCGGCAGCCTTCCAGGCATCGCTGATGCTGTCGATCCAGGCCCAGGCGGCGCGCACTTCGTCATCGCGTACAAACAGCGCGTGGTTGCCGTTGAAGGCATCCAGGAACAGGCGTTCGTAGGCAATGCGGCGATGCAGGCCGGTGGGTACCGACAGTTCCAGTTCCAGCGGCTGCAGCTCCAGCGCGCCCCATTCCGGGCCGGCCAGGGAGCTCATCAGGCCCAGCTGGATGTTTTCCTGCGGCTGCAACTGGAAGGTCAGGCGATTGGGCGTGGCGCTCTTGCGGTCCGGGCGCTCGAACAGCCAATGCGTCACCGGCTTGAGGTTGACCTCGATGCGGGTGGTGCGCTCAGGCAGACGCTTGCCGGTGACCAGGTGGAACGGCACGCCGGCCCAACGCCAGTTGTCGATATGCGCGGTGACGCCGACAAAGGTTTCCGCTTCGCTGCCTTCCGGCGGCTGGTAGGCCTGCGCCGGTTGGCCATTGATGGTGCCGGCGGTGTAGCGGCCGCGCACGCTGTCCTTGGCCGCATGCTTGGCGTCGAGCGGGCGCAGGGCGCGCAGCACCTTGACCTTCTCGTCGCGGATGCGGTCCGCTTCCAGCGACGCCGGTGGTTCCATCGCCACCAGGCACAGCAGCTGCAGGATATGGCTCTGCACCATGTCGCGCAGTGCGCCGGAGCGCGAGTAATAGGAGTCGCGGCCATCCACGCCATCGCTTTCAGCGACCAAGATGTGCACCGAGGCGATGTAGTTACGGTTCCACACCGCTTCAAGCAGGGTGTTGCCAAAGCGCAGGGCCATCAGGTTCTGTACGGCGGCCTTGCCCAGGTAGTGATCCAGACGGAACACCCGGTCTTCGTCGATCCACTTGCCGATCGACTGCAGGATTTCCTCGGCGCTGTCGCTGTCCGAGCCGATCGGCTTCTCCAGCATCAGCCGGTGTGGTGCGGCCAACGCGCCGCCCAGGGCCAGGCCTTCGCAGGTGGAGATGTACAGGCCCGGCGGAATCGCCAGGTAGCTGACACAGGTGCGGTGCACCAGATTCTTGACCGATTCGGCCACCGACTCGGCATTGCGCAGGTCCACCGAGCGGTAGTCGATGCGGCTGAGCAGGTTGCCGATGTCCTCCTGGCTGGCATGGGGCATTGCTGCTTCCAGGCGCGGGCGCAGGATGTCGCGGAATTTTTCGGTGTCATGCGGCGACAGGGCCAGCGCACGGACGCGGAAATCCTCGGGAAGTAGACCGTCGCCGAGCAGGCGCAGCAGGGACGGAAACAAATAACGCTGGGCCAGGTCGCCTGTGGCACCGAACAGGAAAAGGGTGTCGTGCATTGCGCGAGTTTCGGGTGCTGATGACATCGTTGTCAATTGTTCGTCTTCAAGGCCTGCGCCGCGATTGGGACGCCCGCGTCCTTCGGCGCGAGAGGGCGGGCGTGGGGCAACCTGGGCTTGTGCAATGCAGCATGTCGCGAGGGCGGAAGCAGGTCCGTGCAGCGCAGCGCAGGTGCCATGTAAGGGCAGTAGCGATGGTGCCATATGAATATGCTTACCGTGCACAATGTTTCGGATGTATACGATTGCAGGAAACTGTTCTCTTGTTGTAACGCAAGTGTTCCGCTGCTCCAGGTTTCGACTCGCAACGAGGTGGTGATGGCCAAGGTTCAATTCGACAGTGTGCGCAAGGTGTATGACAACGGGCAGGTCGCCGTTGCCGGGGCCAGTTTCGATATCGCCGATGGCGAGCTGATGGTGCTGGTGGGCCCGTCGGGTTGCGGCAAGTCCACACTGCTGCGAATGGTGGCGGGGCTGGAAGAGATCAGCGCCGGCAAGCTGTGGATCGGCGAACGCGTGGTCAACGACGTTGCCCCCAAGGACCGGGACATCGCCATGGTGTTCCAGAACTACGCGCTTTACCCGCACATGACCGTGGCCGAGAACCTGGGCTTCGGCTTGAAGCTGCGTGGCCATGACAAGGCGGAAGTGCAGCGCCGCGTGCAGGATGCGGCTGAGGCCTTGGGGTTGACGGAGATGCTGGGCAAGTTGCCGCGCGCCATGTCCGGTGGCCAGCGCCAGCGCGTGGCCCTTGGCAGGGCGCTGGTACGCGAGCCGGAGGTGTTCCTGCTGGATGAGCCGCTGTCCAACCTGGATGCGAAGCTGCGCCACTCGGTGCGCACCGAGATTGCCCAGCTGCATCGCAAGCTGGGTACGACGATGATCTATGTCACCCACGACCAGGTCGAGGCGATGACGCTGGGCCAGCGCATCGTGGTGCTCAATGAGGGTGTGATCCAGCAGATAGACACGCCGATGGCGCTGTACGACAAGCCGGTCAATCTGTTTGTCGCAGGCTTTCTAGGCAGCCCGGCGATGAACATGCTGCGCGGTCAATTACGTCGTGGTGCGGACGGTATGGCCGTGTTGCAGTTGGATGAGCCAGGTCAGGGCGGGGCTGCCGACGTAGTGTTGGGCGCTGTATCGCTGGCTGCGGACTGGTTTGGCAAGCCGCTGGTGGTGGGCGTGCGGCCTGAGCATCTGCAGCCTGGCGGCGGGGCTTCGGCGTTCAATGCGCGTATCGAAGGTCTGGAGCCGGTAGGCAACGAGATCTTCGTCAACCTGCGTTATGGCCAGCAGGCGCTGATCATGCGGGTCGCGCCACGGCAGCTGCCGGCGGTGGGGCAGGAGATATCGGTGGAAGTCACGCCGGCTGCGTTGCATTTCTTTGATGCGGGCAGTGGTGGGCGTATCGAGGGCTGAGCTGTTGTAGTGCCGAGCCATGCTCGGCAGTGGCCTTACCGGTGAAGCCCCTGCCGAGCATGGCTCGGCACTACATGCCCCTTCTCTTTGCCGCAGGCAACGTTTCTGCTCCCTCCCTTTGCCGCAGGCAAGGGGAGGGTTGGGGAGGGGTAAGTTCTTCGCTGATTGCTGCAGTCCTGGCTTCGTCAACGACGCCGCGCCGTCGTCGTGCCGAGCCATGCTCGGCAAGAGGCCTTACCGGTAAAGCCCCTGCCGAGCATGGCTCGGCACTACAGTGGAGCTGGGTCAGCGGGCCAGGCCGTCCAGCAGTGGCTGGATGTTGGCGATGCCGCTATTTACCTGCAGGGGGCCTTCCGGCAGTTCGAGCGGCAGCACGGCCAGTGCCAGCGTGCCTGCAGCGCAGGCGACAGTGCCGATGCTGGTCTCGGCCTGCTGGACGGCATCACCCGGGTTGGCGAATGAGACACATTCCAGCAGCGCAAGCGAGCGCTTGGCCTTGCCCAGGAAATGGGTGCGGGCCACGATTTCCTGGCCGGGATAGCAACCTTTCTTGACGCTATAGGCATTCAGCCGGTCCAGCCCCAGTTGCTGCGGCGTCCATTGCTCGCGCTGTGCATCGTCCAGGCGGGGCAGGCCGTAGCGCAGGTCGGTTTGGCGCCATGCCAATTCAGCCGCGCTGTCGCTGGTACTGGCGGTTTTGCTGATGCGCAGGGTGCGCGGCAGTGCCGGGCTGCCCACGTCGAGCTCGATCACCGCCTCGTCCAGTTGCGCCAATTCCGCGCAATGCGCCGCGCTGGGCGCTTCCAGAGCGGCATTCACCACCAGCTCGTTGGCATGCGTGATCACCACCTTGCGGCGGAATACAAAACGCCGCAGCTGCTCGGCCATGGCCTCGGCACCGCCGTCGTGGCAGACCAGCAACAGCTGCTGCGGGTCCACCCGCAACAGCTGAAAGATAGACAGCACGCGGCCCTTGGCGGTCAGCCAGGCATTCCATTGCCAGTGGCCATCGGCCAGCGAGGGCACGTCGTTGGCGAACTGGGCTTGGGCGAAAGCGACCGCATCAGCTCCGGCAAGGCTCAGGATTTGAGCCTTGGGAAGTGTGCGGAAACCGGTGAAAGCAGGGGCGAGGTTGTCAGACACGTGACTGAGGACTAAAATTTGTGCGTTGCGAGACCACTAATGATAGGCCAAACAACCCCCACTCCCGAGCCCGAAGCTGAAGCCCCGTTGGTCCCCGAGAAGCAGCCGCTTCCCGAGGCAGCACCGGTGCCGCAGGAAATAGGTGGCCGCGGCGGACTTGATCCGGTGCGGTATGGCGATTGGGAGAAAAACGGGCGCTGCATCGATTTCTGAGCAGCGTTGAGCCAACGCGGCATTGAGCCGCCCAGCCGAGATACGAGTCAGCGAATGGCGAACAGACCCCGCCCCCTTTCTCCGCACCTGCAGGTGTATCGCTGGCAGATCCAGATGGCCACCTCGATCCTGCATCGAGTAACCGGCATCATTCTGACTGTCGGTTCCCTGATCATCGCGGGCGGCTTGTTCGCCCTGATGATGGGCCCTGAGTCCTGGAACTGCTTCACCACCCACGCCAGCGCCTGGTACGGCAAGGTGATCCTGTTCGGTTGGACCTGGTGCTTCGCCTACCACCTGTGCAATGGCATCCGCCACATCGTGCAGGACTTCGCCATCGGCTATGCCAAGGCCACTTTCATCCGCAGCAGCTGGATGTCGGTGATCGCCTCGCTGGTGCTGACTGCGTTGATCTGGGCTTACGTCTGCATGGGAGCTGCCGCATGAGCAAGTACCGTACCCCGCTCAAGAATGCGCGTGGCCTGGGCAGTTCCAAGTCCGGTACCGAGCACTTCGTCCACCAGCGCCTGACCGCAACCGCGCTGGTTGCGCTCACCATCTGGTTCCTGTGCCTGGTGCTGAGCCTGATGGGTGCCGATTACGTCACCGCCGTGGAAACCATTTCCAAGCCGTGGAACGCGATCCTGCTGGGTGGCTTCCTGGTTGCCATGTTCTGGCATGCCCAGCTTGGCCTGCAGGTGGTCCTCGAGGACTACATCCACAATTCGCTGATGGCCCTGGCCCTGCAGACCACGGTCAAGTTCGTCGCCGTGCTCGGCGCCATCGTCAGCATCTTTGCGGTTGCCCGCATCGTGTTTGGGAACTGATACATGTCCGCTTACAACATCACTGAACACAAGGTCGACATGGTGGTCGTCGGCGCCGGTGGCGCTGGCCTGCGTGCGACCTTTGGTCTGGCCCAGAAGGGCCTGCAGACCGTCTGCATCACCAAGGTCTTCCCGACCCGCTCGCACACCGTGGCAGCGCAGGGTGGTATTTCCGCCGCGCTCGCCAACATGGGCGAAGACGATTGGCGCTACCACTTCTACGACACCATCAAGGGTTCGGATTGGCTGGGTGACCAGGACGCCATCGAATACATGTGCCGTGAGGCCATCCCGGCCATCATCGAGCTGGAACACTACGGCGTTCCGTTCTCGCGCACCGAAGAAGGCAAGATCTACCAGCGTCCGTTCGGTGGCATGACCACCAAGTACGGTGAAGGCCCGTCCGCGCAGCGTACCTGTGCCGCCGCCGACCGTACCGGCCACGCCATCCTGCACACCCTGTACCAGCAGTCGCTGGCGCACAACGCGCAGTTCATGATCGAGTACTTCGCACTCGACCTGATCTTCGACGACGAAGGCGTCTGCCGCGGCGTGCTCGCCCTGGATATGGCCGAAGGCACCCTGCACCTGTTCCGTTCGCAGGGCGTGGTACTGGCAACCGGCGGCTACGGCCGTGCCTACTTCAGCGCCACCTCGGCGCACACCTGTACCGGTGACGGCGGTGGCCTGGTGGCCCGTGCCGGCCTGCCGCTGCAGGACATGGAGTTCGTGCAGTTCCACCCGACCGGCATCTATGGCGCCGGCTGCCTGATCACCGAAGGTGTGCGAGGCGAGGGTGGCATCCTGCGCAACAGCAATGGCGAGCGTTTCATGGAACGCTACGCACCGCATTACAAGGATCTGGCATCGCGTGACGTGGTGTCGCGTTCGATGACCATCGAAATCCGCGAAGGCCGCGGCGTCGGCGAGCACAAGGATCACATCCTGCTCGACCTGACCCACCTCGGCCCGGGCGTGATCGACGACAAGCTGCCGGGTATCGCCGAAAGCGCGCGCATCTTCGCGGGCGTGGACGTGCACAAGCAGCCGATTCCGGTCATCCCGACCGTGCACTACAACATGGGCGGTATCCCGACCAACTACCACGGTGAAGTGGTGCGCAAGGTCGGCGACAACCCCGATGCAGTGGTGCCGGGCCTGTACGCCATCGGCGAAGCCGCCTGCGTGTCCGTGCACGGTGCCAACCGTCTGGGCTCCAACTCGCTGCTCGACCTGGTGGTGTTCGGCCGCGCCGTGGCCAACCGCTGCGCCGAGACGATCAAGCCGGGTGCATCGCACAAGACCCTGCCGTCCGATGCCTGCGACAAGGCCCTGGGCCTGCTCGACAAGCTGCGTCACGCCAATGGCGATACGCCGACCTCGGTCATCCGCGACAACATGCAGCGCACGATGCAGAACGACGCAGCCGTGTTCCGCACCAGCAAGACGCTGGAAGAAGGCTGCCAGAAGATGGCCGAAGTGTTCGACTCTTTCCAGGACGTCAAGGTTTCCGACCGTTCGCTGGTCTGGAACTCGGACCTGATCGAAACCTACGAGCTGAACAACCTGCTGCTCAATGCAGTGGCGACCATCAACTCGGCCGAGCAGCGCAAGGAAAGCCGCGGCGCCCACGCGCACGAGGACTTCCCGGACCGCGACGACGTCAACTGGCAGAAGCACACGCTGGTCACCGTCGACGACAAGGGCAAGTGCAGCTTCGATTACCGTCCGGTGCACATGTACACGCTCAGCGATGACGTGTCCGTGGTGCCGCCGAAGCCGCGCGTCTACTGATCCGGGGAACTTACGAACATGGCTGAATTTGCACTCCCGAAGAACTCCCGGTTGACCAAGGGCAAGCACTTCCCCGCCAAGAGCGGTGCGAAGAACACGCGTACCTTCAAGATCTACCGCTGGAGCCCGGACGACGACCAGAATCCGCGTACCGACACCTACGAGATCGATCTCGATGCGTGCGGCCCGATGGTTCTGGACGCGCTGATCAAGATCAAGAACGAGATTGATCCGACCCTGACCTTCCGCCGCTCCTGCCGCGAAGGTATCTGTGGTTCGTGCGCGATGAACATCGACGGCACCAACACCCTGGCCTGCACCCGCGCCATTGCCGATTGCGGCAAGGCCGAAGTGCCGATCTATCCGTTGCCGCATATGGACGTGGTCAAGGATCTGGTTCCGGATCTGACCCACTTCTACGCGCAGTACGCCTCGATCAAGCCGTGGATCCGCACGCAGACCCCGGCACCGCCGGACCGCGAGCGCCTGCAGTCGCCGGAAGACCGCAAGAAGCTCGATGGCCTGTACGAGTGCATCCTGTGCGCCTGCTGCTCGACCAGCTGCCCGAGCTACTGGTGGAACGGCGAGCGTTACCTGGGCCCGGCAATCCTGCTGCAGGCTTACCGCTGGATCATCGACTCGCGTGATGAAGACACCGGCGCACGCCTGGACGATCTGGAAGATCCGTTCAAGCTGTACCGCTGCCACACCATCATGAACTGCGCACGCACCTGCCCGAAGGGCTTGAACCCGGCACTGGCAATCGCCGAGATCAAGAAGCTGATGATGGCGCGCCGCGCTTGATGCGTTATGCCTTCTCCCTTCGGGAGAAGGTGCCCCGCAGGGGCGGATGAGGGTAGGGGCGCCGCCCGCTGCCATCGAGTTCGCGGGAGCTTCGCTCCAACCCTCACCCCAACCCCTCTCCCGGCGGGAGAGGGGCTTTGGTATCCGAAGCCATGCAGACCGAAGACGAAATCCTGTTGAAGAAGCTGCGCTGGCGCTGCCGGCGCGGGATGCGTGAGCTGGATCAGCTGTTCGGTCGCTATCTGGACCGTCGCTGGCTGGATGCACCTGCCGCCGAACGCGAGGTTTTCCTGCAGCTGCTGGACACCGAAGACGATAAGTTGTGGCGCTGGTCGATGGGCTACGAGGTCTGTCCGGATGCGTCGCAGGCGGCACTTATCAGCTACATCCGCTCCCTTCCGGTGTGAGTGGCGCCCCTCGCGCTGGCTGAGCTGCGCGTTGTCGGGCCTGGCGGTACTTGCCGCCATTTCCATAGTGAACTGTGATCTGGCGCCGGCCTTGGCCTGGCCGCTGGGCGCCTGCGTGCTTGTCTTGGGCCTGCTGCAGGCGCGGGCGGAATCGCGCAGGCCAGCGCGCAAGCTGTTGATACCGCCGCCACCGGGTGCACCTTGCGTGGATGGAAGCCCGGTGCAGCGGCTCGAGCTGCTCGAACGCGGCCCCTTGCTGGTGCTGCGCTGGCGGCTTGGCAGGCACCGCCAGCAGCTATTGTTCTGGCCGGATACCCTGCCGCGTGCGCAGCGACGTGAACTGCGACTGGCCGTGCGTGCCCATGGCGTTTCCCGCCAGCCGCCGGGAGTGGCACCATAGCCGCCAGTTCCCGGGCAGACACGCATGTTCAAACCCTTACCTGTTGCAATCGGATTGCGCTACCTGCGCGCCAAACGGCGCAATGGCTTCATTTCCTTCATCTCCATGGCCTCCATCCTCGGCATCGCGCTGGGTGTGATGGTGCTGATCACCACCCTGGCGGTGATGAGCGGCTTCCAGAAGGAGATCCGCGACCGCCTGCTGCAGATGTCGGCCCATGCCACGGTCAGCGCCGATGGCGAGCCGATGGCCAATTGGCAGCATGCCGTGGACGTGGCGACCAAGGACCCGCGTGTGGCCGGTGCCGCACCGTATATCGAGATCCAGGGCATGTTGAGTGGCCTGCGGGTGCAGGGCGCGATCATCCAGGGCATCGACCCGGCGCAGGAGTCCAAGGTCTCGGTGCTGGCCGACAAGATGACCAAGGGCAAGCTGGACAGCCTGCAGCCCGGTGAGTTCAACATGGTGGTTGGCAAGGAATTGGCGATCTGGTTGGGCGTGGATGTGGGCGACAGCGTGGTTGCCACCCTGGCCGAAGTGCAGGGCACGCCGATGGGCGCGATGCCGCGGGTCAAGCGCTTCAAGGTCAGCGGCATTTTTGAAGCCGGCTCCAATGAAGTGGACCGTGGCGTCGCCTTCACCAACATGCAGGACATGGAGCGGGTGCTGCGCATGGACGGCGTCACCGGCGTGCGCCTGAAGATGCATGACATGGACCAGGCCTACACGGTCGCCCGAGACCTTGCGGTCAACCTCAACGGCTATTACCGGGTCAGCGACTGGACGCAGGAAAACGCCAACCTCTACCACTCGCTGCGCATGGAAAAGACGGTGATGGGCATCCTGCTGTCGCTGATCGTGGCGATGGGCGCCTTCAACCTGGTGTCCTCGCAGGTGATGCTGGTCACCGACAAGCAGGCCGATATCGCCATCCTGCGCACGCTGGGTTTGACCCCTGGCGGGGTGATGCAGGTATTCATGGTGCAGGGCACCTTGATCGGCGTGTTCGGCACCATCGTGGGTGTGCTGGGTGGCATCACCCTGACCCTCAATCTTGAACGCATCCTCGGCCTGATCGAGACCGTGTTCAACATCAAGCTGCTGCCGGAGGATGTGTACTACATCACCGGCCTGCCGACCGACATGCAGACCGCCGACATCGTGGTGATCACCCTGGTGGCACTGCTGATGAGCTTTGCCGCAACCATCTACCCGGCGTGGCGCGCCGCCCGTACCCAGCCGGCAGAGGCGCTGCGCTATGAATGAGAACGCATTGATGGAATCGGTAATCCGCGCCGAAGGCCTGGGCAAAACCTATGCCGAAGGCAAGATGCATACGCCGGTATTCGACGGCCTGGATCTGAACGTGGCAGCGGGCGAAACCGTTGCCATCGTCGGCGCGTCCGGCGCCGGCAAGAGCACCTTGCTGCATCTGCTCGGTGGTCTGGATATCCCGACCGCAGGTGAGGTCTATGTTGCCGGCCAGCGCATGTCGGCCTTGTCCGATGCGGCGCGCGGCAACCTGCGCAACAGCTCGCTGGGCTTCGTCTATCAGTTCCATCACCTGCTGCCCGAGTTCACCGCGCTGGAGAACGTGATGATTCCGGTGATGCTCGGTGGCCGTGATGTGGCGGCCGCCAGCGCACAGGCCACCGCGCTGCTGGTGTCGGTCGGCCTTGGCCATCGGTTGGGTCACAAGCCCGGCGAGCTGTCCGGTGGCGAGCGTCAGCGCACCGCGGTGGCCCGTGCCCTGGTCAACAAGCCAGGCTGCGTTCTGGGCGACGAGCCTACCGGTAATCTTGACGACAAGACCGCAGCCAACGTTTTCGAGCTGATGCTGGAGTTGAACCGGGCGCACCGTACCAGCCTGGTGCTGGTCACGCATGACCGCAGCCTGGCGCGCAAGCTGGACCGCGTGCTGGAGTTGCGCGAAGGTCGGCTCCACGAGTTGGCTGGCAGCCGGGTCTAAGCCCGGCGCCAGCAAGCGCCGGCTCCAAACAGACATGGGGTTAACGCGCACAGGTGGATGGTTTCGCTGCAGTCACGCAGTCAGGTTGTTCCCTTCAATAAGGATTGCTGCCATGAAAACAGTGCTTGTTGCGATGATGCTGGCTGCCGTGGTTGGCGGCTGTGCGACCACCGGGAAGCTGAGCAGTGGTGAGCGGCTGGCGCTTTACCGCGCGCATGCCGGCGAGCCGGTGAAAAGCTTCCGCTATTTTGGCTCGCTCAATGGCTGGACCGAACTGGGCGACAGCGCGCTCGCGGTGTGGACCAAACCGGCCGAAGCCTGGCTGTTGAACCTGAGCGGGTCCTGCCCGGATCTGTCATTCGCGCCGGCCATTTCGATCACCAACATGATGGGGCAGGTGTCTGCCCGTTTTGATCGGGTGATCGTGCATGGTAGCGGCCCGATGGCGCATGTACCCTGCCGGATCGACACGATCCAGCCGCTGGATGTAAAGGCACTGCGCGCATCCGAGAAAGAGCTGCGCGAGGCCAAGATTTCCGAACGCGCCGCAGACCAGGGCACCGAGATGGATTGAAGCAATCTGTAGTGCCGAGCCATGCTCGGCAGGGGCATTACCGGTGAAGCCTCTGCCGAGCATGGCTCGGCACTACAGTTGAAACCTCTGCCGAGCATGGCTCGGCACTACAGTTGAAACCTCTGCCGAGCATGGCTCGGCACTACAGTCTTGCGTTAGTGAGCTTCCGGCGCCACATAGCCAGCCGGTTTTTCTGCGCCGCCGGAGAACAGGTACTTCACCAGCTCTTCCTCAAGGAAGGCGCGGTGCTTGGGGTCGCGCGGCGACAAGCGGTTCTCGTTGATCAGCATGGTCTGGTGCGCCAGCCATGCCGCCCAGGCCTGCTTGCCGATATTGGCGAAGATGCGCTGGCCCAGTTCGCCCGGATAGGGCACGAAATCCAGGCCCTCGGTTTCGCGTTGTTCGTATTGGCAGAAGACGGAGCGGGGCATGGTGGAATCCTGTCGAATCAATGCGCCGGATGACGTTCCAGCAGTTTGCGGATAGGCGCGGGCAGGCCAAGTGCGGCGAGCTCGCTGCGTGCCACCCAACGTAGATCGGCATTGTCACCGACCTTGGCCTTGAGTGCGACCTTGCGCAGGTGCAAGGGCTGCAGATGCAGGCGGTAATGGCTGAAGGTGTGCACGATCAGCGGCAGTTCTTCGGCGTTGTCGTAGTTGCCCTTGATGGTGCCGGCGAACCAGTCACGCAAGGCGCTGTCGGTGTCGGCCTGCGGCAGGGTCCACAGCGAGGCCCAGATGCCGGTCGGTGGGCGTTTGAGCAGCAGGATGCGGCCGTCGCTGTCCTCCAACAGCAAAGCGCTGGCCTCACGCTCGGGCAGCACCTTGCTCGGTTTCGGGGTTGGCAGTGAATCAACCAGACCCTGCGCGTGTGCGCTGCAGCTGCTCTGCAGCGGGCAGAGGATGCAGGCCGGTTTGGCGCGGGTGCACAGGGTTGCGCCGAAATCCATCTGCGCCTGGGTGTAATCGGCCATGCGACCGGCGGGCACCTGCGCGACATGGGTTTGAGCCTGCGCCCAGAGCTGCTTTTCGATCACCGGCAAACCGGGGAAGCCTGCAATGCCGTGATAACGCGTCAGCACGCGCTTGACGTTGCCATCGAGAATCGCGAACGGGTCATTCCAGGCCTGGCTGAGGATGGCGCCAGCGGTGCTGCGGCCGATGCCGGGCAGGGCTAGCAGCGCATCGAAATCACGCGGCAGTTCGCCACCATGCAGTTCAACGCATTGCTTGGCCGCGGCATGCAGGTTGCGGGCACGGGCGTAGTAGCCCAGCCCGGCCCAATGCGCCATCAACGTGTCGTTGTCGGTGGCTGCCAGATCCGCAAGCGTCGGGAAGGACTGCACGAAGCGCTGGAAGTACGGGATAACCGTAGCGACCTGGGTCTGCTGCAACATGATTTCCGACAGCCAGACGCGATACGGCGAGCGTGGATGCTGCCAGGGCAGATCATGGCGGCCGTGCTGGTCGAACCAGGTGAGGAGTTGGCTGGGGAAGTTGGGCATGGGCTCGCGAAGGCTTGCGATTGCGCGTTTCCCTTCTCCCGCTTGCGGGAGAAGGTGCCCCGAAAGGGGCGGATGAGGGGAGCTCTTGATTCTGCTCGTAGAGCGTACCCTCACCCCAACCCCTCTCCCGGTGGGAGAGGGGCTTTGGATCAGTTGCTGCCCAGCGCCTGCGGTAGCAGTGCGTCGACGAAGGCTTCGGCGTCGAATACGCGCAGGTCTTCCGGGCGTTCGCCGATGCCGGCAAAGCGGATCGGTATGCCGAACTCGCGGGCCAACGCGAATACCACGCCGCCCTTGGCGGTGCCGTCCAGCTTGGTCACGACCAGGCCGGTGACGCCGGCGGCAGCATGGAACTGACGCAGCTGCGACAGCGCGTTCTGGCCGGTGGTGCCGTCGATCACCATCAACACTTCGTGCGGAGCGGTTTCATCGATCTTGCCGAGTACGCGACGGATCTTGCTCAGCTCGTTCATCAGGCCGGTCTGGGTGTGCAGGCGGCCAGCGGTATCGGCGATCAATACGCTGGTGCCGCGCGCCTTGCCGGCCTGCAGCGCATCGAATGCAACCGAGGCGGCGTCGGCGTTCTGGCCCTGGGCCACCACGCTCACGCCGTTGCGTTCGCCCCAGATCTGCAACTGGGCGACAGCGGCGGCGCGGAAAGTGTCGCCGGCAGCCAGCATCAGGCTATGACCCTGATCCTTGAAGCGCTTGGCCAGCTTGCCGATGGTGGTGGTCTTGCCAACGCCGTTGACGCCGACGGTGAGGATCACGAATGGTTTGGCGTTGCTGTCGATCACCAGCGGTTTGGCGACCGGCTGCAGCATCGCGATCAGGTCGGCGCGCAGGGCGGCCAGCAAGGCATTGGCATCGGCGAACTCGCGCGACTTCATGCGCTTGCGCAGGTCTTCGACCAGGGCGGTGGTTGCCGGCATGCCGACGTCGGCGGTGATCAGTGCGGTTTCAATCTCGTCGAGCAGGTCGTCGTCGAGCTTGGGGTTGCGCGAGAACAGGCCGCCGAAGCTGCGGGCGAACGTGCTGTTGCGCAGACGGTCGCGCCAACCGAGCTTGCCAGCCTGTGCGGCAGGCGCCGCATTGGCGGGGATCAGTGCTGCGTCGGAATCGGCGGAGCTGGGTGCGCTGGTTTCGATTGCGACGGGAGCCGCAACTATGGGAGCAGCAGTTGCAGGGGCAGTCACTACAGGGGCAGCAACTACAGGAGCCGCAATTACAGGAGCAGCAGCAACAGGAGTAGCAGCAACAGGAGTAGCAGCAACAGGAGCAGCAGCAACAGGAGCAGCAGCAGGAGCAGCAGGAGCAGCAGGAGCAGCGGCAACAGCAGCAACAGCAGCAGCCATCGCAGGAGCCGCAACGGGTTTTATTGCCTGCGCCGCGATTTCGTCGGTTGCAGGCGAGGGGGTTTCGATGGCCGGTGCTGGGTGAGCGGGGACCGGCTCGGTTGCAGCCACGGCTTCCGCTGCGACAGCCTGTTCCACAACCGGCGCAGGCGTCGTTGCAACTTCAATCGTTGGCTCGACAATTGCTGCGGGGGCCTCGTTTGCCTGGATCGGCGCTTGCGCGGCTTCGGTCGGCTCAGGTTCCGCCGGCAGCGGCGCTTGCGCCGACGGTGCCTGCGGGAAGGCGGCGGCCAGTTCCTCAACGCTCAGCGTGGACGGCTTTGCGGGCTGTTGGGCGTCGTCGGTCTTTTTGCGGCGAAAAAAGCTGAACATGGAGGAAAAAGGCCTGAAATCAGATGTCTATGTTACCACCGGCGGTCAGGTGGCCGGCGGTACGGGCAGCATGCGGGTTGTTGTTTGAAGCCCCTCTCCCGTTC
>NZ_LDJJ01000019.1 GCF_001431465.1 Stenotrophomonas terrae | reverse complement strand
GGGCGGGCGGGCTTGGTCTTTTCAGTCATGGCAGGGCAGGCCGAGGCACTGTCGCCATTCAAGCACGGCGCACGCCAGTGATGCGCATCCAATCGCCATCCTGGGTGGCTTCAAGCTGATCGAACCATGCCGCGTAGCGTTGCAGCAGTTCGTCTTCCTGACCATGCAGGATGCCGGACAGGGCAATCTGCCCACCGGCTGCGACGCGTGCGGCCAGCAGTTCGGCCAGTGCATCCAGAGCCGAGGCCAGGATATTGGCCACCACCACCGGATAGGTAGCGACCGGCTCGTCTTCCGGCAGGTAGGCGGCGATATGCACGCCATTGCGCTCGCCGTTGTCGTGGGTGGCGATCAGCGCCTGCGGATCGTTGTCCACGCCAACCGCGGCGGCGGCACCGAGCTTGAGTGCGGCCAGGGCGAGGATGCCGGAGCCGCAGCCGAAATCCAGCACGGTGTTGCCGGCCAGCTTGCCCTCGGCCGAGAGCTGGTCCAGCCAGCGCAGGCACAGCGCGGTGGTGGGATGGGTGCCCGAGCCGAAGGCCAGGCCCGGGTCGAGCCGGACGATGGCGGCATCGGCGGCCTGTGCGGCCTCCGGCAGCTCATGGTTCCACGGCACGATCCAGGTGCGCTGGCCGAACTGCATGGGCTGGAACTGGTCCAGCCAGGCCCGCTCCCAGTCTTCGTCCTGTACCGCGCGGAAGCTGGCGTTGGTCCATTCCAGGCCCGGGTCGAAGGACTCCAGCGCGGCCAGCAGGGCCAGCGCATTGGTATCAGCCGGGAACAGCGCGGTCAGGGTCAGCTCGTTCCACAGCGGGGTTTCGCCCACGCCCGGTTCCAGGATCGCGCGCTCGTTGCTGGTGTCAGCGTCGGCGTCGAGCATGGTGACCGCCAGTGCGCCGACGTCGTCGAGGGCGTTCTCGTAACGGGGCTGGGTGGCTTCGGTGCAGCGCAGGGTCAATTCGAGGAAGGGCATGGGGGCGTACGGCAACAGCGGGACAGGGGAGGCATCCTAGACGAGGCGGGCGCCAATTGCGCGTTCAGCTGGCTGGTTCATCCGGGCCGGCCGTTGGCCTTGTTAGAATCCCCGACCTGTACCTGCATCCCAGGCTGCTGCCGTCCCATGTTCTCCTTGCTGGCCAGAAAACCCTGGTATCTATTGGTGCTGCCTGCGGCAGTGCTGATGGCTGCGTTGGGTGTTCGCAGTGGTGCCAGCCTGCATGCGGGCAATGCGGATGCAGCTGCCGTCGCCGCAGCCAGTGATACCGGCCCGGCCACGCTGCTGGGCGGTGACAGGGAATTGCCGGAGCGTTCCACCGCGGTGGCGGCGGGTTTGCCGTTGGATCTGCGTGCAGCGCTGGAAAACGGCACTGATTTGTTTGCCTATGCGCAGCAATTGCAGGCCGCTGCCGATGCGGGCAATGCCGAGGCGGGCTGGATAGCCAGCCGTATCTACGATCACTGTGGCGTGTTTGCGATGGACCCGTCGGGCTATGCGCTGGACAGCGCTGCATTGCAGCGCATGGATCTGGACGCGATTTCGGCGATGTTGGCTGCGCGCGGCAAGGTGCGGCAGAGCTGCGCGGGCTTCACCTCCGCCGATGGGCTGGGCCGCGGTCGTTTGCTGCAGCAGCGGCAGGCGTCGGCCAAGGCCGGCAATCTGGCCGCTGAAGCAGCCCTGCTGTCGATGGGTGAGCCCTTGATCGACACCCCCGAGTACCGGCGTGAGCTGGTGGAGCGGGTGCAATCTTCGCAGGACCCGGAGGCCTTCCTGGCCGTATCCGGCGCAATGGGCAGTGCAGCGGCCGGCGATGAGGCCTACCGCGGCATGGTTGCCGGTAGCCAGTTCAGCCAATTGGCCTGGCAGGTTGCCGCCTGCCAATTGGGCTTGGCCTGCGGCCCGGGCAGCACCTTGATGGTGGCCTATTGCGCCAATGGCGGTATCTGCTCGCGCGATCCACGACAGGATTTTGAGTCATTCGTTTACGACGCTGCGGTATCGCGGCAGGGTATGGAAAAAATGAACGAGATGGTCAGCAGCTTGCGCAGTGCGCAGCGAGGTGTGCAATGAACTACCGACGTTTCATGCACGGGGCGAAGTTCTGGATCTGGGTCGTGTTGTTTGTGGCCTATTCGGCTGGCGCGGTGGGCGTGGTGTTGATAGACACCTACGAAGACCGTTACCGAGCCCTGTCCAAGATCAAGCTGACCAGCGTCAAGTCCGATGCGGACCTGCGCCGTGCGGGTGCCACCCAGGCCGCAGCGGTGTATCGCGCGCAGAGTGGCATGCCGTTCAACACCCTGCAGCCGGGCAGCAGCTTCCAGATCGTATGGCCGGATGGTTCGGTGGAAACGGTGACAGTGATGGACCCGTCCTCGCCGCTGGGCACCGAGCCGGTCAAGGGCACCGTGGTGGAAGCCGAGTAAACCGGCGTTTCCATCAGACACAAAAAAGGCGGGGATTCCCGCCTTTTTTGTGTCTGCTTCTGCTCCCTCCCTTTGGCGTAGCCAAGGGGAGGGTTGGGGAGGGGTTGGCCTTTCGCTGGCTTCGCCGCTCCTGTTGCATCGCTTGGAATGCCCCTGCCGAGCATGGCTCGGCACTACAGAAAGACAGGAAGCTGGTGCCGGGCATTGCCCGGCAACCGGCTTCAATCAGGTCAGCGCGATCGAGCGGGTCTTGCGTTCGGCCAGGCGCTTTTCCAGGTAGTGGATGTTCTGCCCACCGGCCTGGAAACCCTGGTCGCGCATGATGCGCTGCTGCAACGCGACGTTGGTCTTGATGCCGTCCACCACCATCTCGCTCAGCGCCACCCGCATGCGGGCAATGGCGGTTTCGCGGTCCGGACCGTGCACGATCAGCTTGCCAATCATCGAGTCGTAGTTCGGCGGCACCTTGTAGCCGGCATAGATGTGCGTATCCACACGTACGCCCGGGCCGCCCGGCGGGTAGAAACCGGTGATCAGGCCGGGGCTGGGAATGAAGGTTTCCGCGTCCTCGGCGTTGATACGGCACTCGATCGCGTGGCCATGCAGCACCACGTCGCTCTGCTTGATGGTCAGCTTCTGGCCGGAGGCGATGCGCAGCTGTTCGGCAACCAGATCGATACCGGTCACCATCTCGGTCACCGGATGTTCCACCTGCACGCGGGTGTTCATTTCGATGAAATAGAACTTGCCGTCTTCGAACAGGAACTCGAAGGTGCCAGCGCCGCGGTAGCCGATGCGCACGCAGGCTTCCACGCAGACCTTGCCGATCTGCTCACGCAGTTCAGCGGTGATGCCTGGTGCCGGTGCTTCTTCCACCACCTTCTGGTGGCGGCGCTGCATCGAGCAGTCGCGCTCACCCAGGTGGATGGCGTTGCCCTGGCCGTCGGCCAGCACCTGGATTTCCACGTGACGCGGATTTTCCAGGTACTTCTCCATGTAGACCTCACCATTGCCGAACGCCGCCTTGGCTTCGGATTTGGTGGTCTCGATGGAGGCCTTCAACGCTCCTTCGGCATGCACCACGCGCATGCCGCGGCCACCGCCGCCGCCCGATGCCTTGATGATGACCGGGTAGCCGATCTCACGGGCGATCTTGGTGTTGGCGACGATGTCCTCGCCCAGCGGGCCGCCCGAACCGGGCACGCACGGCACGCCGGCGGCCTTCATCGCGCGGATGGCTTCGACCTTGTCGCCCATCAGGCGGATGGTTTCCGCACGCGGGCCGATGAAGATGAAGCCGGATTGCTCAACGCGCTCGGCGAAGTCGGCGTTCTCGGACAGGAAGCCGTAGCCCGGGTGGATGGCCTGCGCGTCGGTGACCTCGGCCGCGGCAATCAACGCCGGGATGTTGAGGTAGCTTTCCGACGACGGTGCCGGGCCGATGCAGACCGACTCGTCGGCCATGGCCACGTGCTTGAGATTGCGGTCGACGGTGGAATGCACCGCAACCGTACGAATGCCCAGGGTGTGGCACGCGCGCAGGATGCGCAGCGCGATTTCACCCCGGTTGGCGATGACGACTTTATCCAGCATGGCCGGCGCCTCAGGCAATCACGAACAGCGGCTGGTCGAACTCAACCGGGCTGCCGTTCTCGCCGAGGATGGCCACCACGGTGCCGGATACTTCGGCCTCGATCGGGTTGAACATCTTCATCGCCTCGATGATGGCCAGGGTTTCACCGGCCTTGATGGTCTGGCCGACGGTCACGAAGGCCGGCTTGTCCGGCGAGGACGAGGAATAGAAGGTGCCGACCATCGGCGCGCGCTGCACGTGGCCTTCCGGCAGGGCATTGCCCGGCTTGGCGGTGCCGCCGGTGGAGGCTTCGGTCGGGCCGCTCATCGGCATCGCCGGGGCAGCAGCTGCGGCCGGGGCGGCATACACCGGTGCCGGTGCGGCGACATAGGTGCCTACCGGGTTGCGCGACAGGCGTACGGATTCTTCGCCTTCCTTGATCTCGATTTCAGCCAGGTTCGACTCTTCCAGCAGGTCGATGAGCTTCTTGATTTTGCGCAGATCCATGAGGGCCTCTTTGGGTTGCAGTAAGTCAGTAAGGAGAAGGCGCGGTGCGCCCGGGTCAAAGTTCGTAGAAAGCGCGCAGCTGCCGGGTACGGTCCTGCGCGTGGGTGATGAGACAGCGCATCTGCGCACCATTGCGCGATGTACCGTCGGCATTGAAGGCGTAGACCGCGTCGCAGTCCTTGTCGCGCAGCTGGATCCAGGCGCGTTGCGCTGCGATCAGCTGCTGCTCGGCTTCGGCGCACTGCGAGCAGCTCCCATCGGCGGCCTGCTGCTGCAGCTGGCGGCGTGCCTGGCCGTAAGTTGTGTTCAACAGCGCATCGGCATCGGTAGCACGGTCGGAGGCGCACAGGTCGCTTTCCGACGTGCTGGTCGGGTTCGCGCAATCGATGCCCTCGGCGGCGCGCTCCATGTTCTGCGCATGGGCAGCGGCCAGCGGCAGGCAGGCCATGCCCATAGCTGTCAGCAAGCGCGGCAGGGTGTTCACGCAGCCACTCCCACCCGGGCCAATGCGGCGTCCATCGCGTAGCGGTAGCTGTCGGCGCCAAAGCCGCAGATCACGCCGACGGCCTTGTCGCTCAGGTAGCTGTGCTGGCGGAACGGTTCGCGCGCATGCGGATTGGACAGGTGGATCTCGATGAACGGAATCGCCACCCCGGCCAGCGCATCGCGCAGGGCCACCGAGGTATGGGTGAAGGCGGCGGGGTTGATCAGGATGAAAGCGGTTCCATCGGCGCGCGCAGCCTGCACCCGGTCCACCAGCACATGCTCGGCGTTGGACTGCAGGTGTTCGCTCTGGTGCCCCTGTGCCTGTGCCTGCGCGGCCAGCGCAGCGTCGATCTGGGCCAACGTGGTGTGGCCGTAGACGTCGGGCTCGCGGGTGCCCAGCAGGTTGAGGTTGGGGCCGTGAAGGACCAGCAGTTTTGCCATGTGCCAAGGGTCGGCGGGGAAGGGCGGCAGTGTGAGGGAAGCGGGGAATACTGTCCAGTTCGACGAAATTAGCCGTGTTTTAATCGACTGTTTGAATTTTGTGGTGATGCTGGAGTGGCTTGCGGGGCGGTGCGTCAGCGCTGCCTGGGGTAATAGCAGGGGGCAACTTCCCGGCATGGGCCAGAGGCCGCGCGCGCCCACGATGCGCGGAACTTGCGAGCAAATGAGCGAAGTTGGGCCTCCCCCGGCAAACCGCGACATCCAGAGCCCCTCTCCCGCCCGGGAGAGGGGTTGGGGTGAGGGCAGAGCGAAGCAGTCATCCTGGATTTCCAGAAAGCTATCCGCACCTGGCTTCAAACGATGAAGCCAAAGCCAAAGCCAAAGCCAAAGCCAAAGCCCCCTCATCCGCCCCTTCGGGGCACCTTCCCCCAAGAAGGGGGCTGCAGTCCCGTCAACGGGAGAAGGGATGGCTGGCTCCTGCTTCCTTCTCCCGGTAATCACCTGTTAATAGACGACCGGTCTATTCGGAGTAGCATCCACCCCATGAACCTCTCCCCCAAAGCCCAGGCCACCCGCCAGCACATCCTGGACACCGGCTACCGGCTGGTCCTGCAGAAGGGCTTCGCCGCGCTCGGTCTGCAGGAAATCCTCAAGGCTTGCGCCGTCCCCAAGGGCTCCTTCTATCACTACTTCGCATCCAAGGAAGTCTTCGGCTGCGAGCTGCTGCAACAGTACGTAGACGACTACGGGCGCAAGCTGGAGCAGCTGCTGGCCGAACCCGGCAACGGCCGGCAGCGGCTGATGCGTTACTGGAGTGCCTGGGCGCATGACCCGGCCGACCCGGCGCAGGGTTGGGCCGAGGAATGCCTGGTGGTGAAGCTGGCCGCCGAGGTGTCCGACCTTTCCGAAGACATGCGCCGCGTACTCGACCAGGGCGTGCAGCGCCTGCTGCAACGCATTGCCGCCCTGGTCGAAGAAGGCCGCGCCGACGGCTCGCTGCCCAAGGGCAAGCCCGCCTTGCAGGTTGCCCGCGTGCTGTACCAGATGTGGCTGGGCGCGGCCCTGCTGTCCAAGCTCAGCCAGGACCGCCTGCCACTGCAACAGGCCCACGAGGCCACCGAACACCTGCTGACCTGCGACAACACCGTCGCAGCTGCTTCCCCCACCCACTGAAGGCATTGCCATGAAAGTTCTGTTCGTACTGACCTCGCACGACCAGCTCGGCGACACCGGGCACAAGACCGGCTTCTGGCTGGAAGAATTCGCCGCACCGTATTACGTGTTCAAGGACGCCGGCGCCAACATCACCCTGGCATCGCCAGCCGGCGGCCAACCGCCGCTGGACCCGCGCAGTGATGAGCCCGATGCACAAACCCCGGCCACCGACCGCTTCCGCAGCGACCGCGACGCCCAGCAGCAACTCGCCAGCACGCTCCCGCTGAAGCAGGTCGACGCCAGCAAGTTCGACGCGGTGTTCTACCCCGGCGGCCATGGCCCGCTCTGGGATCTGGCCCGCGATGCCGACTCCATTGCCCTTATCGAAACCTTCGACCGCGCCAACAAGCCGCTGGGCCTGGTCTGCCACGCGCCCGGCGCCTTGATTGCCGCACGCACTGCCGACGGCAAACCGCTGGTTGCCGGCCGCAAGGTCACCGGCTTCTCCAATAGTGAAGAGGAAGCCGTCGGCCTGACAGCGGTGGTGCCGTTCCTGATCGAAGACGAGTTCGCCCGTCTCGGCGGCAACTACAGCAAGGGCCCGGACTGGCAGCCCTACGTGCTCAGCGACGGCCACCTGGTCACCGGTCAGAACCCGGCCAGCTCCGAAGCCGTCGCCAAGGCCCTGCTCGCCCAACTCGCCTGAGCCCCATGACCGGTAGCCCGGGTAAGCGAAGCGCACCCGGGGAAACAAACAATCAAACAGTCGCCAATCCGCGTTCCACCAAAGCACCCTCAACGCACCCCACAAGGAATCGGCAATGAAGATCTTCTACAAAACCCGCGCCACCGCCACCGGTGGCCGCGCCGGCCGCACCGCATTGGACGACGGCAGCCTCGGCTTCGATCTGGCACTGCCGGGTTCCAACAAGGCTGGCACCAATCCCGAGCAGCTGTTTGCGCTCGGCTATGCCGCCTGCTTCGACAACGCGTTGCCGGTAGCGGCCAAGCAGCTCCAGTTGCAGCCGGCCGGCACCGCCACCTCGGTGGAAGTGGGCATCGGCCAGACGGCTGAAGGCGTCTACGCGCTGGACATCGACCTGCACGTTGAAGTGAAGGGTCTGCCGCAGGCCGACGCCCAGCGTCTGGTCGAAGCCGCACACAAGATCTGCCCGTACTCAAATGCCACCCGCGGCAACGTCGATGTGCGCCTGCACGTAAGCGCGGTCTGATTCACGCATCAACACCGAGTCAGTGCATGGCGCTGGCAAGTGCTTGTGGGAGCGGCGTGAGCCGCGAAGCCGATGCTGTTTAGGCGAACGGCATCCCTGCCATCTGAAGATGTGCGTGCTTCGCGGCTCACGCCGCTCCCACAAAAACGAAGCTGATGCCAGAACTCTGACCACGGCTCTCCCCCCGCACAACAGGAGACAAACATGCGCAGCGCCATCCACACCACCTTCGGTGAACCGGCCGAAGTACTCGCACTCGGCGACAGCCCCATCCCACAGCCCGGCGCCGGCGAAGTCCGGATCAAGACCCTGCTTGCGCCCATCCACAACCACGACCTGTGGACCGTGCGCGGCAAGTACGGCTACAAGCCCACGCTGCCCGCCATCGGTGGCAGTGAAGCAGTAGGCATCGTTGAAGCATTGGGCGAAGGCGTGCAGGGCATCACCATCGGCCAGCGCGTCATGGCTGCTTCGGTACATGGCACCTGGGCCGAATATTTCATCGCCCCCGCACGCATGGTCATCCCGGTGCCGGACGGCATCGCCGACGAAGCCGCCGCGCAATTGATCGCCATGCCATTGAGCGCGCTGATGCTGCTGGAATTCCTGCAGGCCGAACCGGGCCAATGGATCGTGCAGAACACCGCCAACGGTGCGGTCGGCAAGACCCTCGCCATGCTCGCTGCCGCTCGCGGTGTAAACGTGCTGGGCCTGGTGCGTCGCGATGCAGGCGTCGATGAACTCAAGGCGCTCGGCATCAATAACGTTCTGTCGACGACACAGCCGGATTGGAAATCGCGCGCGCAGGCATTGCTTGGCGACAAGCTCGCACACGCCGCAGTCGATTCCATCGGCGGCCAGGCCAGCGCGGATCTGGTGTCACTGCTCGGCGACAACGGCACGCTGGTCTCGTTCGGCACCATGGCCGGCGAAGCGATGCAGATTCCCTCCGGCGACCTGATCTTCAAACAGGCCACGGTCAAAGGCTTCTGGGGCAGCAAGGTCAGCCAGCAGATGTCGGTGGACAACAAGCGTCGTCTGGTCGGCGAGCTGCTGCAGCGTGTGCTGAGTGGCGAGCTGGAATTGCCGGTACAGGCGGTCTACGAGCTTGGCGATGTTGCCGAAGCAGTGGCAGCGAGTCTTTTGCCGGGGCGCAAGGGCAAGGTGTTGTTGAAGCCCTGATCTATGCTGTTGCGGAACTCGAAAGCGAAGCGCGATAGCATCGTCTTTCGATAAGAAGGTCCGCTTCGATCCGGGCTTTCAATCAGGACACGGGAACTCGTGGCGGGCCGCGTCACGGGGACCCGCGCGCAGGTATCCACTGACAAACCTGCGAGAATCAACGCTGGATGCTGGGATGGAACCGGCCGGAAAATGCAGCAGGGCTCCGGAGTAGGGGGCGAGGCTATTCGTTTCCCGCGCTCTTTACGTCCATGAAACCCATCTTGCACAGCCGCATGCCACCCTGCAGTCTGTACAGCACGCGCTCCGCGATCGAACCCGGACTACCCGATGAAGCCTGCCCTGCTGATGCTGTGCCTGCTAAGCCCTGCTGCGTGGGGCTGCCAGACCACGCAATTACCACTGGCGGGGGCGGTGTCGGTCCCCCACTGCCCCCCGAGACAGGGTGTCGATAACTGTGTTTCTTCCGGACAACTTCTCCACACCTATATGGAGGCCATTCCGGATAGCGACGAGGTGCTGATCATTGCACTTCACTCCAGCCCCTGGCGTCTTTATGACGCAGATATGCGCATCCTGCCCGTCAACGAATTTGCTGCATCCATCAAGCCAGCGCTTGATGGCAAAGTGACGCGGGTCGAATTGATTGGCTCATGGACCGGCGCTTCGCCAACGTCTGGTGTTCCATCCCTTGCGGATCGTCTGTCCAGCGCATTGGGTGGTTTTCCTGTGAGCGGGGAAGACGGCTTCTTGTGGCTGCGCAAGGATGGTTCGCGCCGCACCACCCAGCAGGCATTCACCATCCGCGACGGTGGGGGATCCTACTTTGTGCCTGAAGGCGAAGAGTTGCTGGCCCCCCTTGTTGTTGGCTGGTACTCCGAGGCGCAGGACGTTCTTCCCGCACAGGATGCGGTTTTGCAGCTGCGCGCAGCGGCGGGGTGGGACATCTTCATGCTTTGTCCGGATAACGCCCTGGGCGGCTTCGAACATGCGGCTAAACTTGGCAGCGCGGTTGCCGCATACAACGCAGCGATCATGCGACTGGAACGCGGAGGAGCAGGAGATCGAAGCGCTGCCCTGGCCATGCTTGAGCGTGGTGCAGCGCTTGGCGACGGGAAGTCCCAGGCGCTGCTGGCGCTCGAACGTGAGAAGAAGTAACCCTGCGATTCGCACGCTCCACATCCGTTGTAACTCGAACAACGGATGCGGAGGGAAGATCAATCCCTGGCCGTACTGCGCCTGAGCTTCGTTATCAGCTGTGGTCGCCTGCAGCCACGTCCGGTTGATGCTGCCATCGCGAACATTGTTTGGTTGAACGATCTACCGGCCAAACTCAGCCATCCAATCGAGCGGCAGACGACATGTTGCCGGCGAGCTGTTGCAGCGGGTACTGAGTGGCGAGCTGAAACTGCCAGTAAAGGCGATCTATGGACAGGCTAACGTTGCCGCAGCAGTGGCGGCGAGTCTGTTGCCGGGGGCGCAACGGCAAGGTGCGCGCCCCTGGGTGAATGGCGTTTCAGCACGCGGGGAAAGGCACGGACGCACGTCGCCTGCGTGAATGCAGCCGGCGCTGCAACAAGGTCGTCATCCATAGGCGCAGGCGAACTCAGTGCCTGGACGTTGCCGGCGTATAAGGATCCGGCGTGCCCATCTTGATGGGAGGATATTTCTTCAGGCTCGCCTCCCAGTCGTAGACAATCTTCATCATTGGTGTGGCCAGCCACGAGGCCTTGGCGCCGACATCGCGCTCTTCCTTCAGGTCGGTAAGGAGATTGATGATCCTGGGTTCGGCCAGGGTGATGGGCGCGTCATACATGTTTTCCTGCCAGATGAAATGCATCTTCCAGTCATGCCACTTCACCGCTGAAAGCCGATCAGCGACGTAAGCCGGAAAGCCCTCGCGATTGGAATGCGGTTGCTTGCCCTCGAAGAACGCCAGCTGGTTGACCCCGTCAATCGCCCGGTCGGTGGGCACCTTGGCGCCGGCAACAGCGGCCAGGGTTGGATACATGTCGACGATATGCACGATGTCATTGCTGACCGTGCCTGCCGGGATTCTGCCCGGCCAGCGGATGATGAAGGGCGCGCGCAACGAGGCTTCGGTTGCGGTGAAGTACGTGCCGCGCCAGGGACCGCTGTCGCCTTGCCAGGGGTCGGTTGCCTCGGGGCCATTGTCACTGGCAAAAATGACGATGGTGTTGTCTTCGATGCCTGCGTCACGGATGGCATCGAGAATCTGGCCAGTGCGCGCGTCCATCTCGGCCAGGCAGTCGGCCCAGTCACCATTGCCTGTCTTGCCGGCGAACTCCGGATTGGGCAGCACCGGCATATGCACCATCGACGACGATACATAGGCGAAGAAGGGCGTGCCTTCGCGTGCGTTTTTCTGGATGAAGGCCACTGCGTGATCGGTGATCCCGGCCTCCATCGTCAGCCGCGCCTGCAGATTCAGCGTACCCACCTGACGTGGCTTCTGGCCCTTGCGGGCCTCGTAGATCGGCTCCGGCGCGACGACATCGGCGTTCCAGCCTTGCTTGTTGCCAAATGACGGCCACATGCTGTTGCTTTGGTTCTGCGCCGTCCACATGGCCTCGTCATAGGTGCGCGGAATGCCGTACCACTCGTCAAATCCCTGGCCAGTGGGCAGCCGCGCTTCCGCGCTGCCCAGATGCCACTTGCCCCACATGCCGGTGCGGTAGCCTTGCCCGGACAGCAGCTCGGCAATCGTGATTTCCCATAGCGTCAAGCCATCGGTCTGTCCGCCCACGGGCACCGCATAGGTGCCTGAGCGCATGGAGAAGCGCCCGGTCATCAAGGCCGAACGGCTCGGCGAACACTGGGCTTCAACGTTGAAATTCAGCAGCCGCATGCCCTGGCTGGCCAGTGCATCAATCCGCGGGGTAGGCGCACCACGAAGAATACCGCCGCCGTACACGCCAAGCTCGCCGTAGCCAAGATTGTCGGCAAGGATGAAGACGATATTGGGCTTGGCACTGTTGGCTGCCTGCACCGCGCCAGCGCATAGCGGCAAGGCCAGGGCCAGGCTGGACGCAAGGACGCGGCGCATGACGGATGCCCCGTTCCAGTGCGTGTGGACTGCAGTGCTCGGTTCGGTAAGCATGGTTCACCTCGAAGGGCAGTGCGCGCCACGATGACCGTCATTGCGCAGCCCGCAAGCGCGCTGCGCACTCGGGCGGTATCAACGGCCTGCGGCGATCCAGCACAGTCTATGAAGTTCCGCTGCGGCGGATCTAAGTAATGAAAGCCACCCGTCTGCAGTATTTCTACTGGTCGCCTTGGCGCTGCCAGCCCTGGTTCAGAGCGGCCTTTCGATCTTGAAACCTGTCCTCGTCATGCCTTCGCCTCGTGTATCGCGAAAGCGCTCCAGCACACCGGCCGGATAGTCCTGTTGGAATGGTAGATCCTTGCGGTGCGCATAGCCGATATAGCAGTCGCAACGTTGGTTCGGGCAGGCCCGTGCGCGCAGCTGGCCGGCGAAGCTGCCGTCGTACAGATTGCCCAGCGGCGTGGCGACGAAGTGGCAGCGTTTGACGTTGCCATCACCGTCCACCGATATCACGTTCTCGCCGGTGAAGCAGGGCGCGCCCAGGCTGGCCGAGGGTTCGAGGTTGAACAGGAAGTGCGGGTCCACACGTTGCAGCTGCTGGATTTCCGCCTCGCTGTAGTAGCCGGCAGGGCGTTCGTCGTAGGCGTTGATCCACAGCGGCACGTTGTCGCCCAGTTCGGTACGCAGCAGTTGGATCTCCTGCAGATGCTCGCGCATTGCCACCATGCCAACCGTATAACGCACGCCGCGCCTGTCCAGCTCGCGGCAGCGGGCCAGGAAGGTAGTGCGGCTTACCTGCCCCGGGTGATACGTGCACCACAGCGCGAAGCTGTCGAGATTGACCTCGTCCAGCCAGCGCGTGCCGATGCACAGGTTGGTCTGGATCACCACGCGACGGACATGCGGCATATGGCTGAGCTGCACCATCGCATCGCGGTAGTGGCGGCGCACCAGGCCCTCGCCCCATGGCGTGAACAGCACCGACAGTTCCATCGTCTGCTGCCCCGCCCATTCGACGAAGCGCGCCAGGTCCTCGGCATCGCGGCGCAGCGCGGCGCGGGTGTCGTAAGTCTTGGCGAAGGGGCAGTACGGGCAGTCGTAGTTGCAACTGCTCAACCGGCCGCGATAGAGGATGGAGAGATGCATGCGTGGTTCAATCCAATTGATAGTCGCGCATGCGCTCGGCTACGCCGGCGGAGATCAGCCAGGGACCGATGGTGTCGGCGCGGGCCAGGCCGGTGTCGTTCAACGCGACCAGTGCATCCTCGCGCGTGGCCAGGCCCTGCTCGAACAACTGGTCCAGCTGCGGCAGATCATCGAAGCACTCCGTGCCGAAACGCTCGCGGTACTGCGCAAGGTCCAGGCCCGGCTGCGCCAGAAGCGATTGGATGACGAAGCGGCGACGTCGCTCGTCCTCATCCAGGCGCACGCCGTAATCAATGCTGGCGAAGGAGGCCTCATCGCGCTCCAGGTAGTGCGCAAGAATATCCGCCACCGAGCGACGGCTGACGCCGTACTCGCTGGAGTAGTGCAGGCCGCTGGTGTACGAGCGGGCGCCGCAGCCGATGCCGACCATGCCATCGCTCTGGCAGCAGTACGCCGGGCCACCGGAGTCTGGTGCGTTCGCCGCACGGAACATACGCATCGATACCTGCACATAGCCCGCGGCAAGCAAACGCTCACGGCCGGCTTCATACAGGGCCAGCCGGTTGTCCACCGACTCGGGATGAATGACGAAGGAGCGCTTACCGCCTTCCTTCGCACCGATGCGGTCCAACCCGGTATGCGGGCGCACGTACAGCGGATAGAGATAGAGTTCTTCAGGCTGGAAGGCGAGAGCGCTGTCGATCGAGCTCAGGAAGCTGGCCACGGTCTGCCCGGCGATGCCGTAGATCAGGTCCAGGTTGAGCGTTGGAATGCCCGCCGCACGAATTTGCGTGATGGCCTCCTCGACCACCGCGCGTTGCTGCGGCCGCACCAGCGAGCGCACTTCAGCATCGCTGAAACTCTGGATACCCATGCTGACGCGGTCGATGCCGGCGTCGCGGCAGATTTTCATCTTGGCCGCGTCCACGGTTTCCGGCGATACCTCGATGCCGGCGGGAATCGAATGCAGGTCGATGTTGGCGTGGCGCTGTACGAAATCGAACAGCCGCTGCAGTTGCGGCGCATCCAGGTAGGTAGGCGTGCCGCCGCCCAGCGCGAAACGCACGAAGCGATGTTCGCCCAGGGCATCGGCGGTCACCCGCAACTGCTTCTCCATCTGCGCCAGATAGGCTTCCACTTGCGCCGGCGCCGGCCGCGCCATTGCGAACAGATTGCAGAAGCCGCAACGGTAGCTGCAGAACGGCACATGCAGGTACAGGAACAGCGCATCACGCGGCTCACTCGCCCAGGCATCGGCAAGCGGCGGTGGCTGGGTGATCGGCCGGTACGCGGACTTGTGCGGATAGGAGTACGAATAGGCCTGGTAAGGCTCGAGCTGCAACAGTTCGGACAATCGATGGGCGGTCATGGGCTCAACACAAAATGCGCATAGGGGACGTTCATCACCGTCTCATGGGCGAGGCGATGGCCGTGGAAGCCATCCTCGCCGTAAGCGGTGCCATGGTCGGAGCAGATGATCACGAAGGCCGGGCCACGCGCGCGCAGGGCGGTGAACAAGGCGGCCAACTCGCCATCCACATAGCGCAGCGCGGCGCAGTGGCTGTCCGGGCCATCGGTCTCGCAAGCGGGCAGGTAATGCCGGTTGGGCTGGTGGATGGCCGAGACATTGATGAAGAGAAAGCAGCGCTGGTCGCCCGTTGCCTGCAGACGCTCGCAGGCCAGTGCCACCTGCCGCTCGGTGGAATCGAGCGCGGTCACGCCGAACTCCGGCTGCCAATGGCTTTCCTCGAACAGCCCCGGCAGTTGCGAGCCCAGCGAATTGCGACGGTTGAAGAAGCCGACGCCGCCGATACAGATGGTGCGATAGCCCTGATCACGGAAGCCGCCGACGATATCGGCACGGCCGGAGAACACGAAGGTCTGCGGCACGATGGTCTCGCTGCCTTCGAATTCCAATGCGAACAGGCGCGGATGTGGGCCGGGCCGCGCAGGCGTGGGCAGGAAGCCGGCAAAGAACGCCGTGTGTGCCGCATAGGTGAAGCTGCCCGGCGTGTGCCGCAGCTCCCAGCCTTCGGTCGGCAGATGCGGCGCAAGTACCGGCAGCTCGCCGCGTTCGAAGCAGCGCTGGGCGGCGTCGAAGCGCAGGGCGTCCAGGGTGATCATCACCACGTCATGGCTGCCGACAATGCGGTGCATGTCCGGCATGGGGGTCTCAAGCATGGGCGTACTCGTTGATTGCGGGCCGTGCGGGCGTCAGCAAGGCTTGGTCCTCATAGGTGGTGCGGCCGGCGTGGCGCAGATCCAGCAATAGATCACCGAAGCCATTGGCTTCCAGCACCCAGTTGCGCGTGCCGCGCACGATCAGATCGAAGCCGATCATGCGGCTGTTCGGGAATGCGGCCGCTGCTGTTGCCGTTGCCGCTTCCAGATGCTTGATGGCCTCTGCGTCCAGCAGAAAATCCAAACCGGTGCGTGCATTGCCAAGGTGGAGGTTGGTCAGCGCGCCTGCGCTCATCCGCGCCACTCGCTGCCGCGGCTGGCCATCCAGCGCCACCACCCGCACGTCGTAGCGGCGGCCATCGCTGCCCGGCACCGTCGGCTTCGGAATCCAGCGTTCGATATAAGCGCCCTGCACGGCAAGCAGGTCCACCAGTCGTGCGATGTCGTCATGCCGGTCGTAACGGCGCTGCCGCAGCGAGTTGAACACCCGCCAGCGGCCATCCTGCTCAACCAGCTCCGCAGAGCCATAGGCAACTTCGCGTCCATCGCGGTTGCGCGCATAAGCCAGCACGCCCGCGCCGGACGAGCCGTAGCGGGCCTTGATGAAGACGCGCTCGCAGCCGACATCGCGCAGGCGTTCACGTAGTTCTTCGTAGCTGCGGATCACGCCGAACAACGGCGGCACCGCAACGCCCGCTGCCGCAAGATGCTGCTGACAGCGGAGCTTGTCCGACATGCAGGCCAGATCGGCCGGTGCATTTAGGTAGCGCGGACCATACGGAAGCGCGGTGAGCACATCGGCAAAGCCGGCATACCAGAACTGTTGATGGACCAGCTCACCATGCGCGGCCGGCTGCGGGGCATCGCCCGCAGCGCCGGACAACTCCCAGCCGCGCCGCACCAATGCCTGGTGCAGCTCGGGCGCTTCGCCGGGCGATTCCAGCTTGACGATGGCGCCGGGCAGCTGCGCGAGTGCCTCAGGCAGTCGCGCAGGCTCGGCAAGCAGGGTTTCGTAATCGAACACATGCGCGGCAGGCGCGCCCTGATCGTGCAGGGCGCGCTGCAACCACGCGATACGGCGGCTGCCGCGCGGGCCGATCAACAGCCAATCCGCCATCTTCGGCTTACTCGGACACCGCCACGTAGCGGTCACCGTCATCTTCTTCTTCCGGATCGTCCAGCACCACGGTGCACGGCAGCGCCTGCAGCTTCTTCTGCCATTCCTCGGAAATGAAGTGGTGGCTCAGGTCGATGCGCTGCAGGCCGCCGAGGTTCTGGCTCTCGCACAGCGCCTGCGCACCCACATCGCCGATGGTGCCCAGCGACAGATCCAGCGTCTGCAGCGAGCCCAGCCAGGGCTCACCGGCCAGCCACACCGCCAGCTCGTCGCTGATCATTGCATTGCGCAGGCCCAGGTACTGCAGCCGCTCCGGCCCGATCGCCGACAACAGGCGCTGGTAGACCGCCACATCGCCATCGAAGCCATAGCCGTCATCACCCAGCCACAGCTCGAGATGGCGCAGGGCCGGCAGCGTGGAGTTGGCGATGGCAATGACGATCTCGTTCGGCAGGCCACCGCTCTCGATCGCCAGTTCCTGCAGCGACGCATGCGTGAAGGGCTGCAGTTCAAGTTCGGAGGTGCCGCGGATACGCAGCGATTCCAGGCCCGGGAAGGCCTCCAGCAACGGGTTGTAGGAGATCTGGTTGATCCACGACATCTCGCAGTCTTCGTAGGTCATATCGCCCACGAACAGCGCCTTCAGGTTGCCTAGCTCGGCACGGCGCGCAATCAGCCCATCGATCAGACCCTGCGGGCCCTCGCCAGATGCTTCATCCCATGCACCGATGATCAGCACTTCAACTGATTTCGGATCAACGCGCTCGAAGAAATTAGCCAGCAGTTCTTCCTGGCTCTCGTCGCTGTCGTATTCCTGCATCAAGCGGTAAGCGACATCGCCGGCTACAGCGGAGCCCCCCATCTTGAAATCAACGACTTTCTTGCCACGATAAACCTGCGTGTATTCGCCAATGGTCACGGTACGTCCTTGCCGGAATGGTGCCGTAGCATAACCGAGAGATTGGCCGCGCTGGCAGCGGGGCATCACGTTTGCTAGCGCACACGGAGCCGTCGTCGTTCGGTAATCATCCCGTGCTACCGCAGCAATCAGGCACAAAAAACAAGTAACCAAAACAAGCGAGGCCCGCTTGAGCCCCCTTCCTTGCGCAAAGCGCAGGGGAGGGCCGGGGAGGGGTGCACTTCGCAATAGCCAAACACCCAAAACATCCCCAGCTTCGCAGCTAACACCGCTCCTACAAAAGCAGGCCAACAACGCCGCAGCTCCAAGCAAAGCCAGCTCAGCCCCCTCCCTTGCGCAACGCGCAGGGGAGGGTTGGGGAGGGGTGCACTTCGCAATAGCCCAACACCCCAAGCATCCCCAGCTTCGCGGCTAACACCGCTCCTACAAAAGCACGCCAGCAAAGCACCAGCTCCAAGCAAAGCCAGCTTGAGCCCCCTCCCTTGCGCAAAGCGCAGGGGAGGGTTGGGGAGGGGTGCACTTCGCAATAGACCAACACCCCAAACATGCCTAGCTTCGCAGCTAACGCAGCTCCCACAAAAGCACGCCAGCAGCGCAGCAGCACCAAGCGAAGCCAGCTTCGCCCCCTCCCTTGCGCAAAGCGCAGGGGAGGGTTGGGGAGGGGTGCACTTCGCAATAGACCAACACCCCAAACATCCCTAGCTTCGCAGCTAACGCAGCTCCCACAAAAGCACGCCAGCAGCGCAGCAGCACCAAGCGAAGCCAGCTTCGCCCCCTCCCTTGCGCAAAGCGCAGGGGAGGGTTGGGGAGGGGTGCACTTCGCAATAGCCCAACACCCCAAACATCCCCAGCTTCGCAGCTCACGCCGCTCCTACAAAAGCCCGGAGACGTTCACCCACCCTTCGGAGCCGTTCAAAGGACGCCGGCGCTATAGCAGCGCCCGCCCGAGGGAAGCTTGCCAAAGCCGGCAGCGCCATACACCCCAGAGCTACGGCCTCCAGCCCGTGAAGACTCCATCCACTCAAGCATCCCGCTGCAGCTCACAAACTCCAGGCAGAGACCGAAGCCATGCATCCCAAACGCATTCAACGCCCACCGCTCCGTCACCCGCACTCAAGAATCAAACCCGGCCTAGCCTTGATGCTGCTGGCCGCGTTCAGCACCAACAGCCAAGCCGCGCCCGCATCCACCAAACAGAACCCCCCACCTTTCGCCCAGGTCATCGAGCGAGAGGTTCCTGCCATCATGCAGGAGGCCAAGATCCAAGGTGTGGCCGTGGGCCTGATCGTTGACGGCAAGCTGGCGTATGCGCAGGGCTTTGGCTATGCAGATCACGCGGGCAAAGTGCCGGTAACTCCCGACACCGTATTCGTAGCAGCCTCACTATCCAAACCCATCGCCAGCTGGGTAACGATGCGCCTGGCCGAGCAAGGGCGTATCCAGCTTGATCAGCCAGTGGCGGATCTACTCTCGCCATGGCCGGTGGCGCAGGGTCCATACGACTACCGCAAGATCACGGTTCGTCACCTGCTTTCCAACAGCGCTGGCACCAGTGTGGGCGGCTACGAAGGCTGGCTTGATTTCAAGGCATTGCCAACACTGGAGCAATCGCTGGCGGGGCAGACCAACGGGCGCGGTGCGGTCGAGCTGATTGCACCGGCGGGCAGCAAGTTCAACTACTCCGGCGGCGGCTATACCTTGTTGCAATTGGCCATCGAGCGCACCACGGGCCGCAGATACCAGGACTTGGCGCGTGATCTGGTATTCAAGCCGCTGCACATGACGCACAGTAGCGTGGCGATGACGCCTACCGTGCTTGCAGGTGCCGCTGAAGGGCATGGCGACGATGGCAGTCCGGTGCCCATGCGTTACTACGTGGAACAGGCGCCTTCAACGCTGACTACCAGCGTGCGCGACTTCTCGCGCTGGATGATCGCAGGCATGGATGGCACCCCCGGCGCACACCCGTTGAACCACGCGCAGCTTTCACAACTGCATGCACCTTCAGAGCTGAGTGCGCCACGCGCACCCAAGGAAATGGTTTATGGGCTGGGCCATTTCATTGAGCAGCTTCCCGACGGCAGCGTCGCCGTCGGTCACGATGGCCGTAACCAGGCAGGCTTCCGCGCCAAGTTCCTGATGCGGCCTGCAACGGGCGATGGCATCGTGTTCTTCAGCAACTCGCGCAGCGGCTTGGCGCTGGACCGCATTGTCTGCCTGTGGGGCGCTGACGTGGCAAAGGCGGACCCTGCCACGGCGTGCCCGAAATAGCCGCCGCCTGGTCGAGCCAGACGGCCAAGATCAGCGCCGAGTTCCCAGTATTGCTTCTGCTGTGCCCACACATCGAAGCAGTAGCCACCACGCTATCGGCGGAACTACAGCGAGCTACAGGTAGCGCTGTAGTTCCCTTGGCTGATATTGAGATATTTGACGCCGCCGTAGTACTTGTAGCCCACGCCCATCACCCGGTGCCCGCTCTCGGTCGGGAACACGACAAACTCATACTCATCCCCAAACAGCGGATCAGCAGGCGTGAAGCTCAGGTTGACCTTGTCGCCAAGATCATCGTGCTTCCTCCGCCAGGTCAGCTTTCCCTGCAGGGCTTCGCCCAGCATCTTCACTTCCGCCCGTTGTGTCTTGGTGTCCCAGGAAATCAGTTCCGGGCCGGTCGAGTCACCCTCGACCTTGCAGATGGTTGTTTGAGCGAAGGCGGGTGCAGCAGCCATGAAAAGAAATAGGGTAGCTAGGTGAGGCAGTTTGAATCGCATCGATGAGTCCAATAGTTCGGGCCTGAGTTGCTCCGCAACTCCGTGCCGCGTTGTACCAGACAACAGCGGCAAAAAGCCACGGTCAGCGTACTAGTGGATGATCAATCGATCCGGCCGACGCTGTTCCGTGCAATTGCTGATTTCTACATAAGTCCGCGAGACTTAGCCTCTTTGACGATGTCCAGCATCACCCGAGGAGGTTGGACCTGAGCCAGGAACATCAGGTGTTCAACTGCGTTGACCTTTTGCAGATGGTCAAGGCGGCTCGGCCCGCCGAGGGCCAGCGCAGGCACAAAACCAAACATCTCGTCCGGTTTTGGGCGGCCGAGCAGCTTCACCGCGCGATCGAAGAGTGGCTTGTTATCCACGTCTTCCTCGTCGAGCTGTTTCTTGTCCCGAGAGGAAAACCAGCTTCTTAGCATGGAGTCGGCTTTCCCCAGCGCAATCTTTTCCGAGCTGTCAGTTGGGAAAATGCGCGAATTTGGAGCGTTGATAAGGATGCTTTGTCCAGTGCGCTCCCCCCAAGCATAAATATCGCCGAATGCGCTGTAGGCAAAGACATAGTAACGATCCTTGCTGTACAGCTCGGTGCCGTGGATCCAGGCGCGCAGTACCCCCGCATATTTACCGGGGTCCACAAGCCAGAGCAGTCCATTGCCGTACCCGCCCCAGCCAATTTTTCCCCAGTAGGTGAGCAGCGCATCGGGGAGCTTTCCTCGATAGGCTTCAATGACTGAGATCGGCACAGGTTCGCTGTCGATCTGTGGGCCGAACCCTTCGTCGTTGTAGAAGTAATCGAATCTATCGTCTTGAAATGGCGTGGGCGTCATAGGGGCTGCGCTGTGTTTGGTCCTCAGGTCGGCGCCCTGCGATCAAAGGCTTTAGCACAGGTAAGTAGGGACGCGCTGAAAGGCCAGTGGTCCCGCCCAAGTCGCGCGTGCCGGCTCTACATAAGTCCGCGAGACTTAGCCTCTTTCACAATGTCCAGCATCACTCGAGGCGGGTGGATCTGCGCCAGGAACATTAGATGCTCTACTGCATTGACCTTCTGTACATGGTCCAAGCGGCGCGGGCCGCCGAGGGCCAGCGCTGGAACAAAGCCGAACATATCTTCCGGTCCTGGGCGGCCGAGTAGCGTTACAGCGCGCTCGAAGAGCGGCTTGTCGTCACCGTCATCTTTATCGAATGCGTCCTTATCGCACACGACAAACCAGGTTTGCAGCAGCAGGTCAGCCTCGCCCCTTGCCATGGCCGCTGACTTGTCGGAAGGGAAAATCATTGAGTTGGGCGCGTTGATATGCAGGCTTGGGCCAGTTCGTTCGCCCCAGACGTACAAATTGCCAAACGCTCCCCGGGCGAAGACGTGATACCGATCTTTGCTGTAAAAATCGGTGCCATGTATCCATGCGTTGAGAACGTTAGCGTATTCGCGTGGGTCCACCAACCAGAGCAAACCATTGCCAAAGCCTGCCCAGCCCATCGCCTTCCAGTAGGTCAGCAGTGCGTCGGGCAACTTCCCGCGATAAGCTTCCACAATGGATTCGGGTACGGGTGTGCTGTTGATCTGCGGCCCAAAACCCTCCTGGTTATAGAAGTAGTCGAAGCTCTCATCCAGTATCAGGCTCATTTTTTGCAGCGCTCCATTTTCCCGTTCATTTTACTGTTTGCCCGTTCTGCGTGAGGGACTTCATTGGCGGCTTTATCGAGCTGTTGTATCCGTGACACCTCGTCCTTCTTCTTCTGGGTCCACTGCCTGCCAATGGTGGTATTGACCTCACCGTCTCCAAAGTCCGCAATTATGTCCTTTCCACCAGCGACCATATCGGGATTGTGCAAGGCATTGAGGGTCTTCAGGGTTTCCTCGGTCTCTGCTTTGGCCAAGCGCTTCGCTTCAGCCGGTGGAGTCCCTTGAGATATGTGATGGTTGGTCTTTTCTGCAGTTAGCTCGCGGGCATAGTCTTTTCGAGCTTCTCTCGCTACCTTTCTATCTCTGTTTTTTGGATCAAATGCAGCCCGACCATCCAGATACTCCTGCACGGTCATATCGTTCAGGCCTTGCTGTTGCCCCTCCAGCTGCCGGTCCATCTCCGGGAACTTTTCTTCGGGCAAGTTCTGCGGGCTGAAGCATGGCAACCTCTTTTGCGGCATTCGCTTCGGCGTCGCTACCGTGACCACCTCGCGCTTCACGTTGGCTTGGCGGTTGCTGTCGGCCTGCCGTCGCTTGCGCACGCGCAACGCCTTGGCAAGCGCCTTGAATGCATCCTCGACCTGCTCCAGAAGTTTGAATACCTTCTGGCCGACACGGGCCGCTGTTGTACCAGCCTTGGCGGCAACGTAGCCGATTCCGCCGGCACCGCCGACTTCAATGGTGACCGCAGCCAGCACTATGGTAACAATCATGTCCAGGGCGATCTGGCCGCTGAAGCGGGACTTCAGATTCTCTGCCTCGTCCGGGGGAATGGCAGTCCACCAGTCTTCGGCAAACTGCGGCAGCATGTTCACTATCGCCGGATCGTCGATCAGTAGGTTGAACATCTCCTTCATTTCGCTAGCGGCGGCCATGACCTGTTTGCCTTGGGCACGGTAGTCCGCGATCTTGCGATCCAAGCCAGCTCTGTCGCCGGTCAGTAGCAGCACCTTCCATTGATGCAGTTCGGCATCGGTCTTGTAATAGAGCACCGCCAGTTGCCAGATGGTCTCAGCGGTGCCGCTGACATAGTCCCAGGCGCCTTGTGCTGTTCCCAACGCAATGTTTCCGGCTTTGAGCGCTTTCTTCTTTGCCCAACCCGCGTTGTTCCACTGCGTCCACTCCGCAGCGAAGTCCGCTCTCGTCTGTGCAACGATTGCATCCAGTGCCTGCTTGATCTGCTCCCTTGCGCTGAGGATGTCAGCGTCGTCGCTGTCATCCAGATCGTGCTGGTAGAGCACCTGGATCGGGCCGACCGAGACGTTGCCCAGAACGGCTTTGCCTGCGTCATCCAGGCTGCCTGAGCGTATGCTGTCATCGGCCAGCATCACCCGGTAGCTGGCACCGCGTACGGGCGTCTTGTCCAGATCGCCATAGTGATAGTGCAGTGTCAGGTCTTCAGCTTGCAGCGCTGGGGCCGGGGCGAAGCCGCTGCCGGTTGATGCAGGTGTCGCCTGCCGGAGGTTGGTTGCCGCAAGCGGTAGCTGGCCAGCCCCGGGTGCCGTGGAGGCGCCTTGATCCACGTAAACCAGGTTCTGCTTGCCTGCCAACAAGCGGCAGCCGCAAGCAAGGCTATCGCCTTGGCGCGCCACCGGCTGACCATCAATGACGATGCTCGCGTCACCGGTGATGATCGGAAATACGCCCTTGTGCACGGTGGGGCAGGTGGCTTTGTCGCCGATGCGCGCGACCGGCTTGCCTTCAATATCCGTTGCAGGCGAGCCAGTAATTACCCTGCCGCCGCTTGTGGTGGCATCGCCCACCACAATCCATGTTCTTGCCATCCATCGGTCCTCCTTGGACGTCAGGTAACAAGTCTAAAGGCGGTAGGACGGGGTCAATTTTCTTTCCAGACGATTCCTATCTATCGAACGGGAATGCCAGCGTTGCTTGGGTATTCGACGACGAAGCACTGCACGCTTGTTCGTCTGTTGTTGCTGACCATCAACCAGCCAGATACGCATCCGCAGCAAGCACCCGCCCATACCCGAACGCAAACGACGCCATCATCGCCGCATGCACCTGCGCAGCCGGCGCCACAACCCCGTTGAACTCTAGGTCACGGGTAGCGCAGGCGTCGTGCAGCACGGTGACCGCATAGCCCATGTCGGCCGACGCAAGCACCACCGCATCCACGCACATATGGCTCATCGCACCAACCACCACCACGTCCTCGATCCCGCGCGCCTCAAGCTGCTGCTTCAGATCGGTATCGCGGAACGAATTGACGTGGTTCTTGACGATCACCGGCTCATCGCCGATAGGCGCGACAGCGGCCATGATCCGCACCCCGTCCGAGTCCGGCACGAAGATCGGTGCGTCACTGCTGGCGGATTCATGGCGGACATGCAGCACCGGCACGCCCTTGGTCCGCGCATCGGCAATCACGCGCACCGCGTTGGCGGTGGCGGCATCAATGCCCACCAAGGGCAGCTTGCCGGTGGCAAGGTATTCATTCTGAAGATCGACGACGATAATGGCGCGCTTGCTCATGTACGGCTCCCTGATGGGTGGTTGAATGGTGTGGTAGAAGTCTCCGCGACCGGCCTGCCACCACGAAGAGGCGTTACCGACATTCTTGAGGGCTGTACCGACAGATGCGCACCGACGGTCACATCCAAGTGGGAATCCTGCTGTATCCCGGCGCCCAGCTGGCGGCAGTGCTCGGCCTGACCGACCTGTTCGCCCTGGCTGGCAGGCTCGCCAGCGAACGCGCAGCACCCGCCGCGCCCGAACTGCAGGTCACGCACTGGCGCATCGAAGCGCCTGGCCAAGCGCCGCAGGCCGTTTACAGCTCAAGCCAGCCGCCAACCGGTACACCGCAGGTAATGATCCTGCCGCCCAGCATGCAGCCGCCGATTTCGCCCGAAGCCGCCGCGCCCTACCTGGGCTGGCTGCGCGCACTGCACGACGACGGCACCACGCTCGCATCGGTTTGCGCCGGCGCATTCCTGCTGGCCGAAACGGGGCGCCTGGCCGGCCGCACCATCACCACCAACTGGCAGTACGCCGAATTGCTGGCCGCACGATTTCCGGACGTGACGCTGGACGTAGACCAGATGCTCATCGACGGCGGCGACATCTTCAGCGCAGGCGGTGCCATGGCCTGGACCGACCTCGGCCTGCGGCTGGTAGACCGCTACCTCGGCGCCGCCGTGATGCTGGATGCCGCACGCACACTATTGATCGATCCACCCGGCCGCTAACAGCGCTACTACAGCAGTTTCTCGCCGCGCCTGACGCACGGCGACGCCGCCGTGCTGGCCGTGCAGCAATGGCTGCACGACACCCATGCCAAACAGGTCGCATCCGCCGAGCTCGCACAGCGCGCAGGACTGGAAGAGCGCACCTTCCTGCGCCGCTTCCAGAAAACCACCGGGATGACCGCCACCGAATACTGCCAGCGCCTACGCGTGGCCCGCGCACGGGAGATGGCGCAGACCAGTAGTGTGCCGCTGGAGCGGATTGCCTGGGACGTGGGTTACAGCGACCCGGGCTCGTTTCGGAAGGTGTTCAGTCGGATTGTTGGGTTGTCGCCTGGAGAGTATCGGAGACGGTTTGGTGCGAGGTTGTGACTAAGTATGCGGAACTCATGGAAGGGGAAGTCGGTAAAACTCAACTCAGGATTGGGCCCAGTTCCATTTATACTTCAGAATAGACACAGTGTGCCTTTTACGTTTCCTGATAATGGCCGTGTTCGGCCAGAAAAGCCTAAAGCATGTGGGTGATGCTTCAATTTTCGCCCGTACTCAAGGAGGAAAGTCATGACGAACCAATACTCGCTGCCGCAGGTGTTCAACGAGGCAGCTTTCCCCGAAGTGGTGTTTGTTCCTCCAGCGGAGTTCAAATACGTTCGCGCATCGTTACAGACTCCAGGGAAGCATGTAACCGTTGCTGGGCCATCGGGAACGGGGAAAACCACTTTGATCCGTCGTATTTTACGGGATCTCGAAATCGCAGAAGCGGATTTCCATTGGATGAACGGAAGGCAGTACGCCGGAATTGAGTCGGGGCTTGCCGTTCTAGCGCAATCGCTAGGCTGTGCTACAAACTTTAATGAAATCACTGAGCTGCTGAATACAGTCAAGTATGTGATTATTGATGATTTTCATTTTTTACATCCGGCTGCCAGGAAGGAAGTTGCAGAGAATCTGAAGCTTTGGCACGAGAAAAATGTCCGTTTTGTAATTATCGGAATTGCATCTTCAGCCGATGAATTGCTGCAGGTCGATCCCGAATTGGGTATAAGGAATGACCCATACAGTTTCAAGAAGCAGAATCCTGAGTTTATCAATAAGTTGCTTTCTTTGGGCGCAGAGGCGCTAAATATAGAATTCTCAGGGGGGCTGATGGATGAAATCGTCAAGGCATGTAATGGTGTGCCATCTATAGCCCATGTGATAGCAAGGATTTGCTGCATAAGTAAGGATATTGAGGGGACTCAGGCGAGTTTGGTTGTCCTCAATTTGAATTTAAGGGATCTGCGTGATGAGGTTCTGCGCATATTTCACGGGAAATACCGGGATAAGGTTGTTGCCTTGGCGAAGGGGAAAAGGCAAGCTCGAGCTGTTCATAATACCTATTTTGATATTGTGAATTACATAATAAAGTCAGAGGCTTCAGAGATTCCGCAGGAGAATCTATATCACGCAATTGTTGGGAATATAGAGGATGCAAAGGAACGAGCAAAGAAGGCGACGTCTTTCTACAATTGCATGAATAACTTCAGTGAGGTTATAGATCAACAAGGATTGGCGGACACGATCTTGTATAACAAGGGGAGTAAGTCTGTCTCTATTGAGGACCCCTCGTTTAGATTCTATCTTTCCCTCCTTGATGTGGATGAAATAAAATCTAGAATTAATCTAAGGGGGGGCGAGTATCCCTACGACGTGGCGGTTTCATTTGCTGGGGATGCGCGGGCAACTGTAGAGCAGTTTGTAGTGGCACTTAAGGCTAGGGGTCTCAGTGTGTTCTACGATTTTGATCAACAGGCGCAGCTATGGGGGAAGGATGTGCGGGTAAAGCTGTCTGAGGTTTACGCAGAGGAGGCGCTCTATATGGTCGTCTTCTTGTCTGATAGCTACCCGGCACGCGATTGGACTGATTTCGAACTACAGGTTGGAAAGGCTGCTGCAGCAAAGAGGACCGAGGAGTACCTGCTTCCGTTGCGGATTGATAATGTGAATGTGGTGGGAATTAAATCCACCATCGGTTATCTTGATCTCAACCAGGTGGGCATTGAGGCGGCGGCTGATATTCTGGCTGAAAAGGTGGCTAGGAATTGAAATGACTACGTTATCGGGAAGATGATGGCACGAAATCTCTTGGATGGGGCATCGAATCATCAGTGAATGTGATGGTTATTAAGTTATATTGTCCGCTTGGGTGGTGGGATCTCGAAATTTCAAATTGATCAAGGTGCAGATAATGTCAGTTGACACCTATAGAACTAGATCTGGAGCGCCGCTCGTATTCAAATCTGATCTGCATAGGCTTCAAGTTGATCACGTACTTCAGAGTGACCGGGATAGCTGGATTATCAAGCCTGAATGGCCATTTCTTGCTATCGACCGCGTGAGGTTGCGCTCTAGGCTGCATGGGTTGACCCGTTTCCCCGTGTTTTCACGTTCTATATTATGCCAAAACATGCGCCCTATGGACTTTGGGTTGAGGCTTATGGATCGTTTTGGAGGGGGTGGTACGACAGCAGGTCTGGGGGATAGGAGTAATGTCTTCGTCGAAGGAAAGGCTAATTCAGAGGTCAACTATCTTTTTGATATGAACCCGGCGCTATCGATTGGAAGTACCCCGTGGCTGGCGGAGGGGGTGCGAATGATTTTTGTAGATGATGGTGATCTATTTCAGTATAAATATGGCGAGCTCGTTTCTACGGAGAGTCATAGCTATTCGGTTTCAGAGAGTTTTGATTTTACATTATTGACGATAATGCAGCGGCGCTACTATGCGGAGTTTTTCAACGGGCCCCGAGATGGATCTGAAGATCTAGCTGAACTTGCGTCGTTGTTGGATATGAGTTTCGAGGAAAACAAGCTAAGCCTTGCAGCTGCCGACGAATACCATGCTGGGCGTGTCCCTAGTCTACCTTCGAGTAATTATAGGCCGCCTCTGCTAACAAAGTATGAGCGCCTTACACATGACGAAAGTGGGAGGCCAAAAGTTGAAGTCTCTTTCGCACTTATTCACTATGAGAAAGCCATTATTGAGTTCAATGAGTTAAAGACAAGTGCAGCTTCTGGCGGGGCCGATAATGGACTTGTTCATGGGCTTTACTGCGTTATTGCTGTCGCAGCCTGCCTTGAAGCTGTCGGGAACTATCTGGTCCTTGTTCAGACTGGTTTTCATCCACTCCGAGCGGATATGCGTACGCCGTTGGCAAAGATCAATGCTGCAGCTCAATCAATTGCAGCTAGCAGGCAGGTGCTATATGTGCCTCTGCAGGAGGCTGCCAATCCCTACCTCCTTCTCGAACGTGTTCGGAAGTTACGCAATAAATTTATGCATGCAAAAGAGGTGGCGAATGATATTGACCCGGATATACACACTTCTTCATTGATCAAGGACGTGGGTGAGGCAGCATGTCGAGAGTATTTGTCCTCGTTAAGGGAGTTGACACGTCAAGTATTCGAGCAGATTCCCTGGATTCAGGTGCCATTTGTTACTAGATCGAACTACATTTGGATGGGCGAACTCGAAGTTCCATAGCTATGGCGGAAAAGCTCTGGGAATATCTGGTTAAATATTTTGGAAATTTCAGGTGGTGGGTCACGATTGGAAAGTGTGGCCCAGTTGTGCTGATGGCCGCTGGTCGCGCCGAGCAGCGGCGGCGACGCAACTGTACTCTGGGCTTGGATAGCCCGAAAAGGTCCAGTTGAATTCACTCGGTTTTTTCGGGTATCTCCGGTCAATGCATAAGCCAAGTTTCTGATAGGCGGTAATCACTGGGGATGAAACTTACCGAACTCTGATGCTAACCATCGCAATCGGAGGGCACACGGTGCGCTCCATTCTGTTACTGCTACCGCCTGGCCACCCGCGAATCAGTGGGCTTTCGGCCTCGCCAGATGCTGTTCCCGGAGGAACAAGAACAAGGGCAACGCCAACGACGGGCCAACTACGATGCTGGACAGCGGCACCCACAAGCGACGCATCCCCAGCCTACGCCCCTCGACGCAAATGAGTGTAATGGTCGCAAGCCCGGAGATGAGGACATCCGCCCAGGCGAACGCTGCAATGTTACTGGACGTAGCCTGCTGCAACAGGAGCGGCACGTTAAGGCCGTTGGCGGATAGCCATGGCACAAACTGGGCGAGGGGCAGGGCAGTGCCTGCGATGCAGAGAAATAGGTAAACAACCGCATGTTGCTCTCCGGCTGAGTCGATTGGTTATCTCTGATGCGGATTATCGCTTGGACCAAGAAATCTTGGGCCTTGTTGAGCGGCGCGCTCGGGATTTTCAGCGCGATCGAGAAAGGCTAGCCCGCAATTATTTCTGAACCCCGTAAGAGCTCTGCGACACCAGACAGCACATAGGCGCGCTCAGCCCGCAATCGCCCGTTACCGATGGACATTCCCGCCACCCCAGCACACTGGCATGCTGTCGCCTGCTCATCAGGGGATGAAGGTTGATGTTTCGATCTGTTGTTCTTGCGGCTGCATTGTTTGCAGCGCTTCCTGCGCGCGCGGAGCTGGCTCTCGAGGCGCCGGTGGCCTGCGCCGATGCGGATTCGTCTCCTGCGCTGAAAGGCAGTCTCTGTGTCACCACCCATGTTCCGCTGCGGCATGAATTGCCGGGCGATGGTTCGCTGAAGCTGTTCGTGCGGTGGTTTCCGGCCGAGACCGTGGAGCGGCGCGGGGAGGTTTGGTTGTTGGCTGGGGGGCCTGGTGAGTCCGGGGCGTCCTTGTATCCGGTGGTTGCCACGTTCCGGCGTGCGTTTCCCGGTTATGACCTGGTGATTCCGGACCACCGTGGCGTGGGCCGGTCGGAGCGGATCTGCCCGGTGCAGGAGGCGGCGGACAGCGCCGATGGTGTTGCGCTGGCTGGGGACGAGTGGGGTGGCTGCATTGGTGCGATGTATGCGGATGCGGCGCGCACGCAGGCGTTCTCGGTGACCGAGGCGGCGCAGGATCTTGCGCTGCTGATGTCGCGCTATCGCGGCAGTGGGCCGACGTATCTGTACGGGGTGTCGTATGGCACGCAGCTGGCCTTGCGTGCGCTGCAGGTGGCGCCAATGCCGCTGGACGGTTTGATCCTGGATGGGCTGGTGCCGCTGGAGACCACCGAGCAGTGGGATCTGAGCCGGCGCACGGCGCTGGTGGATGCGGTGGGGCGTGCGGTGCTGGGCGAGCAGAAGGTGTCGGTCTATCAGCGTGTGCTGGCCGCTGCGCCGACGGCGCCTTGGAAGGACGATGTGCCGGGTGGTGATCTGCGCCGGTTGCTGGGCTCGCTGCTGAACTTCCCTGCGCTGCGTGCGCGTATTCCCGACATCGTTGATGGGCTGGCGGTGGACGATACGTCAGCGCTACTGGCGACGGTAGCGGAGCTGAAGACGGCGATGGCGGGGATGGGGCAGGGTGGTAACAACCAGCCTTCGTTGCCGCTGGTGATGTTGATCTCGGCGTCGGAGAACAATGCGCGGCCGGGGCTTACGCGCGAGCTGGTGGAACAGGAGGCTGCTGGGGCTTTGTTTGTCAGTGCAATCCCCGGGTTTCTGGTGGGGGCGCCTGTGCCTGCTTATGCCAAGGATGCCTGGTTTGGGAAGTCGCCTGGGGTGCTACCGAGGACGTTGGTTGTGCATGGGACGCTGGATCCGAATACGGCGTATGCGGGGGCGGTGGAGCATGCGGCTGTGCTGGGGAAGGCTGGGGAGGTGAGCTTCAGTACGGTGGAGGGTGGGGTGCATTTGCTGTCTTACTTTGCGCCTGGGTGTTTTGTTGAGGCAGTTGGGGTTTTTGTTGCGGGCGGGGAGGTTGGTGATAGGTGTGTTGAGCGGTGAGATTGCTTTAGGTTTTGCGGCTGAGTTTGGTTGGGGTGTTGGAGGTGAGGCATTGCTGCCTTCGATCTGCCCTCACCCCAACCCCTCTCCCGCGGGCGGGAGAGGGGCTTTGGTCTTGCGGGGTCGAGGCTATCCGGTTGCGTCACAGATTGCTGGGTTTGGGCGTGTGGGCTCCAGCGTTAGTCGCTGCACATCCGAGAACAGCTGCTCCACCGGCATGCCGAACGGCGCGAACAAACGCAGCCGTCCTTCGCGGTCGAATACATAGCCGCCTGCGGTGTGGCTCATCGAATAGGCGCCGGGGTGCTTGCCTTCTTCGCGGTCGTAGAAGGCTTTGAACGATGCTGCCATTGCGGCCAGTTGCGCATCGTCACCAACCAGCGCTGTCGCAGTCGGGTCAAACGCTTTTACATAGGTTTCGGCGACGGCCGGGGTGTCGCGGGCCGGGTCTACGGTGACGAAGATCACCTGCAGTTTGTCGGCGTCCGAGCCCATCAGGTGCTTTACGCGGTTCAGCTCCACCATGGTGGTGGGGCATACATCCGGGCAGCTGGTGAAGCCGAAGAACAAATAGGTCACTTTGCCGTTGAGGTCGGCCGGGCTGCGGGTTACGCCGGTGCTGTCGGGCATTGTCCAGTGCTGGCCGAGCGCTTCGCAGGTGATGTCCTTGCCGTAGTAGTCCACCTTGGGCTTTGCGGCGCAGGCCACCAGCAGCAGGGTGGCGGCGCTTATCGCGATGGTGGACAGGTGCAGTTTGCGGGCCAGTGCGGCGAGGCCGGTGGCGGGGATGTTGGTGCGGGACATGGCTATGGTCGATGAAGGACAGACAGCCGAACTACATGCGACGGGCCGGCAGTGTGTGCCGGCCCCTTGCATGCGTCAGTTGACCATCATGTGGAAATGCATGCTCCAGATGATCCAGATGGAGAGTGCTACCACGATGAAAAGAATGACCAGGGTGAAAACAAAACTGGCCAGGTTCCAGCCGCCCTCCGAGGAGCGGTTCATGTGCAGGAAGTACACCAGCTGCACGATGATCTGCACGACGGCAAAGCCGACCAGCAGGGCCATCGTCAGTGGCCGCGACAGCGTCGGGTTCATCACCAGCATGAAGGGAATGACGGTGAGCACAGCGCAGATCACGAAGCCGATCAGGTAGGACTTGGTGGAGCCATGTCCGCTGCCGGCGCGGGAGGTGTCGTTGTCGGACATGTTCAGAACACTCCAATCAGATAGACAAAGGTGAAGACGCAGATCCAGACCAGGTCCAGGAAGTGCCAGAACAGACTCAGGCAGGAGATGCGGGTGACATTGGTCGGGGTGAGGCCACGACGCTTCACCTGGTGCATCACCACCGCCATCCAGATCAGGCCGCTGGCCACGTGCAGGCCGTGCGTGCCAACCAGCGCGAAGAACGCGGACAGGTAGGCGCTGGTGGTGGGGCCGGCGCCAATATGGATCAGGTGGTTGAACTCATACACTTCCATGCCGATGAAGCCGGCACCCAGTGCGAAGGTCACGCCCAACCAGGTCAGCACCGCGCGCTTGTCCTGGCGGTGCATCGCCAGCACGGCCTGGCCGTAGGTGATGCTGGAGACCAGCAGCAGGAAGGTCTCCACCAGCACGAACGGCAGCGAGAACAGCTCGGCACCGGTCGGGCCGCCCGCATACGCGTTGCTGAGCACCGCGTAGGAGGCGAACAGCGAGCCGAACAGCACCAGGTCCGACATGAGGTAGACCCACATGCCGAAGACCTTCATGCCGCCCTGGTCGTGGCCATGGTCGTCATGGCTGTGCTCGGCCGCCTGCGCGTTTTCTACGGCGACGTTGGACATGATGTTCATGCAATCACCCTGTGCTGCTTGAGCTTGTTCTGGTGTTGGTTCTCGATGGCGGCCACCTCTTCGGCGCTGACGTAGTAATCCACGTCCTCGTCGTAGGAGCGCACGATCAAGGTGACGATCATCGCCACGAAGCTCGCACCGGCCAGCCACCAGATGTGCCAGATCAAGGCGAAGCACAGCGCCAGGATCCAGATGTTGAGGATCAGCGGCACGCCGGTGTTACGCGGCATGTGGATCGGTGCGTACTGCTTGGGCGGCTTGGGCAGGCCTTGCTTCTTGGCTTCGTGGAAGGCGTCCAGGGTGTCGGCCTTGGGCACCACGGCGAAGTTGTAGAACGGCGGCGGCGAGGGCGTCTGCCATTCCAGCGTGCGCGCATTCCACGGGTCGCCAGTGATGTCCTGGTTCTGCTTGCGGTCGCGCACGCTGACGTAGATCTGCACCAGCATCAGCACGATGCCTGCGAGCACGAACAGCGCGCCGACGAAGGCGGCAATCAGGTAGGGCGTCCACGCCGGGTTGTCGTACTGGTTCATGCGCCGGGTCATGCCCATGAAGCCGAGCATGTACAGCGGCATGAAGGCCAGGTAGAAGCCGATGATCCAGCAGGCGAACGACCACTTGCCCAGGCGCTCGTTGAGGGTGAAGCCGAATACTTTCGGGAACCAGTAGACGAAGCCAGCCAGGTAGCCGAACAACGCGCCACCGATGATGGTGTTGTGGAAATGGGCCACCAGGAACAGGCTGTTGTGCAACAGGAAGTCCGCGCCCGGGATGGCCAGCAGCACGCCGGTCATGCCGCCGATGGTGAAGGTGACCAGGAAGGCGATGGTCCACAGCATCGGCACGCTGAACTCGACGCGGCCGCCGTACATGGTGAACAACCAGGTGAAGATTTTCACGCCGGTCGGGATCGCGATGATCATCGTCATGATGCCGAAGAAGGCATTGACGCTGGCACCGGAGCCCATTGTGAAGAAGTGGTGCAGCCACACCACGAACGACAGGATGCCGATCGCCAGCGTTGCACCCACCATCGACTTGTAGCCGAACAGCTTCTTGCGCGAGAACGTGGCGGTGATCTCGGAGAAGATGCCGAACGCCGGCAATACCAGGATGTACACCTCCGGGTGGCCCCAGGCCCACACCAGGTTGACGTACATCATCGGGTTGCCACCCAGGTCATTGGTGTAGAAGTTGAAGTCCAGGTAGCGGTCCAAGGTGAGCGCGCCGAGGGCGACGGTCAGGATCGGGAACGCGGCAATGATGATCACGCTGGTGACCAGCACGGTCCAGGTGAACACCGGCATCTTCATCAAGGTCATGCCCGGCGCACGCATGCGCAGGATGGTGATGAACAGGTTGACGCCGGTCAGCAGTGTGCCGACACCGGAGGCCTGTAGCGCCCAGATGTAGTAATCAACACCGACGCCTGGACTGAACTCGATGCCAGACAGCGGCGGGTAGGCCACCCAGCCGGTCATCGCGAACTCGCCAAGGCCCAGCGAGATCATCATCAGCGCAGCGCCGACCACGAAGATCCAGAAGCTGAAGGCATTGAGGAACGGGAAGGCCATATCGCGCGCGCCGATCTGCAACGGCACCACGATGTTCATCAGGCCCACCACGAATGGCGTTGCCACGAAGAAGATCATGATCACGCCATGCGCGGTGAAGATCTGGTCGTAGTGCTCCGGTGGCAGGAAGCCATCGCTGCCTGGCCCGGCTGCGGCCAGCTGCGCGCGCATCATCAATGCGTCGGCAAAGCCACGTACCAGCATCACCAGCGCCACCACGATGTACATGATGCCGATCTTCTTGTGGTCCACGGTGGTGAACCAGTCGCGCCACAGCACGCCCCACAACTTGAAATAGGTGACGGCGGCGAGCAATGCGATGCCGCCAAGCACCATGCCCGCCAATGTCACCACGACGATCGGGTCGTGCAACGGCACGGCGTCCCACGTCAACTTACCGAACATGCTCATTACTCCTGGGAGGCCTTGGTATCTGCGTTGTGGCCCGACGGGACCGCGGTGTTCTCACCCACGCCGATGAACTGGTCGATGACCTTCTTGAACAGCAGCGGCTCGACGCTGGCGAAGTGGTGCACCGGTTCCTTGCGCGACGGCGCTGCCAAGCGCTTGAACTCGGCGAAGCTCAGCTGATCCGGCGACTGCCGCACCTGCGCAACCCAGTCATCGAACTGCTGCTGGCTCATCGCGGTGGCGACGAACTTCATGTTGGAGAAGCCATGGCCGCTGTAATTGCCCGACATGCCGTCGAACTTGCCTTGCTCGTTGGCCACCAGATGCAGCTGCGTGCGCATGCCGGCCATCGCATAGATCTGCCCACCCAGCTGCGGGATGAAGAAGGTATTCATCGTCGAGTTGGAGGTGATGTCGAAGGCCAGCTGCTGCCCGGCCGGGAAGTTGAGCTGGTTGACCGTGGCAATGCCCAGGTCCGGGTAGACGAACACCCACTTCCAGTCGGTGGCGATCACTTCCACATGCAGCGGCTCGCCGGGGATATCCAGCGGCTTGTAAGGATCAAGCTCGTGGGTGGATTTCCACACGATGACGGCAAGCACGGCAACGATGATCAGGGGCACGCCCCAGACCACGATTTCCACCTTGGTCGAGTGCGCCCAATCGGGCATGTACTTGGCCTTGGTATTGCTGGAGCGGTAGCGCCAGGCAAAGACGAAGGTCAGCACGATGGCCGGTATCACCACGATCAGCATCAAGGCGATGCAGATGATGATCAGGTCGCGTTGGGCAATGCCCACGTCGCCCTTGGAGTCCAGTAGTACCCAGTTGCAGCCAGACAATCCCACGCATGCCAAAGCGGCCAGCGCTGGGCGGATGCGTTTCCAGCAGATATTCATTGAAGGTCGACCCTGTTGAAGGAGCTCTTGAGCGGGGACCGCCTCTGCCCGGCGCATAGGCCGGGAGCGGCTACACTGTCCGTACGGCGGTGCCTACAAAAGGATTGCCGATCCAGTCAAGTCCATACAAGATACATCATTGTATGGGTTGGTGCACGTACAACGCAGGGAAGGTTTACCCGATGCCGCAGCCAGCCGCAGGCCGACGCCTGAAAAAACCCAACCGGACCTGGGTCCGTCCCTTCGCCGAGGGCACCGGTCCGCTCTACCTGCAGATTGCCCAGCAGGTACGCGATGCCGTGGACGATGGCGTGCTGCAACCCGGCGACCGCCTGCCGCCGCAACGCGATCTGGCCCAGCTGATGGGCGTGGACCTGACCACCGTCACCCGCGCCTATGCCGAGCTGCGCCAGTCCGATCTGCTCGATGCACAGGGCGCCGGCGGCACCTTCATCGCCATGTCGGCCGGCAACAGCGCCACCTCGGTGGACCTGAGCATGAACATCCCGCCGCTGCTGGGCAGCAGCCCGTTCGCGCAGAGCATGGAGCGCGGTTTCCAGCAGCTCAGCCAGCAGCTGGGGCAGGGCGAGTTGATGAGTTACCACGTCGGCGCCGGCTCCCGCGATGACCGCGCCGCCGCCGTGCAATGGCTGGCGCCGATCCTCGGCAACGTCTCCGCCGAGCGGGTGGTGATCTGCCCCGGCGCGCAGGCCGCGCTGTGCGCCATCGTGCTGGCCAAGACCCAGCCCGGCGACCTGATTGCCGCCGAACAGCTCACCTATCCGGGCCTGCTGGCCGCCGCGCGCGTGCTGCAGCGGGGCATCGTCCCCATCGCCATGGACGCCGAGGGCATGCTTCCGGACGCGCTGGAAGCGGCCTGCCAGCAGCGCAAGCTCAGCCTGATCTACCTGATCCCGACCATCCAGAACCCGACCACCGCGACCATGTCGCAGGCCCGTCGCGGCGCCATTCTGGCCATTGCCCGCCGCCACGGCGTGGCGGTGGTTGAGGACGATCCGTACTGGTTGCTGGCCGCCGATGCGGCCGCGCCGCTGGCGGTGGATAGCCACCCGGACGCCCCGGTTTACTACGTTTCCACCCTTTCCAAGTGCCTGGCGCCGGGCCTGCGCACCGCCTACCTGGTGGTGCCGCCGGGCGAGCCGATGGAGCCCTTGCTGGACGCCTTGCGCTCGATCGCGCTGATGCCCACCCAATCGATGGTGGCGGTGGCCTCGCACTGGATCCGCAGCGGCCAGGCCGATGAGATGGTGCGCCGCTTCCAGCAGGAGCTGCGCCAGCGCCAGCAGATCGCCGCGCGTATCCTGCCCAAGCCCTATCAGGCGCACTCGTCCGGCCTGCATGTGTGGCTGCCGCTGCCGCCGCGGCTCGACCAGTACCGGCTGATCCAGGCCGCGCAGGCGCAGGGCCTGGGCATTGCCAGCTCGGAGGCTTTCAGCATCGAGGAGCAGGCCGGCAACGCTATCCGCCTGTCCCTGGGCGGGGCGGTGGACCAGCACAGCCTGGCGGCGGCGTTGACCAAGCTGACCGAGGTTATCTCGGCAGCGCCTGAGACGCGGACGCAAGCCATCGTTTAGCCGCGCTCCGGTCATATCCATACAAAAGTGATACATTGCATATCTTGTATGGATATGCGGGTAGCTGCTGTGCGTCGGGACAAGCTGAAGTTTCATCTGGTGATGCTGGGCTGTGCCGGCTTCGTGGTGCTGGCGCTGGCGTCGCTGGTCTATGTCTGCTCGCGGCCGCAGACCGCCGATGTGCAGGCCAGTGAGCGCGCGGCCATCGAGCAGTGCCTGCAGCGCAGCCGCGCGCCGGAGCGTACCGAGATCTACCGCCGAGCCCAGGCCGATTCCTGCGCCGAGATGCTGGAACAGTACGAGCACAAGTTCGGCGCGGACGCCGCCTCGTGAGCCCGCACAACGGCGCATCGCCGCGCAGGCGCGGGATGCGGCTGTGGATTGCAGCCGGCTGTGTGCTGATGGCCGGTATTGCGATCGCGCTGTGGCAGTACTTCGGCCTCAGCGAGCAGGCCACGTTCGCAGAGCAGGCCATCGTCTTCGACGACACCCAACTCAAGCTGCCGCCGGAACTGGCTGGTGCGAATGGACGCATCCGCGTCGTGCATTTCTGGGACCCGGCCTGCAAGGTCTGCAACCGCGAAACCGGCGCGCATCTGAGCTACCTGATCAGTATGTACCGCCGCGCCAACATCGATTTCTATGCGGTGCGCCGTCCGGGCACCACAGGTGAGCTGCCCGAATATCTGCGTGGTCGTTTGAAAGAACTGCCGACGATCGAAGGTGCCGAACATATCCCGGCCAGCCCTGCGGTTGTGATCTGGGATCGACAAGGGCATCTGGCCTACGCCGGCCCATATAGCATCGGCATGGTCTGCAATTCGGCCAATAGTTTTGTAGAGCCCATCCTCGACAAACTCGTCGATGGACAGACGGTACGGCCGCGCGGCTTGTTGGCGGTGGGCTGTTACTGCCCCTGGCAAAGCAAACCTTGAAGCCGGCTTGATGAACCTGCGTGCACCCCAGCGTGCGTGGACGTTTTGTCCGCGCACAAAAAACAGCGGGCACCCACTCCAACCGACCGATGGTTGTGAGCAGGCACCCGCCGCTGATGTAAACAATACGGGGCTACATCGTCCATACATGGTGCGACAGGTTGTCGCAGTTTTTACCGGTAAATGCGGGGTTTCGCGATGACCTGGATGGACAGCGCGCTGCTCAGCAACGGCCCGATCTACCTGCGCATCGTCAACAGCATCGAGCGTAGCGTGAACACCGGCGAGCTGGTGCCTGGCCATCGCCTGCCATCGCAACGTGCATTGGCCAAGCAGCTCGGCATCGATCTGACCACGGTGACGCGTGCGTTCGATGAAGCACGTCGACGTGGTTTGATTGAAGCGCGTGGTCCGCAAGGCAGTTTCATCGCGCCGCCGAAAGCCGCCTTCGGCCAGCCGGTGGACCTGAGCATGAACGTGCCGCCGGTACCGGACGCGACCGCTTTGAACGATGCGCTGCGACGTGGCGCGGCTGCGGTGCTTGCACGCAGCAATGCCCCCAACCTGATGACGTATCACCTGGCCGGCGGCAGCCCGACCGACAGACATGCGGCGATCAGCTGGTTGCAGCCGATGCTGGGCGATGTTGCCGATGCGGGTTTGGTACTTGCTGAAGGCGCGCAGTCGGCCTTGGCGTCGATCCTGATCAGCCAGACCCAGGAAGGCGAAGTGATTCTGTGCGACCACCTTGTCTATCCCGGCCTGCTGCAGGCCGCCAGATCATTGGGCCGACGCTTGCTGCCGGTTGCTGGCGATGCCGACGGAATGTGCCCGGACGCGCTCGAGCGCGCTTCCCGGCAGAGCGGCGCACGCGTGGTGTACTTCAACCCCACCTGCAACAATCCGACCGGCTTGACGATTCCGCTGCAGCGTCGGGTTGAGTTGGCACGGGTGCTGCAGCAGCTGGATCTGCTCGCCATCGAAGACGATCCGTATTGGCATCACGATGTGCATGCGCCAACACCGATCGCCGCGCTTGCACCGGCGCAGGTGTATTACGTATCAACCTTGTCCAAGGCGATCAGTCCCGGCTTGCGTACTGCTTTCGTGCGTTGTCCTTCCGTTCGTCATGCAGAAGGGCTTGCGCTTGCCTTGCGTTCGATCTGTTTGATGGGGCACCCATTGGTGATGGCAATGGTCAGCCAGTTGTTGCTGGATGGTTCTGCGACCGCCTTGTTGGGGCAGGTGCTGGAAGAAGCGCGCGAGCGTAGCGCTTTGGCAGCGCACCTGCTGGTGCCTGCGCTGAATGTGCAGGCCGCTGGCCTGCATGCCTGGTGCACGGTGCCCGAGCCATGGACGGATGCCGGCTTCGTGCGTGCGGCACAGCTGCAGGGCCTGGCGATATCGCCTTCGTCGTCGTTCCGGCCGGACGGCGCGCAGCGTAGCCGTGGCTTTCGTCTTTCGCTGGGGCAGGCCAGCAACCGGCGCCAGCTGCACAGCGCCCTGCGCCGCATCAATCAACTGGTGAATGCAGCAGATTCAACCAGCGATGCTGATGCGGTGTGGGAGCGGCGTCAGCCGCGAAGCTGACAGCAATTGAACGATAGCGCCGCTTGGCGCAAGGCAGCTGTTGGTTCCCCAGCTTCGCGGCTGACGCCGCTCCTACAAAAGCCGAAGCGGACGGTTGTAGGAGCGGTCTAAACAGCGAAGCCGACAGCAATTGAACTGTTGCGCGATATGGCGCGAGTCGGCTGTTGGCTCCCCAGCTTCGCGGCTGATGCCGCTCCCACAAATGCCGGGGCGGATGGTTGTAGGAGCGGTGTAAACAGCGAAGCCGACAGTAATTGAACTGTTGCGCGATATGGCGCGAGTCGGCTGTTGGCTCCCCAGCTTCGCGGCTGATGCCGCTCCCACAAATGCCGGGGCGGATGGTTGTAGGAGCGGTGTAAACCGCGAAGCCGACAGCAATTGAACTGTTGCGCGATATGGCGCGAGGCGGCTGTTGGTTCACCGGCTTCGCGGCTGATGCCGCTCCCACAAATGCCGGTCTGGATGGATGTGGGAGCGGTGTAAACCGCGAAGCTGGCGGAATGGCAGCAGCGGTAATCCTGCCGTGCCGTTGTTCTGCTGTCTTGGGCTTCGCGGCTGACGCCGCTCCTACAAAAGCCGGGGCGGATGGTTGTGGGAGCGGTGTAAACCGCGAAGCTGGTAGTGCATCAGCTAAAGATCACCGCGAACGGCACCCCCTTCCCAGCCCTCCCCTTGCCTGCGGCAAAGGGAGGGAGCAAGAGCGGGTGGAGCGAGGGTTGTCCTGCCCGCAACTGCACTCAGCTCTGCTTGAACAGCTTGCGCTTGCCGGTCAATACCTTTTCCTTGGGTGTCAGCTTTGCCACGCCGGGGATCAGGAAGTCGGTCGGGGTCTGCCCGAAGCGGATCTTGGAGGCCAGCCAGAGCGGCATCTTGCCGCGGCCGGTCCAGGTGTTCCAGCGGTTCTCGGGGTCACGGTATTTCGGCTTGATCTTCGGGCCCTTGCGGCGGGCCGGCTTGCTCTTCAGCGCTGCGGTGTCTGCGGCCGGACCGAACAGCTCTTCGATTGTATAACCGGTCTGCTTGGCCAGCGCGGTCAGCTTGCGCCTGACTTTTTCGGCAGGTTGACGTTGGGTGAGCGCTTTGTGCCTGTCCTGTGCGGCGCGGATGAGAGTGTTCAGCTCCCGGAGGTCAAGGGTGTTCAGATCGATACTCATGGCGCTAGCGTCAGTTCTTGCCGCAGGGGTGTCAAGCCATTGTTGGCAGCTTTTGACACCAGCACAGCTGCCTTTGGCGCTCTGGCCGGAAGTGCGCGTGCCCCTGGCCGGGGTGGGTGGCTGCCCTGCAGACAGGCAAGGGCAGGGCTGGCTTCTTCCGGTGCCATCCCAGGCCAAGTGCCGTAGCCCGGGTAAGCGCAGCGCACCCGGGGCGGTTCGCGGGCAGGCTGAAACTTCGGCAGATGCATGGCTCCCCGGGTGCGCTGCGCTTACCCGGGCTACCTCATTGCCGGCGAGGGCACAAAAAACCCGATGGCCGAGGCCGGCATCGGGTTTGAGGTGCTTCAAGCGCGGGCTTGGCTTCGATCAGCGGTGGTTGCGCGAAAGCACCATCGAGTAGGCGAAGCGGCCCGGCGGATGCAGGCTGATGGCGATCAACAGCAGGCGACCATTGGCATCGCGATAACGGCGCTGCACGCGCATTGCCGGCTCGGTCTTCTTGATGTCCAGCAGCTTGGCGTCGGCGGCCTCGAACGAGGCAGCATCGAATACCTGTTCCACCCGCGACAGCTTGGCCGGGTCAAGGAACTTGGCCAGGGCACGGGCGGCGCCGGCCACTTCCAGCAGTTTGTCGGTCGGCACGCCGCTGCGCACCGGGATCAGCATCTCGGTGACGGCGATGGGCTCGCGGGTCTGTTCTTCCAGGCGCAGGCAATGCAGGCGCAGGTATTCCTTGCCCTCGTGGATGTCCAGGCGCTGCGCCATGGCTGCATCGGCCAGTTTGCGCTCGGCTTCCAGCACCTTCAGGCGGGTGCTGTTGCCGTACTGCATCAGCAGGTCGACGGTGTCGATCTCGTGCTCGTAACGCATGGCCGCGCTCTGCGCGATCACCCGCGTGCCGGCGCCCGGCCGGCGCTGTACCAGGCCGGCACTGATCAGCTGCGCCAGCGCCGCACGCGCGGTATGGCGGCTGACGCTGAAGCGTTCGCACAGTTCCAGCTCGGTAGGTAGCAGGGTACCAACGGCGTACTCGCCCTTTTCAATTGCCGCCTGCAGTAGATCGCCCAGTTCGGCATAGCGGGGCTTGCTGCGTCGCGTACCAGTCATATGTACAGATCCTTGTTCAAAGTCTGAGCGAGAGTTCCTGCCAGCTGCGCTGCAGGGTTTCACGGTGTTCGGGTGCGGCGATGGCAATAAGGGCCTGGGCCCTTGCATGGACATCGAGATGGCGTACATCAGCTACACCATAGTCGCTGACGATACAGTCGGCATCTACGCGGGCAAGGCTTACGGGACCGGCGGGGAGCATCGGGACGATCCTGCTTTCGCCCTTGGGGGTACTGGCAGGGAGTGCAATGATGCCGCGACCAGCGGTCGATTGGCGAGCGCCTTGCAGGAAATCAGGCAGCCCGCCGACGCCACTCAGTTGGCGTCCAGACAGGAACTCGCCGTTCACCTGGCCCAGCAGATCCACCGACAGCGCGCTGTTGATGGCGGTCAGGCGCGGAATACCGCCTAGTACGCCGTGGTCGTGGGTATGCCCAACCTCGCGGAAGCTGATGCTGCGCGGGGCAATGTCATACAGCGCCTGTGTACCCAGTGCGACGCCTGCCACCACCGCATCCGGCGCCGGTGACAGTGCGCCTGATTCCAGCAGGCCAAGCAGGCCGTCGGAGACCATGCCGCTGTGGATGCGCAGGTTGCGCCGCTCGCGCACCGCGCGCAGCACCGCCGACTGCAGCCTGCCCAGGCCGAGTTGCAGGGTGGCGCCGTCTTCCACCAGCGTGGCGACCTGCGCGGCGACTGCCTCCATGGCGGCATCGGCCGGCGGATCGGGGATGTCCAGCAACGGCGCGTCCTGCTCGATGGCGGCGGTGATCCGCGACAGCGGGATCGATGGGCCGCGCGTGCGCGGCATGCGCGGGTTGATGTGGGCCAGGATGCGGGTGGCGCGCGGCCATGCGGCCGGGGTGAAGTCGCAGGCGATGCCCAGCGAGCAGTTGCCGTCCTCATCCGGCGGCGCCACCTGCACCAGCACGGTGTCGAAGGCGACGTTTTCGCGCAACCAGCGCCAGGTGGCGGTATAGGTCATCGGCAGATAGTCGACCCGGCCATCCAGCCAGGAATTGCGCAGCTCGCTGCTCAGGAAGATTGTGCGCTGGCGTGCCTGCGGGTGCAGGCCGGCAAAGTCGAAGGTATTGACCGTGGGGATATGCACGCCGGTGAAGCGCAGGCCGGCGCAGCGTTCAGCGCCGCTGCGCAGCCAGTGTTCGAACAGCAGGGAATGGCCGGCGCAGCCGGGCGCGAAGATCTCCGGGCCTTGTGCGAGGTAGTCGAAAAAAGTGTCGGCATCCAGAATTCGGGGCATGGGGCTGATTGCGGCGTTCGGGGAGCGGATCATATGATATGTCCGGACAAAGTCGGTTATGCTCCTTTCACGCGGTCGCTGTTCCCTCCTACCCGAACCCGCTGTTGCGGGCCTGCACCGAGACTCATCGCGCGATGACCCTGCCTGCTGCCAGCCTTACCGAACAGCTTGCCCAGCGCCTGCAACGGCCGGTGGATGATGCCGCCCGGCGACGCGCGGCGCTGCTGCTGGTGGATTGGTTGGGCTGTGCCCTGGCCGCGCTGCGCTACCCCATCGCCAGCCAGCTGCGCTCGGTGGTGCAGGCGCAGGTCAGCGGTTCTGTGGTTGCGCTGGGCGCGGGCCGGCGCACCGCCGCCGATGCGTTGCTGCTCAATGCCGCGCTCGGCAATGTGCTGGAAATGGACGATGTGCATCGTGGCGCCATCCTGCATCCGGGCCCGGTGGTCATCCCGGTGGCCCTGGCCGCGGCGCAGGCCGAGGGCGCAGACGCCGGCGAACTGCTGGATGCAATCGTGCGCGGCTATGAAGCCACCATCCGCGTCGGCCGCGCCCTGGGCAAGGCGCATTACCGCTATTGGCATCCCACCTCCACTGCAGGTGCGTTTGGCGCAGCCGCAGCGGCGGCATCGGTATTGCGCTTGCCGGCCGAGTCACTGGCCGATGCGCTGGGCAATGCCGGCAGTCGCACGGGCGGCCTGTGGCAGATGCGCCACGAGCCGGTGCCGACCAAATCACTGCACAACGCCGAAGCCGCACGCAGTGGCTGGCTGGCGGCGCAACTGGCGCTGGCGGGCATGCGTGGGCCGCGCAGGATACTGGAAGGCGAGCAGGGCCTGTTTGCCGCCACCGCGGCAGATGCCGTGCCGGAACTGGTGATTGCCGAGGAAGCCGACTGGCTGATCCACAGCACCAGCCTCAAGCCGTGGCCGGCGTGCCGGCATGCGCACCCGGCGATCGACGCGATGCTTGATGCGTTGGCGCAACTGGATGCCGGCGAGCAGGCGCAGATACAACACATCGAAGTGCGCAGCTACGCCGAGGCATTGCGCTTCTGCGACCGTGCGCAGCCGCAGACCGAGCTGGAAGCCAAATTCAGCCTGCAACACGCGCTGGCTTCGATCCTGGTGCACGGCCGCCCACAGCTGGCGCATTACACCGCCGAAGCCTGCAGCGATGCCGAACTGACACCGTGGCGGCAACGCATCCAGCTGATCGAGGATGCGGCCTGCAGCCAGCGTTTCCCCGCCCATTACGGCGCCAGCGTGCGCTTGCTGCTGGCCGATGGCCGCAGCGTGCAGGCCGAGCGCATCGACGCCTGGGGCGACCCGGAATGCCCGATGTCGGCCGACGATGTGCTGACCAAGGCAATGGCCCTGGCGCACTGGGGTGGCGTATCCGCCGGCCTGGCGCAACCCCTCTTTGGGCAGGTGCAGGCGCTGGCCGATGGCGGCAGTCTGGACGCCCTGAACTCGATGTTGGCGCGGGTGGCGTGATGCGATTTACCGAAGCCCTGTTGCAGCATGCCGGCACGCTGCGTTTTGAAGACCTGTCCGCCGAGGCGGTCGCCGCAACACGCGTGTTCGTGATGGATTCGGCTGCAGTGGGCATTTCCGGCTCCGGTCCGCAGGTGCCGCTGACCCAGCTGGTCCGCTGCAGCGCCGCCAGTTACGGCAGCGGCAATGCCGCGCGCGCCTGGGTGACCGGCGAAGCGCTGCCTGCGGCCAGCGCGGCCATGGTCAACGGCTATCAGATCCACAGCCAGGAATTTGATTGCGTGCACATGCCGGCGGTGGTGCATCCGCTGGCAGTCATTCAATCGGCGGTGTTTGCCGCCGCCGAACAACGTGCCAACGTCGACGGTCTGCCGGTCGATGGCAAGGCGCTGATCACCGCGCTTAATGTGGCGGTTGATGTGGCCACGCTGATTGGCATCAGTGGCCGCGCACCGATGCGTTTCTTCCGCCCCTCGATGTGCGGCGCGCTGGGTGCGGCGGCAGGTATCGCGCATCTGTACGGTGCCGATGAGGAGCTGCTGCGGCGCGTGCTCGGCCTGACCTATAGCCACCTGTCCGGCACCATGCAGGCGCATGTGGAAGGCTCGCCCACCCTGGCACTGCAGGTCGCCTTGAATGCCCGCGCCGCAGTCAGCTGCTGGGAGCTGGCGCGCAATGGTTTCCCTGCGCCGCGCGAAATGCTGGAAGGCCCGTTCGGCTATCTGCCCTTGATTGAAGGTGAGTTCGATACCGGCCCATCGCTGCAGAAACTGGCCGCCCGTGAAGCGCAGATCCTCACGGTCAGCCACAAGGTATTCCCCACCGGCGGTGCCGCGCACGCCGCGCAGGACATGCTGATGGAGCTGCGCCAGCAGCACGGCTTGAACCTGGAAAACGTCGCCAGCATTGAACTGCAGGCACCACCGCTGGTGCGCCGCCTGGTCGGCCGCAGCTACCAGCCGGCGATGGAAACCAGCTACGCGCGGCTATGCCTGCCGTTCCTGCTCGGCACCGTGCTGCTGGATGGCAGGGTCGGGCTGTCGGCGTATGCGCCGGAAAAACTGGCCGATGCGCGCCTTGCCGCGTTCGCCGCGCAGGTCAGCCTGGTGCCGAACGATTGCGAAGATCCCAATGCGCTGGTGCCGCAATCGATGACGGTCACCCTGCGTGATGGCCGCGTGCTGCACAAACAGCGCGACGCTGCCATCGGTTCGCCGCAGCGGCCGCTGTCGCGCGCCCAGCAACTGGAAAAGTTCCACCACTGCCTTGATCACGCCGCGCGTCCGTTCGATGGCGGCCACCGTGATGCCCTGATCTCCCACTTCGACCATCTGCAGGACATCGACGATGTCAGGCGGCTGGTCGACCTGCTGATTGTCGAGACCCCATGACCTACGCCACTTATTTCGAATCCTTCGATGTCAAGGAGCTGCTCAAGCAGTTCCCGCTGGACCAGGCCTTCACCGACAAGTTCAAGAACATCAGCCGCGAGGAACTGCGCGCCGAACAGAACGCGATGTTCCTGCGCTGCGTGGCGCGCGCCTGGCAGATTCCGTTCTATCAGCGCCTGTGGGGCGATGCCGGCATCACGCCTGAAGACATCCAGAGCCTGGATGACATCACCAAGCTGCCGGTGTTCGGCAAGCACGAGATCATGGCCTCGGTCGAAGCGCATCCACCGTTGGGCGATTTCCACGGTTGGCAGGACGGCACCGAAGCCGGCAACAAGCCGCTGGTATTCCACACCACCTCCGGCACCACCGGCCGCCCGCAGCCGCTGGTGTTCTCGCCGCATTCGCGCGAAGTGCAGAGCCTGCTGCTGGCGCGCCTGTACCGCTGGCAGGGCATGCAGCCCGGTGATGTGGTGCACTCGGTATATGGGCACGGCATGATCAACGGCGGCCACTACGTGCGCGAGGCCATCACCCATTACACGCAGGCCCTGTTCTGCTCGGCCGGCACCGGCATCGAGATGCGCTCGGCGCAGCAGGTGCAGCTGATGAAGAGCATGGGCACCAACGTGATTGTTGGTTTCGCCGACTACATCAAGAAGCTGGCCGACGTGGCCCGCGAGAATGGCCTGGTGCCGGGCAAGGACATCCCGGTGCGGATGATCTGTGGCCACCTCGGCCGCGAGTCGCGTGAGTCCCTGTCCGCTGCCTGGGGTGGCGTCGAGCTGTACGACTGGTACGGCGTGGGCGATACCGGCGCGATTGCCGGCCAGGGCCCGGACCAGGATGGCCTGTACCTGATGGAAGACGCGCAGTACGTGGAAATCCTCGACGTCGACAGCGGCGAACTGGTGGCCGATGGCGGCACCGGCGACATGGTGGTCACCTGCCTGTACAAGGACGACATCTACCCGATCATCCGCTTCAACACCCACGACGTGACCCGCGTACTGACCACGCCCTCGTCGCTGGGTATGAACCTGCGGCGCATCGAGGGCTTCCTCGGCCGCAGCGACAACATGGTCAAGATCCGCGGCATCAACGTATTCCCGCAGGCGATGGCGCCGGTGCTGGAAGAACACGCCTCGTTCGCCGGTGAGTTCATCTGCGTGGCCAGCCGTGATGAGGGTGGTCGCGATGACCTGGCCGTGCACGTCGAGACCCGTGGTGCGCTGGATGACGCACAGCTGGCGGCGGAGTTTGCCGCCTTGCTGCGCCAGCGTCTGGGTGTTGAGATGAGCATCGTGTTGGCCGCGCCGGGTGCGCTGGCCGCGCTGACCGGTATCGAGGTACGGCAGAAGCCGGTACGTCTGATCGACAAACGTTTCGCTTGAGGAAGACCGCGTGAGCAAGGCCGATGCGTCATTGTTGAGTTCTGACCTGAGTACCCAGTCGGCCCTGCTTGCGTCCGCTGCCCTGAGCAGCACCGAGCTGGTCAGCCAGCAGCTGGCAGCCATTGCCGCCAGCCAAGTGCAGGTCAACAGCTACATCCACGTTGATGCCGAAGGCGCAATGGCTGCGGCAGCAGCGTCGGACCTGCGCCGTGCCAACGGCACTGCGCGCCCGCTGGAAGGCCTGCCGATCGCGGTCAAGGACAATATCGACGTGGCCGGCATGGTTACCACCGCTGGCATGGAGACCCGTCGCCACGACGCAGCTGCGGCCAGCGACAACCCTGCGGTGGCTGCCTTGCGCGCGGCCGGCGCGGTGATCGTCGGCAAGCTCAATATGCACGAAGCGGCAATGGGCGCCGACAACGACAATCCGTTCTACGGGGCCTGCCACAACCCGCACCGGCACGGTTACACGCCGGGCGGTTCCAGTGGCGGCAGCGGCGCGGCGGTGGCCGCCGGCCTGTGTTCGGCGGCGCTGGGCACCGACACCATGGGCTCGGTGCGCATTCCCGCAAGTTACTGCGGTGTGGTCGGGCTCAAACCGAGCTGGGGCGCGATCAGTACGCGCGGCACCGTCGCCTTGTGCCGGCGCTTGGATCATATCGGCCCGCTGACCCGTTCTGCCCGCGACCTGCGCCTGTTGCTGCAGCTGATGAGCGGCTTCGATCCGGACTGCGCGCAATCGCGCGCCATCAGTTACGCCGCGCCCGATGCCGAAGGTCTGCGCATCGGCGTGATCGACTTTGGTGATGCCGCCGACGTGGCGCCGGATGTGCAGGCAGCCTTCGAGGATGGCCTGCGCGTATTGGTGGGCCTCGGTCATCGCCTGCAACCTTTGCCGGCTCCCGCATTTGCGTCAGCCCGCGCCCGTCGCGCCGGCCTGCTGATGAGCGAGGCCGAGATGCTGGTTGAGCATGCCGATGCCTGGGCCGGCGACCGCAGCAAGTTCTCGCCGTTGTTGGTCAAGCTGATGTCCTGGGCCGAAGGCCGCAGTGCAGCCGAACTGGCCGCTGCGTCGCAATTGGCCGACCGTGGCCAGGTACAGCTGCAGCAGTGGCTGGCGCAGTGCGACGTGGTGGTGATGCCGACTGCGCCGCAACGTGCGTTCGCCTTCGGGCAACCCGCGCCTGCCAGCCAGGCCGACCTTACTGCCTATGCCAATCTGGCCGGCAATCCGGCCTTGTCGGTACCGCTGCCGGTGGCCGCCAACGAACTGCCCGCCGGCATGCAGTTGGTTGGCAACATCGGCGATGAGCTCACCTTGATCGCCCTGGCGGAAGCCTTCCAGCAGGCCATCGCCTGGCAGCCGTCGCTGCCGCAGGCCTGCAGCAACTGGTGGCCGAAATGAAGCTGCTCGATGGTGTCCGTGTTCTCGACCTCTCACGCATCCTGGCCGGTCCGTGGGCCACCCAGGTGCTGGCCGACTTCGGCGCCGATGTGATCAAGGTCGAGCGTCCCGGCGTGGGCGATGACACCCGTACCTGGGGGCCGCCGTATCTGAAGGACGCTGCTGGCAATGACAGCAGCGAGTCGGCGTATTACCTGTGCGCCAACCGTGGCAAGCGCTCGGTCGCAATTGATTTCACGACTGACGAAGGCCAGGCCTTGCTGCGTGAGCTGGTGGTGCATTGCGATGTGCTGGTGGAGAACTACAAGGTTGGCGGCCTGAAGAAATACGGGCTGGATTTCGCGAGCCTGCAGGCGATCAATCCCAAGCTGGTGTATTGCTCGATCACCGGCTACGGCCAGGACGGGCCCTACGCGCAGCGCGCTGGCTACGACGCCGCCATCCAGGCCATCGGTGGTTTGATGAGCGTCACCGGTGAGCCCGATGGCGCGCCCGGCGCGGGCCCGCAGAAAGTTGGCGTGGCCGCGACCGATCTGATGACCGGCATGTATGCGGCCACCGCAATCCTGGCCGCGTTGCGGCATGCCGAGCGCACGGGCGTGGGCCAGCAGATCGATCTGGCGCTGCTGGATACGCAGGTTGCCTGGCTGGCCAACCAGGCCTCGAATTACCTGGTTGGCGGTGTGGTGCCAACCAGGCAGGGCACGGCGCACCCGAATATCGTGCCGTACCAGGTGATGCCGGCCGCCGACGGCTATTTCATGCTGGCGGTGGGCAACGACGGCCAGTTCGCGCGTCTGTGCGAGGTGATTGGCGAGCCCGGTCTGGCCACGGATCCGCGCTATGCAACAAACAATGCACGGGTTGCCAATCGCGAGTTGTTGGTGCCGCAGCTGCAGCAGATTTTGAGCACACGGCCGGCAGCCGAGTGGTTGGCGGCGCTGGAACAGGCAGTGGTACCGGCCAACCCGGTCAATCGCATCGATCAGGTATTTGCCGACCCGCAGGTGCAGGCGCGTGGCCTGCGCATCGAACTGCCGCATGCCGGCGGCGGCAACGTACCGATGGTGCGCAATCCGCTGAAATTCTCGGCCACGCCGCTGCGCTATGAGCAGGCCGCGCCGGTGCTGGGGCAACACACGTCGGCAGTGCTGGAGGAAGTGCTCGCCATTGATGGTGAGCGGCTGCGGGTGTTGCGGGAGTTGGGGGTGGTTGGGTTTGCTGGTAAAGCTAAAAGCTAAAAGCTAAAAGCGTTACCCCTCCCCAACCCTCCCCTTGGCTGCGCCAAAGGGAGGGAGCAGAGCGGGGCGCGGTGATCTGACAGATCGCAGGCTTGCGCCCCCTCCCTTTGGCGCAGCCAAGGGGAGGGTTGGGGAGGGGTGCTCTGAGCGATCAATCCTCAGCTGACTTATTGCCAGCTTCGCGGCTGACGCCGCTCCCACAAAAGCAGTCACGTTCCGCGGCGTAGTTGGTAGTGCCGAGCCATGCTCGGCAGGGGGGTTACCGGTGCACCATCAGACCTGTGGGAGCGGCGTGAGCCGCGAAGCTGGCAGCACCGAAATTACCGGCATGCCAGCAACCGGACGGATCCATAGCTTCGCGGCTGACGCCGCTCCTACAAAAGCAGTCACGCAGCGGCGTAGTTGGTAGTGCCGAGCCATGCTCGGCAGGGGCGTTACCGATGCAGCATCAAACCTGTAGGAGCGGCGTGAGCCGCGAAGCTGGCAGCACCGAAATCACCGGCATGCCAGCAACCGGACAGATCCATAGCTTCGCGGCTGATGCCGCTCCCACAAAGCACCCAAATTCACGCGCCGCCAGGAAAGCCCTGCTGCCGCCACGCTTCATACACCACCACGGCGACCGAGTTGGACAGGTTCAGGCTGCGGTTGTTGGGCTGCATCGGCAGGCGCAGGCGATGGCCATCCGGCAAGGAATCCAGCAGATCCTGCGGCAGGCCACGGGTTTCCGGGCCGAACAGGAAGGCATCGCCATCGGCGAACTGCACGGTGTCATAGCGAACGCTGGAGCGGGTACTCAAGGCAAACAGCCGCTTGGGCGCGATGCGTGCCAAGGCGGTTTCCAGGTCCGGATGGACCTGCATCTGTGCGTACTCGTGATAGTCCAGGCCGGCGCGCTTGAGCTGCTTGTCACTGAGGTCGAAACCCAAAGGCTCGATCAGGTGCAGCCGCGCGCCGGTGTTGGCGCAGAGCCGGATCACATTGCCGGTGTTCGGCGGGATCTCGGGCTGGTAAAGCACTACATCGAAAACAGGGGCAGAAGTCATCGGCGCAGTTTACGCCGGGTGTTGCGTCAAGGCTGGCTTAGTTCGAAACCAGGCCCTGTGCGACAACCTTGCCGATGGCTTCAGCAGCGGCTTCAGCAGCCATGGCCTGCACCTGCTCCACGTCCGGGCGGACGGTGATGGCCGGCAGCGACACCATCCAGTTGCCGGCGCGGGTGCCGATGGCGACCGGGTTGGCCGAGGCCAGCTGGCTGGCGGTCTGTTCGGCCATCAGCTCGACGATCTGGCCGACGGTCGGGCGAACCTGCACGGCAGCCAGGGTCGGGATGTTGCTGTTGGCTTCGTGCTCGGCCTGCACCAGCTGATCAGCGGAGGGACGAACCTGCACGGTTTCCAGGGTGACGATATCCGAGGCCTGGACCGAAGAAACAAAGCCGGCGCTGGCGACGAGGGCGAGGGCAATGGCGAGAGACTTGGCGTTCATGGCGGGACCTGTTTGGTGTGTGTGGGCAGTGGTGTGGTAGTAAGGTAGTACAGTGAACTTCGAACTGCAAGAACTTTTTCGATTTTTCTTTGTTTGTTCAGCTTTCAGTCATTTATCGTCTGAGTGGATCTTGCTGCGAGTAATAGGCAGCAGGATGCGTGCCAATCGCATCTGATTGATAAATAAGGGTTTGTTGTTTTTGGAAAGTGTCCGCTGTCCGGACACCTGCCGCCCAGGCAGTGACCGGACGGACGCTGTGGCGGTCACTTCGCTACCCATGACGCATGGCGTATGCCGTTGTGACGGCGCCCGGTTAGGATCAGCGTTCACCTTCATACCCAAGGGAAATGGAATGAACGCAGCTATGCCCCGTACCGCCTTGTTGACCCTGGCCCTGAGTGCCGCCCTCGGCGGATTCGTCGGCGTCCCGCTGGTTGCGGAGGCCAAGCCGGCTGCCGCCGCTGCGTCGGTAGACATCCCGTATGAAGAGTTCACCCTGCCCAACGGCCTGCGCGTGGTGGTGCACACCGACCGCAAGGCGCCGATCGTGGCGGTGAACATCTGGTACCACGTCGGTGCCAAGGACGAACCGGCCGGGCGCACCGGCTTCGCGCATCTGTTTGAACACCTGATGTTCCAGCGCAGCGAAAACCACAGCGGCGAATTCTTCGAACCCTTCAAGCAGGTCGGTGCCACCGACCAGAACGGCACCACCAATACCGACCGCACCAATTACTTCCAGAACGTGCCGACCACCGCGCTGGACATGGCGCTGTGGATGGAATCGGACCGCATGGGCCACCTGGTGGGCGCCATCGACCAGGCGGCATTGGATGAGCAGCGCGGCGTGGTGCAGAACGAAAAGCGCCAGGGCGAGAACCAGCCCTACGGTCAGGTCTGGGACAAACTGACCCGCGCGATGTATCCGGCCGGCCACCCCTACCATCACGGCGTGATCGGCTCGATGAACGATCTCAACGCCGCCTCGCTGGATGACGTCAAGACCTGGTTCCACACCTGGTACGGCCCGAACAATGCAGTGCTGGTGCTGGCCGGTGATATCGACCTGGCTACCGCCAAGGAAAAGGCCGCCAGGTACTTCGGTGATATCCCGGCCGGCCCGAGCATGGCGCAGCCGGCAGTGAACGTTGGCCAGCGCGCAGCCAGCACCCGCGAAGTAATGAGCGACAAGGTGCCGCAGGCGCGCATCTACCGCGCCTGGAACGTTGCCCAGGTAGGCACCACCGATATCGATCAGCTCGACCTGTTCTCCTACGTGCTGGGCGGCGCCAAGTCCTCGCGTCTGGACCAGCGCCTGCTGCACAACGACAAGCTGGTGGACAACATCAGCGCGATGACCGATGCCTCGCAGCTGGGTTCAAACTTCCTGATCATCGCCACGGTCAAGCAGGGCGTTGATCCGGCCAGGGTTGAGAAGGCCATCGACGAAGAGCTCAAGCGCCTGATCGCCGAAGGCCCGACCGCCGATGAACTCGAACGTGCCAAGGTGCAGTCGCGTGCCGGCTTCGTGCGCGGCATCGAACGCATCGGCGGTTTCGGCGGCAAGGCCGACGCGCTGGCCCAGTGCGCCGTCTATGAAGGCAACCCGGGTTGCTTCCGCACCTCGCTGGCCAATGTGGATGTTGCCACCGCGGCTGATGTAAAGGCGGCCGGTGCCAAGTGGTTGGGCGTGGGCGACCACACCATCGTGGTCGAGCCGGGCGAGCGTGTTGCCCTGGCCGAGCTGCCCTCGGTCAAGCCGGCACCGTTCAACGTGCCGGCCGTGGACCCCAAGTACACCACGCTGCCAAGCCAGGTGGACCGCAGCGCCGGCGTGCCCAAGACCACCAGCTTCCCGGAGCTGAAGTTCCCGCAGCTGCAGCGCGCCACGTTGAAGAACGGCACCAAGGTGGTGCTGGCCGAGCGCCACGATATTCCGGTGGTGCAGTTCAGCTATGAATTCCCGGGTGGCTTCACCGCCGACCAGGGCCGCAAGCCGGGCACCGCCAACTTCACCATGGGCATGCTGGACGAAGGCGCTGGCCAGCTCGGCTCGCTGGCGTTCGCCGATGCGGTTGAACGCCTGGGTGCCAGCGTCAATGCCGGCGCTTCGCTGGATGGTTCCAGCGTGTATCTGTCGGCACTGAAGGAGAACCTGGCACCGTCGCTGGCACTGTATGCCGACGTGGTGCGCGCGCCGCGCTTCGACCAGAACGAGATCGACCGCATCAAGGCCACCTGGATTGCCGGCATCCAGCAGGAAAAGGCCCAGCCCAATGCAGTGGCGATGCGCGTGCTGCCGCCGCTGCTGTACGGCGCTGGCCACCCGTATGCGATTCCGTTCACCGGCAGCGGCAACGAAGCGGCGATCCAGTCGCTGACCCGCGAAGACCTGACCTCCTTCCACAAGCAGTGGCTGCGTCCGGAAGGCGCCACCCTGATCGTGGTCGGCGACACCACCTTGAAGGACATCGTGCCGCTGCTGGAACGCAGCTTCGGTGACTGGAAGGGCGAGGGCGCCGCACCCAAGGTGCAGGCCCCGAACAATGTGGACCGTCCGCAGACCGCACGCGTGTTCCTGATCGACCAGCCGGGCGCGGTGCAGGCCAACCTGTTCGCCGGTGAAGTAGCGCCGTCGACGATGGACCCGGGCACCACCCGTTTCGACATCGCCAATGGCGTGCTGGGTGGTGACTTCACCTCGCGCCTGAACATGAACCTGCGTGAGGACAAGCATTGGTCCTACGGCGCGCGTTCGTCGGCCTCCAATGCCCTGGGCCAGCGCCCGTGGATGGCGGTTGCACCGGTGCAGATCGACAAGACCGGTGAGGCGATGAAGGAAATGAACGCCGAGATCAGCCAGTTCGCCAGCGGCCAGCGCCCGCCCACCGATGCCGAAGTCAGCCGCATCCGCAACATCCAGACGCTGAGCCTGCCCGGTGCCTACGAGACCGCATCGGCGGTGATGAGCACCATCGGCGGCATCGTGCGTTATGGCCGTCCGGACGACTACGTGTTCAAGCGCAAGGCCGAGATCGAAGCGATGACCCCGGCGCAGGTAGCCGAAGCGGCCAAGACCCTGGATCCGTCCAAGCTGACCTGGGTAGTGGTAGGCGACCTGAAGCAGACCGAAGCCCCGGTGCGCGCGCTGAAGCTGGGCGAAGTGACCGTGATCGACGCCGACGGCAAGCCGGTGGAGAAGAAGTAAGAGGTAGGGCGAAAGCCGCCGTGTGCGTTAGCCCCTCTCCCGCCTGCGGGAGAGGGGTTGGGGTGAGGGCAGCCGTTCGCTGGTAAAGCCCCATGCCGAGCATGGCTCGGCACTACAGTTTTCGCCCCCTCCCTTTCGCGTAGCGAAGGGGAGGGTTGGGGAGGGGTGAGCTTTTCGCTGCCAAATCCCCCGCCAAACACGGCCCGCCGCCACCGTTTGTGCCCATCCCAAACCTTGGGATCACCACCTGTTCATCCATTCCCGGCACAATCCGTGCTGATCTTCACAAGGAATAGTCCATGCGCGTCCTGCTTTTGTCCGCCCTGATCGCCAGCACCGCTGCCTGCACCTGGGTGCCGATTGAGTCCAGCGGCAAGGCCGTACGTGTTCTGCCCGCCGGTCCGGTAGCCCCGGGCTGCGTGACCAAGGGCGAAATCGTGGTGTCGGTGAAGAGCAAGGTCGGTTTCTACAACCGCAACCCGCTGCGCGTGCAGGAAGAACTGGAAACCCTGGCCCGCAACGAGGCCCCCAGTGCCGGTGCCAATGCCATACAGGCCGCAGGCCAGCCGGCCGATGGCAGCCAGCGCTTTGCCGCCTTCCAGTGCCCGCCACGCTGAGGTTTCAGGCCTTCTTACGGTCCCGGCGACTCCATACGCCGGGCCGCCGATTTGTAAAGATGCGGTAAAAAGGCGCAGGGGCTAGAATAGCGACCCCTTCGCCTGAGTCTTGGCGCTTTCTGATGCCTTTTCAAAATGTCTCGATCGCGGGACTGGCGCATATTGATGCGCCGCATACGCTGACCTCAAAGGAAATCAACGAGCGGCTCCAGCCCACGCTGGAACGCCTGGGCATTCGTGCCGACGTGCTTGGCGATATCGCCGGCATCCATGCGCGCCGTCTTTGGGACCAGGGTACGCAGGCCTCGGACGTCGCCACGCTGGCTGGCCGCAAGGCGCTGGAAGATGCCGGCATCACCGCCGACATGGTGGGCCTGCTGGTCAATACCTCCGTCAGCCGTGATTACCTGGAGCCTTCCACTGCTTCGATCGTGTCCGGCAACCTGGGCATCGGCGAAGAGTGCGTCACCTTCGACATCGCCAACGCCTGCCTTGCCTTCATCAATGGCATGGACATGGCGGCGCTCATGTTGGAGCGCGGCGACATCGATTACGCCCTGATCGTCGATGGCGAAACCTCCAACCTGGTCTATGAAAAGACCCTGGAACGCATGATGTCCCCTGACATCACCGCCCAGCAGATGCGCGACGAAGTTGCCGCGCTGACCACCGGTTCCGGTGCGGCAGCGATGGTGATGGCGCGCTCGGAGCTGGTGCCGGACGCCCCGCGTTATCGCGGCGGTGTGACCCGTGCGGCCAACCAGTGGAACAAACTGTGCGTGGGCAACCTGGACCGCATGGTCACCGATACCCGCATGCTGCTGATCGAAGGCATCAAGCTGGCCACCAAGACCTTTGAAGCCACGCGCGTCGCGCTGGGCTGGGCGGTGGACGAGATCGACCAGTTCGTGATCCATCAGGTCAGCCAGCCGCATACCAATGCCTTCATCAAGGCCTTCGGCATCGACCCGAAGAAGGTGATGACCATCTTCGGCGAGCACGGCAACATCGGCCCGGCCTCGGTACCGATCGTGCTGAGCAAGCTGCGTCAGCTGGGCAAGCTCAAGAAGGGCGACCGCGTCGCGCTGATGGGCATTGGCTCGGGCCTGAACTGCACGATGGCCGAGGTGGTCTGGTAAGTTCCGGCCTTGCCGCGAACTGCGGGATCGCATGTTTTTCCTTCTCCCCTTGTGGGAGAAGGTGCCCAAAGGGCGGAAGAGGGAGCGCGTGCGCAGCACGCATGTGCCTGGGGTTGGAGCGCTTGTTCAAGCACCTCCACTCCGGCCAACCCTCTCCCCAACCCCTCTCCCGACGGGAGAGGGGCTTAGCAGCCGCAGGTGCAACCCGATGAACAAACTCCCCGGTTACCCCAGCAAGACCCACCGTTTCGAAGTGCGTCCGGGTTTGTCGATGAACTACATCGATGAAGGCCCGCGCGATGGCGAAGTGGTGGTGATGCTGCACGGCAATCCTTCGTGGAGCTATCTGTGGCGGCACCTGGTCAACGGCCTCAGCGACAAATACCGCTGCATCGTGCCCGATCACATCGGCATGGGCCTGTCCGACAAGCCTGACGACAGCCGCTACGAGTACACGCTGCAGTCGCGCGTGGACGATCTGGATGCGCTGCTCAAGCACCTGGGCATCACCGGCCCGGTGACGCTGGCGGTGCACGATTGGGGCGGCATGATCGGCTTCGGCTGGGCCTTGTCGCACCATGAGCAGGTCAAGCGTCTGGTCATCACCAATACCGCCTCGTTCCCCCTGCCGCCGGAAAAACCGATGCCGTGGCAGATCGCCATGGGCCGGCACTGGAAGCCGGGCGAGTGGTTCATCCGCACCTTCAATGCCTTCTCCGCCGGTGCCTCATGGCTGGGCGTGAGCCGGCGCATGCCGGCCGATGTGCGGCGTGCGTATGTGTCCCCGTACAACAACTGGGACAACCGCATCTCCACCATCCGCTTCATGCAGGACATTCCGCTGTCGCCGGCCGACAAGGCCTGGTCGTTGCTGGAGCGTGCGGCGGCGGCGCTGCCGTCGTTTGCTGATCGCCCGGTGTATATCGCCTGGGGCCTGCGTGACTTCTGCTTCGACCATCACTTCCTGGCTGGCTTCAAGAAGGCATTGCCGCAGGCTGAAGTGACCGAGTTTGAAGACGCCAACCACTATGTGCTGGAAGACAAGCACGAGGTCATCGTGCCGGCAGTGCGCGCCTTCCTGGAGCGCAACCCGCTGGGCTGAGACGGGGGCCTTGAGAGCCTTTGTAGGAGCGGCGTCAGCCGCGAAGCAAGGGGCACATCAGCGGTGGCCACCTCTGGATTCAGCAGGCCAATTTCCGGCGCTTCGCACAACGTGTGCGATTGTTCTTCTCGCCGTCTGAAGCATCACCAGCCTCGCGGCTTACGCCGCTCCTACAAGACCATGCCCTGTAGTGCCGAGCCATGCTCGGCAGAGGCTCTACCGGTGAGGCTCCTGCCGAGCATGGCTCGGCACTACGCTCCCTCCCCTTGCCGAAGGCGGAGGGGGTGAAGAAGGCCAGTTTGCGCGCCACTGGCGCGCGGCCTGATGAACGACCGAAGGCTGTGCCTTCGGGCCGGACGGGCTGGGGAGGGGTAAGCTCTTGTGGCCTCTCCCATTCCACCAGCCTCGCGGCTTACGCCGCTCCCACACACACTTGGGTATGCGAAGCTCTGTGCTTCTTTGCACAGGGAGTGAAGGATGGATTTCGACAGTCTGGACCGTCAGCTGCGTGACAGTGCGCAGGATCTTGTTCTGAGCAACGAGGAACGCTCGGCGCTACGCGAACTGGGCGAGGAACTTCCGCCCGATCGCCTGCGCTTCCTGCGCAACCGTGCCTTCGACATCGCCCGCGAACAGATCGGTGCCGATCCCGCCGAAGCGCTGCCAATGCTGAAGTGGGTTGAGCAGGTGGTGCGCACCCTGGACGCCAATGCCGGCCCGGTCGAGACCCTCACCAGCACTTATTTCTCGCCCGGCGATGCCTGCATGCAGCGCCTGCGCGCCCTCTGTGCAGGGGCCAAAAAGACGATGGATATCTGTGTGTTCACCATTTCCGATGACCGCCTCAGCAGCGTCATTCTGGACGCGCACAAACGCGGCGTGGTGGTGCGCATCATCAGCGACAACGACAAGGTCTACGACGACGGCAACGACGTCCGCCGCCTGCACGATGCGGATATTCCGGTGCGCGTGGACCATAGCGAATACCACATGCACCACAAGTTCGCGCTGTTCGACGGCAAGCTGCTGGCCAATGGCAGCTTCAACTGGACCCGCACCGCGACCGAGCACAACGATGAGAATCTGGTGGTCAGCAATGACCGCAACCTGGTGCGCAGCTTCGCCCAGCAGTTCGAGCTGCTGTGGGGGCGTTACAAGGCGCTTTGAGGCAGCGCTGCCGGCTGTTCCTGCCTGCGCGGGAACAAGCCAGGCAGGCGAGTGGCTTAGGCCGCGATTGGCGTATTCGGCGGTGAGGCCGGGCTGTTGCCGTTGTCGTCGGGATGGTCGTCATCGTTGTCGGCGCCATCGCGCCAACGCCAATCGGCCAGGGTCAGTGCCGGCATGCCATGGGCGATGCGGGCGCGGTCGCACTGCGAGCTGGCCTTGCCGTACTCCCAGGACGCGTCCACTTCACGGCACACACTGGGCCGGTTGGGGTGGATGGTGCAGCGCGAGTACACGCCGATCTCCGAATCCAGCGCCACGCAGCGGATCGGGTCCGAATAGGTGCCCTGCATGCACAGGCGATGCGGGTCCAGTTGCTGGGTCAGCTGGTGGGGCACGCCGCCTTCGGTGACTTCGTCCGATTCCATCCAATGGAAGGCAACGCGGTATTGGGTGCAGCAGGCGCCGCAGGTAAGGCAGGGATGGGGCATGGGATGCCGGCCTTGGCGGCAGCAATAGGACAAAAGGAAGGTGGGAAATTTTCCACGCTGACGGCCGGCGCGCAAGATTTTTCTGCATTGGCGACAATAGGAAGATGAACGAAACCTGCAATATCGCCGCGCGCCTGCCCGAGCTGGCGCGTGAACGGCCCGACCAGATCGCCATCCGCTGCCCGGGCAAGCCGGCCGCCAATGGCATGGCCGCCTACGACGTGACCCTGGATTACCGCACGCTGGACGCCCGCAGCGACGCCATTGCCGCTGGCCTTGCCGCGCATGGCATCGGCCGTGGCGTCCGCGCCGTGGTGATGGTGCGGCCGGGCCCGGAGTTCTTCCTGCTGATGTTCGCGCTGTTCAAGATCGGCGCGGTGCCGGTGCTGGTGGACCCGGGCATTGATAAGCGCGCGCTGAAGCAGTGCCTGGACGAGGCGCAGCCACAGGCCTTCATCGGCATCCCCTTGGCGCAGTTCGCGCGGGTGCTGCTGGGCTGGGCCCGCTCGGCCAAGCTCACGGTCACGGTAGGCCGGCGTTGGGGTTGGGGCGGCACTACGCTGGCAAGGATCGAGGCCGATGGCGCAGGTGCGGGTAGCCAGCTGGCTGCAACAGCTCCGGATGACACGGCCGCGATCCTGTTCACCAGCGGCTCCACCGGGGTGCCCAAGGGCGTGGTCTATCGCCACCGCCATTTTGTCGGCCAGGTGGAGTTGCTGCGCAATGCCTTCGGCATGCAGCCCGGCGGCATCGACCTGCCAACCTTCCCGCCGTTCGCCTTGTTCGACCCGGCCTTGGGGCTGACTTCGGTGATTCCGGACATGGACCCGACCCGGCCCGGCAGCGCCGATCCGCGCAAGCTGCATGATGCGATTGCCCGTTTCGGGGTGACCCAGCTGTTTGGTTCACCGGCGCTGATGCGGGTGCTGGCCGAGCATGGTCAGCCATTGCCGACGGTGACCCGCGCGACCTCGGCCGGCGCGCCGGTGCCGCCGCAGATCGTCTCCAAGATCCGCTCGCTGATGCCGGCCGAGGGCCAGTTCTGGACCCCGTATGGCGCAACCGAATGCCTGCCGGTGGCAGTGATCGAAGGCCGTGAGCTGGTCGATACGCGGGAAGCGACCGAGGCCGGTGCCGGCACCTGCGTCGGCCGCGTGGTCGCGCCGAACGAAGTACGCATCATCGCCATCACCGATGCGCCGATTGCCGACTGGAATGGCGTGCGTGAGTTGCCGGCCGGTGAGGTAGGCGAGATCACCGTGGTCGGCCCGACCACCACCGACAGCTATTTCAACCGACCGCAGGCCACCGCCGCGGCCAAGATCCGCGAAGTACTGGCCGATGGCAACGAACGCATCGTGCATCGCATGGGTGATGTGGGTTGGTTCGATGTGGAGGGGCGGTTGTGGTTCTGTGGGCGCAAGACCCACCGCGTCGAGACGGCCGCCGGGCCGCTGTACACCGAGCAGGTGGAGCCGGTGTTCAACACCGTGGCGGGCGTGCGGCGGACTGCGTTGGTGGGTGTTGGTGCGTTGGGCCAGCAGGTGCCGGTGCTGTGCTACGAGCTGCTGCCCGGTGCCGATGCTGCAGCCGTGGAATCGCAGTTACGGTTGTTGGGTGCCTCGCGGTCCGCGTTGGCGGGGATTGGCACGTTCCTGCGGCATCCGGAGTTCCCCGTCGATATCCGCCACAACGCCAAGATCGGGCGCGAGAAGCTGGCGGTGTGGGCGCAGGCGCAGTTGGGTTGAAGACGAAGGCTTGAAGCAGAAGCACCCCTCCCAACCCTC
>NZ_LDJJ01000018.1 GCF_001431465.1 Stenotrophomonas terrae | reverse complement strand
CGGGAGAGGGGCTTCAAGCGCAGGTCACTCGTGCTTTGAAAACTCGCTCAACGAACCATCATTGCCCAACAAAGCAACCGTGAACGCCTGGCGGTAGCCGTCCGGCGACTCCATCCCCGGCGTACCTACCGGCATGCCCGGCAATACCAGGCCGCGCGCCTGCGGGCGTTCGGCCAGCAGCCTCTTGATGTCTTCCACCGGTACATGGCCTTCCACCACATAGCCGTCGATCTCGGAGGTGTGGCAGGACATCATGCCGTCACCGATTCCCAACCGCTGCTTGACCGCCATCATGTCGCTGGTGTCGTTGAGCTGTACCGGGAAACCCGCTGCCTGCACATGCTCGGCCCAGCCGCCGCAGCAACCGCAATTCGGGTCCTTGTGTACCACCACCAGCGGCAAGGCCTTGCTGGCCGGTGCAGCTTCAACCGCTTTTGCAGGTGTCGCAGAAGTAGCCGCAGCGGTTGTCGTAGCTGCAGTCGACGGGCTGGCATTGCAGGCGCTGATCAACAAGGTGCCGGCGGCCAGCACAAGCAGCGACAACATCGGCTTTGAACGAATTTTCATGATCTTGATTCCTTGGGCAGTGCGCCGCACCGACCACTGGCCGGTGCGGCAAAAGGGGGTTACAGCATCGACAGGCCGCGCGCGAATTCCTTGGCATCCAGCTTGCCATCGCGGTTGCCATCGCTCATACCGAAGTGCGGCAGCAGCGGGTGACCGCTGGGCAGTTCCTCACGGCTGATGAAGCCATCCTTGTTGGTGTCGAAGCGCGTGAACGTTGCCGCTGCATCGGCCTGCGGTGCCTTCGCAGCGGGCTTGGCTGCCGGTGCGTGATGCTCATGGCCGGCATGCTGGGCCTGCGCGATGGAAATCGAAGCAAGGGTGATCGCGCCGATCAGCGCGGCCTGGATAAAGAATTTCATCGAATTCATTCCTTGTAGGGAGAGTGAGGATGGCGCCGGCATACGACGCCATCCCGACGCATCAGAACCAGAAGCGCACGCCGGCCACCCAGCGTGATTCGCTCACGCCTTCGCCGGCGTCACGGTGCAGGTCGGCGGTATCGCCGAACGCGCGCTCGTGCACGAAACCCACATACGGTGCGAACTTGCGGGTGATCTCGTAGCGCAGGCGCAGGCCTGCCTCCACGCTGCTCAGGCCCTTGCCCACGCCACGGCGCGGATCGTCATCGGCCACGATGCTGGCTTCCACCACCGGCTGCAGGATCAGGCGGTTGGTCAACAGCACGTCGTACTCGACCTCGAAGGCCAGCTCGGCCTTGCGCGGCCCACCGATATAGGCCATCGCCGAGACTTCGAACTTGTACGGCGACATGCCCTGCAGACCGAAGGCGGCGCGGGTCAGGTCCGGCGATTCCCGGTTGTTGTCCTGCCGCACACCGGCTACCACGTCCCACCACGGTGAGATCGAATGCCCGTACAGCGCGTCCACCGACCAATCGCCGAGTGCGCTGTTACTGCGCTCGCCTTCGCTGCGGATCCACAGGCGGTTGATGTCATTGCCGAACCAGGAATCGATGCCCCAGGCCTGGCCGCTGCCATGCGCGTTGTCCCAGGCTTCCAGGTGGTCGAACACCACCAGGCTGTTGAACGACGGTGCGTGCTCCATTGCATGCGGCTTCAACACCGGGAAGGCGTCGTCGAAGTCCTGCTTGGTGGGCGTCGGGATAGGCTCACGCGGCGTCGTGCTGGCGCTGCTGCCCTGCATGTTGTGCCCGGCATGCGGATCGGCGGGCATTGCATGGCCCGCATGCGGATCGACAGGCATTGCATGCCCCGCGTGTGGATCAGCTGTCGCGCCGTGGCTGGAATGATCTTCCGCCTTCGGCATGGAGTGGCTTGCATGCGGATCAGCAGCCTTGGCCTTTTCGCCATGGCCCCGGTGTGCGGCATGCGGATCGGCCGCCTTGGCCTTGGGCATGGTGTGCCCGGCATGTGGATCCCCTGCCGGCTTGGCTTCAGCGCCGTGCCCCGCATGCCCGGCATGCGGGTCCTGCGCGAATGCGCTGCCACTGGCGGCCAATGCAATGAACAGCAGGGAGTGAGAGAAGGTCTTCATGCGTCGATCCTCACTTCGCGCATCATGCCCGCTTCCATGTGGTACAGCAGATGGCAGTGGAAGGCCCAGCGGCCCAAGGCATCTGCCCGCACGCGGTAACTGCGGCGCGTACCCGGTGGCATGTCGATGGTGTGCTTGCGCAGCTGGAATTCGCCATCGGCGTTTTCCAGGTCACTCCACACGCCGTGCAGGTGGATCGGGTGCTGCATCATGGTGTCGTTGACCAGCACGATGCGCATCCGCTCGCCGTAGTTCAGGCGGATCGGCTCGGCGCCGGCAAACGGAATGCCGTCGAAATTCCAGGCGAATTTTTCCATATGACCGGTGAGATGCAGTTCGATCTCGCGGCCGGGCTCGCGCCCATCCGGGTCCTCGAACAAGGACCGCATCGCGCCATAGGTGAGTACCTTGCGGCCGTTGTCACGCAGGCCGATGCCGGGGTCATCGAGCTTGGGCTCGGTGGCCGAGGTCTGCATGTCGATCAGTGGATTGCCCGCTTCACTGGGCTTGTGCTTGGGCGATTTGTCGCCCGCCGCCGCGCCGTGGCCGGCATGTGCATCGTGGCCCATCGCGGCGCCACAGCCGCCCTCCATGCCCTTGGCGCCCATGTTGGCACCGCAACCGCCTTCCATGCCGGCATGGTCGCCATGGCTGCCCATGTCGTGGCCCATATCGCTCATGGTCAGCAGCGGGCGCGGATCGATCTGCGGAATCGGCGCCTGCAGGCCCTGGCGCGTGGCCAGGGTGCCGCAGGCATAGCCGGTGCGGCCCATGTCCTGGGCGAACAGGGTGAAGGCATCCTGGCCAGTCGGCTCGACGATCACGTCGAAGGTTTCGGCCGGGGCGATGCGGAACTCGTCGATGCTGACCGGATGGATGTACTGGCCGTCGGCGGCTACCACGGTCATCTTCAGGCCGGGAATGCGGACATCGAAGTAGGTCATCGCCGAGCCGTTGATGAAGCGCAGCAGCACCTTCTCACCGCTGCGGAACAGGCCGGTCCAGTTGCCGGCCGGCGCAGTGCCGTTCATCAGATAGGTATAGGTGTGGGCATTGATGTCGGACAGGTCGGACGGGGTCATCCGCATCCGGCCCCACATGCCACGGTCGCTGAGCGTCTCGCGCAGGCCGTCCTTGCGCGCGTCACGCATGAAGTCACCGACCGTGCGCTGGTAGGTGTTGTCATGCATCGGCATCTTCTTCATGCGCCGGAACAGCGCAGTGGGATCCATGTCGGTCCAGTCCGAGAGCATGACCACGTGCTCGCGGTCGAAGTGGTACGGCGGCGGTGCCAGCGGGTCGACGATCAGCGCGCCATACAGGCCGGCCTGTTCCTGGAACATCGAATGGCTGTGGTACCAGTAGGTGCCGGACTGCTTGAGCTGGAAGCGGTACTGGTAGGCCTCGCCCGGCGCGATGCCGTTGAAGCTCAGGCCCGGCACACCGTCCATGTTGGCCGGCAGCAGGATGCCGTGCCAGTGGATGGAGGTCATTTCGTCGGTGAGCGTATTGGCCACGCGCAGGTTGACCGTATCGCCCTCACGCAGGCGCAGGATCGGCGCCGGCAAGGAACCATTTACGGTGATGGCGGGGCGGGTGCGGCCGGTGAAATTGACTGCCGAGCGGCCAATCGCAAGGCTCAGCTCGGTACCGCGCAGCTCAACCGGCGGCACTGCCATGGCGCTGCCGGCGGCGAAGGCCTGTGGAATGCGGGCCAGGCCGGCACCGGCGACGACGCCGCCAATGGCCAGGCCCTGCACGAAACGACGTCGCGACAGCGCCGAGCGCGGGTCGGAAAGAAAATCAGATGACATGTGGAACTCCCGGTCATGCAGCCGCATCACGATGCGGTGCTGCATGTCCTGAACAGATCAGGGATGCGCCAGGGCGAAGGCCACGGCACAGGTATCTGCAGGGCGCACAGGCGCCGGCTTCAGGCGATGGGAGGGCGGTTGAGCTGGCCTGGGGCCACGTCGTCGCGGGAGGGTAGTGCTGGCATTGGCGCCAATGCATGACGCATTGGTGCAAGCCGCGTCATCGCGACGCTGGGCAGCATGTTGCAATGCTGTTTGCAGTCGCAGCTGTCACCGCTGGCGCAGGGCGAGGGGGCCTTGTCGGCGTCGCCGCTGTCGCATTGCAGGTTTGCTTCTTCCTGGTGGCAACAGTCGTGTGCGCTGTCGCCGTCTTCCATCGTCATCGCCATCGTCATCGCCTGCATTGGCATGGCCATCGCCGTTGCAGACCACACCGAACCGACCGCACCAGCGATCAGGGTCAGGCACAGCAGCAGGGGCAGCAGGATGCGCGGCACGGGCTTTGCGGTTGGAAGCGAGGCTGAACCATAACATTCCTGAGTAGGGGCTGGGCTGAATGGTTGGGGAGAGCCGGTACGCAGGTGGGTTGGGGTGGAGCCGGTTCTGTTACGCATCTCAAAGCCAAAGCACCCCTCCTCAATCCTCCCCTGCGCCTGCGGCGCAAGGGAGGAGGTAGACTCCCCGATAAATTGACCGACGCCGGCGCTTCTACCCCCTCCCTTGCGCCGCAGGCGCAGGGGAGGGCTGGGGAGGGGTAAGGCTCTGGCTCTGGCTCTGGCAGTAGCTATTGCCCATCCCCCGGCAAGCCAAGCAAGTAGAATCCACTCCAGCTTTCACCAATGAAGTGGCGATCCATGTCCCAGCGTGCTTGGGTGGCGGCGGCCATCCACAAGATTGAAGCCGACTACAACCGTTCGGCCGATACCCATCTGATTCCCGTCGATCTGCCCGGCTTCCCCGGCATCGATGTCTATCTGAAGGATGAATCCAGCCATCCGACCGGCAGCCTCAAGCACCGTCTGGCGCGCTCGTTGTTCCTGTATGCGCTGGCCAATGGCTGGTTGCGGGAGGGCGGCCCGGTGATCGAGGCTTCCAGCGGTTCCACCGCCGTGTCCGAGGCCTATTTCGCGCGCCTGCTGGGCCTGCCGTTCATCGCGGTGATCCCGGCCACGACCTCGCCGGAAAAAATCGCCGCCATCGAGTTCCACGGCGGCCGCTGCCATCTGGTGCAGCGCGCCTGTGACCTGAACGGCGAATCCGAGCGGTTGGCGCGCGAAACCGGCGGCCACTTCATGGACCAATTCACCTACGCCGAGCGCGCCACCGACTGGCGCGCCAACAACAACATCGCCGAGTCCATCTTCAAGCAGATGGCCGAAGAGCCGCATCCGGTGCCGGAATGGATCGTCTGCAGCCCCGGTACCGGCGGCACCGCCGCCACCCTGGGCCGCTACGTCAGCTATCGCCGGCACGATACCCGCATCCTCTGTGCCGATCCGGAAGTGTCGGTCTTCTATGACGGCTACTGCGCCGCGCTGGAAGGCCGCGACTGGCGCACCATGACCTGCGAAGGCGGGTCGCGCGTGGAAGGCATCGGTCGTCCTCGCGTTGAACGCAGCTTCATCCCCACCTGCGTGGATGCGATGGTCAAGGTGAGTGATGCGCTGAGCCTGGCGGCGATGCGTCATGTCAGTGCCAGCCTGGGGCGCCGCGTTGGCGGTTCCACCGGCACCAATTTCATGGGCGTGCTGTACGCGGCGCAGCAGATGCGCCAGGCCGGGCGTGACGGCTCCATCGTCAGCATCCTGTGCGATGCCGGCGAGCGCTACGCGCACAGCTATTACAACCCGGACTGGTACACCCAGCAGGGCATCGAGGTAGCCAGCGCCGATGCGGTAGTGGCCACCGCCGTTGCCGGGCAAGGCATGCCCGACCTGCCTTGTGCCTGGCTGGAAGCGTCGCCATATCAAGGTTGATACCGGCGTAGCCGGACCTGTTTGAAGGAATGCCGTGAATACCCCCAATCCCCTGCTCGATTTCTCCGGCCTGCCGCGTTTCGACGCGATCCGCGCCGAACATGTCACCCCGGCCATCGATGTGCTGCTGGCCGAGGCCGAAGCCGCGGTGAAGGCCGCCGAAACGGTGGCGCCGGTGAGCTGGGAGGCATTCGTGGTGCCGCTGGATGACGCTACCGAGCGGCTGTATCGCGCCTGGGGCCAGGTCTCGCACCTGCAGGCGGTGGTCAATACCCTCGAACTGCGCGAGGCCTATAACGCCAACCTGCCCAGGATCAGCCGCTTCGGCAGTTCCGTTGCGCAGAACCCGGCGCTGTACGCGCAGTACAAGCTGTTGGCCGCCGCGCCGGAAGCAGCAGGCTATGACCAGGCACAGCGCAAGGCGCTGGAAAACGCATTGCGCGATTTCCGCCTGGGCGGTGCCGAGCTCGACGATGCCGGCAAGGCGCGGTTTGCCGAATTGCAGGAAGAGCTGTCCGGGCTGCAGGCGAAGTTCTCGCAGAACGTGCTGGATGCCGGTGACGCGTTTGCCTTGTACGTGGATGTGGCCGACGACCTGCTGGGCCTGCCCGATGATGTGATTGCCAGTGCCCGCGCGGCCGCGCAGAAGGATGGCCGCGACGGTTACAAGCTGACCCTGCAGATGCCGTGCTACCTGCCGGTGCAGACCTACGCCGACAACCGTGCGCTGCGCGAGCAGTTGTATCGCGCCCATGCCATGCGCGCATCGGAGTTCGGCGACGCCGCGTTGGACAACACCGGCAATATCGATCGCATTCTCGCCGTGCGCGCCGAACTGGCCGCATTGCTGGGTTTCGACAACTACGCCGAGTATTCCATCGCCACCAAGATGGCCAGCGATGCCCCGCAGGTGCTGAGCTTCCTGCGTGATCTGGCTGCACGTGCCAAGCCTTATGCGCAGCGCGACCGCGCCGAGCTGGAGGCCTTCGCCCGCGAGCAGTTGGGCATGGATGAACTGCAGGCCTGGGACCTGGCCTATGTGGCCGAGAAGCTCAAGCAGGCGCGTTACAGCTATTCCGAGCAGGAAGTGAAGCAGTACTTCACCGAGCCCAAGGTGCTGGCCGGCCTGTTCGGCGTGATCGAGCGCCTGTACGGCCTCAAGGTCGAGCAGGACAGCGCTCCGGTCTGGCACGAAGACGTGCGCTTCTATCGCCTGGTGGGCGCCGATGGTGCGCTGGTCGGCCAGTTCTACATGGACCTGTACGCGCGCGAAGGCAAGCGCGGTGGTGCGTGGATGGACGATTGCCGCAACCGCCGCGTCACCGCTGCCGGTGTGCAGACGCCGCTGGTCTACCTGGTCTGCAATTTCGGCCGTGGCAACGATGGCAAGCCGGCAACCTTCAGCCATGACGAAGTCACCACCGTCTTCCACGAAATGGGCCACGGCCTGCACCAGCTGTTGACCCGCATCGGCGAGCTGGCCGTTGCCGGTATCAATGGCGTGGAATGGGATGCGGTGGAACTGCCCAGCCAGTTCATGGAGAACTTCTGCTGGGAATGGGAACAGGTACAGGCGATGACCGCGCACGTCGACACCGGCGTGCCGCTGCCGCGTGAACTGTTCGACAAGATGCTGGCGGCCAAGAACTTCCAGAGCGGCATGTTCACCGTGCGCCAGCTGGAGTTCGGTCTGTTCGACATGTTGCTGCACAGCCAGTACCAGCCGGAACAGGAAAGCGTGCTGCAGCTGCTGGAGCGCGTGCGTGACGAGGTGGCGGTGAACATCCCGCCGGCCTGGAACCGCTTTGCCAACCAGTTCAGCCATATCTTCGCGGGTGGCTATGCGGCCGGTTACTACAGCTACAAGTGGGCCGAGGTGCTCAGCGCCGATGCCTATGCCGCCTTCGAGGAGGCGCCAGGCGCATTGGCCGAGACCGGTGCCCGTTTCCGCGACGAGGTGTTGTCGCGCGGTGGCAGTCGCAGCGCGGCTGAGAACTTCCGCGCATTCCGTGGCCGTGAACCGCAGATTGACGCCTTGTTGCGGCATAGCGGCATGACTGCCTGAACACCGGCCACGGCCGGGGCTGGTCAGCCGGGACGATGAGGATCAAGCTTGGGGGCAGGTATTCCCCGATCTATACGACATGCCCCGGCTAATCACCCGCGTCGCAGCCTGCGCGGCCATCATCGGCGCGGTGTTGTGGTTCCAACCGCGCATCAATGAGCCCGCCGCCCAGGTCAGCAATGGCTTGAACCTGCGCAGCGCGCCGGACCAGCGCGCCGAGCGCCTGGCAGTGCTGCCGGTGGGTACCACGGTGGAAGTACAGCGCTGCCTGGCCGATCTGCAATGGTGCAACGTACGCGCCGACGGCAAGAGCGGCTGGGTAGCAGCCGACTATCTGATCGCCCGCAGTGACGGCAAGAAGGTCAGGCTGGCCGAGGCCGGCAAGCAGATGGGCGTGGTGATAGAGACGGCCAAGCCGGGCGGATAAGCCCGCGGTTGTAGTGCCGAGCCATGCTCGGCAGATAACCCGCAGTTGTAGTGCCGAGCCATGCTCGGCAGAGGCTTTCCCAGCACCGCATCGGCTATGGAATCTGTAGGAGCGGCATAAGCCGCGAAGAGGGCGTTCCGGCAGGCAGCGAACAGCCACAACCCCTCCCCAGCCCTCCCCTACGCCTTCGGCGCAAGGGAGGGAGCGTAGTGCCGGGCGATGCTCGACAGTAGCGTTACCTGTGCACTGAGATTGCAGCGAATCCTGAGATTGCAGCGAGCATTGAGACTGCAGTGAATCTTCAGATTGCAGCAAACCTTGTCCCTTCTCCCGCCTGCGGGGGAAGGTGCCCGCAGGGCGGATGGGGGGAGGCTCTGGTTTTAGGCTGTGTAGCCGTCGTTTTCCGCCAGCTTCGCGGCTTACGCCGCTCCTACATATCAAAAATCTGAAGGGTTGCTGGGAAAGCCTCTGCCGAGCATGGCTCGGCACTACGCTCCCTCCCTTGCGCCGGAGGCGTAGGGGAGGGTTGGGGAGGGGGTGGCTGTTGGCTGGCTGCTGGAACGCCGGCTTCGCGGCTTACGCCGCTCCCACATATCAAAAATCTGAGGGGTCGCTGGGAAAGCCCCTGCCGAGCATGGCTCGGCACTACGCTCCCTCCCTTGCGCCGGAGGCGTAGGGGAGGGGTTAGCTGTTGGCTGGCTGCTGGAACGCCAGTTTCGCGGCTCGCGCCGCTCCTGCAGATTGCATATCCGATGTGGCGCTGGGAAAGCCCCTGCCGAGCATGGCTCGGCACTACATCTGCTGCTTTTACTTCTTGTTCGGCACTTCAAAGCCCAGCTTGTCCACCTGCTGTGGGTGCTGCGGCACGCGCTTGAGCTTGTCGGTGTTGACGTCGTACTTGTCACGCAGGCGGGTGGCCAGCTGGCGGTAGGTAGCGTTGTCCATGTCCGGCGTGCGGGCGAAGATCCAGGCCATTTCGCGGCCTGGGTAGCCAATCAATGCCCAGGAATAGTCCGGTGCCACTTCCAGGATGCGGGTGTGGGTGGGCACCACGCGGTAGAACCAGGTGCGCCAACGGCGGTTGCCGCTGTCTTCGTCGACCTTGGCGCGGATGTCGATTTCCTCTGCCGGCTCGGCAAAGCCTTCGCGGAACTGGTAGTGGATGGCGACCTTGTTGTCGTCGCGCAGGGTATAGGTATTGACGCTGGCCACATGGCCGCGCTCGACGAAGTTCGGCACGCGGCCAATCACATACCAGCGGCCCATGAAGCGCTGCAGGTCAATCGGGCCCTCGGCGATTCCTTCCTCCACCGTCGTTGCCGTCGGGGCAGCCTCCTGCGCGTGGGCCGGGGTCAGCGGCAGGGCAAGGCTCAACAACACGGCAGACAGGAAAACAGGAATTGGTCGCATTACGGGCAGGGCACCAGTGCAGGTCAGGGCAGCATGTTCGACGGCCAGCGATGGGCGCGTCAATGGCAGGTCGCAGTCTGTGAGATGGCGGCCGCCGAGGATGCACTCCAACACAGCCATGTTGCCGGAGAACGTCATGACCAAGCCGCTTGCATCGTCATCCCGTCTTAACCCGCAGGAAGCGCCCGATCCGCGTGTGCTGCGCTGCGTCAGGCAGGCGGCGCTGGCTGGCCTGGCACTGCTGCTGGTGTGGCCGGCGGCCCGCGGCCACAGCCAATGGATCGGCTGGCTGCCGCTGTGGCTGCTGGGCATGCCGCTGAGCGCATGGTGGGCGCTGTACCGCTTTCGCCTACCCGCAGCCTGGCGGAACCGCCACGCCAAACCGCGCCGGCGCGGCCCGCAGGCCACCCGTGGCCGCCGTCCGGCCCGGCGCCGCCTGCCACAGGCGGCCTGACCTTCGACACGTGGGGATGGGGCAGGGCCTGTGCTAGCGTTCGCGGCTTATGACCGCATGGAGCCAACATGTCTCGACTCACCTCCGCCTGCCTTGTGGCAGGCCTGCTTTCTTCCGGCCTGGCCGGGGCCGCCATGGCCGCTGACGATTCCCAGGACACGTACGCCTGGCTGGAAGACGTCACCGGCGACAAACAGCTGGGCTGGGTGAAGGAGCAGAACGCCAAGTCCGAAGGCCGCCTGGCCGTGACCCCGCAGTTCAAGGCGATGGAGACTGGCATCCGCGAGGTGCTGGATTCGGACGCCAAGATCCCGGGCGTGGAGAAGATTGGCGACTACTACTACAACTTCTGGAAGGACAAGCAGCACGAGCGCGGCGTATGGCGCCGGACCACGCTGGTGGAATACCGCAAGGCCGAGCCGCTGTGGGAAACCGTGCTGGACCTGGACGCGCTGAACAAGGCCGAGGGTGAGAACTGGGTATGGCATGGCGCCAACTGCCTGCGCCCGGAATACAACCGCTGCCTGATCGCGCTGTCGCGCGGCGGCGCTGACGCCGATGTCACCCGCGAGTTCGACATCTCCAAGAAGGATTGGATCAAGGACGGTTTCTTCCGCGCCGAGGCCAAGGGCGGCCTGGGCTGGATCGACCAGGACAACGTCTTCGTCTACACCGACTTCGGCCCGGGCTCGATGACCACCTCCGGTTACCCGCGCGTGGTCAAGCGCTGGCAGCGCGGCACCCCGATCACCGCCGCTACCCCGGTGTATGAAGGCAAGCCGGAAGACATGTACATCGCGGCGATGCACGACGACACGCCGGGGTTCGAGCGCAACTTCGTCAGCCGCACCATTGCCTTCTACAACAACGAGCTGTTCGTGATCGGCGCCGATGGCAAGTTGACCAAGGTCGACGCGCCGAACTCGGCCGAGAAGGGTGTGCGCCGCGAATGGCTGACCCTGGAACTGCGCGAGCCGTGGACCGTGGGCGGCAAGACCTATGCTGCTGGCTCGCTGCTGGCAACCAAATTTGATGACTTCATGGCCGGCAAGCGCGAGTTCGACGTGCTGTTCGCGCCCACCGAGACCACCTCGCTGGCCGGCGTCACCTGGACCAAGTCGCACGTGGTGTTGAACGTGCTGGACGACGTCAAGAATCGCCTGAAAGTACTGACCCACGGCAAGGATGGTTGGGTGAGCAGCGATTTCACCGGTGCACCGGCCTTCGGCACCATTGGTGTTGGCGCGGTGGACGCCGATGAAAGCGACGCGGTGTGGATGACCGTCACCGACTACCTGACCCCGACCACGCTGGCCCTGGCCGAAATCGGCAAGCAGCCGGAAGTGCTCAAGACCATGCCGGCGTTCTTCGATGCCAGCGACAAGGTGATCGAGCAGCACTTTGCCACCAGCAAGGACGGCACCCGCGTGCCGTACTTCGTGGTGCACGACAAGGCCATGAAGCTGGACGGTTCCAACCCGACCCTGCTGTACGGCTACGGTGGCTTTGAAATCTCGCTGACCCCGGGTTATTCCGGCGGCATGGGCCGCGCCTGGTTGGACAAGGGCGGCGTCTATGTGGTGGCCAACATCCGCGGCGGTGGCGAGTACGGCCCGCGCTGGCACCAGGCGGCGCTGAAGCAGAACCGCCACAAGGCCTATGAGGACATGGCGGCGGTGGCGCAGGATCTGGTCAGCCGCAACATCACCTCGGCCAAGCACCTGGGTGTGCAGGGCGGCAGCAACGGCGGTCTGCTGACCGGCAACATGCTGACCCAGTACCCGGAGCTGTTTGGTGCGGTGGTGGTGCAGGTTCCGCTGCTGGACATGAAGCGCTACAGCCACCTGCTGGCCGGTGCCTCGTGGATGGCCGAGTACGGCAACCCGGATACGGCCGATTGGGAATTCATCAAGACCTTCTCGCCGTACCACCTGTTTGACCCGGCCAAGAACTACCCGCCGGTGCTGTTCACCACCTCCACCCGCGATGACCGTGTCCACCCGGGCCACGCCCGCAAGATGGCGGCCAAGATGATCGATGCAGGCAAGGACGTGACCTACTACGAGAACATCGAAGGCGGCCATGGTGGTGCGGCAAACAATGCACAGGCTGCGCATATGTCGGCATTGGCGTATAGCTTCCTGTGGGAGCAGCTGAGCAAGAAGTGATGCTTGGTTTGACGTGATGAAAAACAAACGCCACCGAAAGGTGGCGTTTGTTTTTGCTTTTTTGCTTAAGCCCCTCTCCCGCCTGCGGGAGAGGGGTTGGGGTGAGGGCAGGGCGAAGTACTGAGGGTGAACTGAGGCAATTGCTTCCGAAGCTCGAAAGCCTCCCCCCCATCCGCTCTCCGGGCACCTTCCCCCGCAAGCGGGAGAAGGGAATAGCCGAAGCCACAGCGAAGGCCACAGCCACAGCCAAAGCCAAAGCCACAGCCAAAGCCAAAGCCACAGCCACAGCCACAGCCACAGCCACAGCCACAGC